>CAZTTD010000019.1:3749-31486 GCA_964616925.1 uncultured Actinomyces sp.
GCGGTGGAGTACGCGACGAAGAACGACGTGGACATAATTGCTTTGTACCCCGCGCAAGATGGCATGTTGACCGCGGAAGGTGAGCAACTCCGAAGTGTTGTCGAGGGCGCTGGCGGCGACTTCTACGACGCCTCCGACCCCGGGGCCGTTGCCTCCATCATTGACCGAATTGAGAGCGCGCAGGAAGCGGAGCTGGAGGGCGACGTCAAGGTTGTGGAAGAGACGCTCCCCAGGACGGCGTTCCTGTGGGCGGCGTGGGCGCTGCTCGTCTTCTTGTCCAGTGCCGTGGTGGTGCGGATATGACGTTTTCTCCGCTTGTTTCACTGTTCTTCCTTGGCGTCTTCACGCTCATTGGTGTGGGTTTGGTGGCGTGGGCTTACCTGAAACGCCCTCGAACTGCGTCTCTTAGCGCAACTATCAGGCGACTTCTCATGGTGGTCGCCGTCGCATTTGGCCTGGCTGGACCGGCCATTCCTGTTGAACAGGAAGACGTGGTTTCAAAGGTGGATGTCGTTATAGCGGTGGATAGGACCGGGTCGATGGCTGCGGAGGACGGCCCTGGCGGCGCCCCGCGTTTAGATGCCGTGCGGAGGGATATTCATGCGCTTGTGGAGGGCGCCAGCAGTGCGCGGTTTACGGTGGTTACTTGGGATTCTTCGTCTCGGGTGGAGTTGCCCGCAACTACTGACTCCTCTGCCGTTTTGAACTTCGCGGACAACCTCCACCAGGAGGTGTCGGAGTTCTCCACGGGCTCAACCCTGGCGCGTCCAGCCCTCAACATTTTGGACGTCTTGGAAAGTGCAGCGGAATCGCGCCCTCAGGATCGGCGTTTCCTGGTCGTGTTATCGGATGGAGAAACCACGACGGGTGAAGGGAACGCTCTGGGCTCCGGCAGTGAGCTACTGGACCAGGTGGCGGGGCTTCTGGACGGCGGCGCAGTCATCGGATACGGGACGGCGCAGGGCGGTCCGATGCGCGTCTATGGTGTTGGCGGCGTTGGCGTGACGGATGAGTACATGGTGGACGAGGACGGGGCCACCGCCATTTCGTCAATGGACGAGGGTGCCTTGGAGGGGCTGGCAGAAACCCTGGGTGTGGAGCTCTTGATCAATCCTTCTGAGACGTCTATGAGGGCGCTGGGGGAGAGCTTCTTGGAGGGGGCAGGCACCGTCCTTGAGGGAAGGCCGAAGCTTTTCACCTACTACCACGTGACCTGGGTGCCAGCGCTGGCTCTGGCGGCGCTGCTCACGTGGGAAGTTGCAAGCTTCGTAAGAAGATCACGCAGATTGCGGGCGACAAATGCCATCTAGAAACCGCTACAGAAGCAGAGTGTCAGCGCCCAGCCTCAGCACGCAGGAGGTGTCGCAGCCTTTTGGTGCCGTTACGCTTTCCTCTCCGCCACCACGGGAACGCAATCCCCGCATCCTTGCAGTCCTCTGGTGGACGCTGCCGTTGGTGGTCGCGATGGTGGTTGCTGGCGGCCTGTTGATCGGGCTTTACATGTGGAGCGCGTCGACGCTGAAGGCAGCTGAACGGTCGGACTGGACCCAGGCGGAGATGGCTTATGAACAGCAAATGAGATTGACTCAACATTTTCCACAGCCTTGGCTGTCGCAGTACAACCTTGGGACGGCCCGTGTGGATGCAGGTCACTTAGAAGAGGGCATCGAGCTACTGGAGCAGGCTTTCGTTGGCGTTCCCAAGGCAATCGTGGCCGATGATGGGACGATTGCTGCTTTTTCGTATGAGTGCTCGGTGCGTTTCAACCTGTCCGCAGCCATTGAAATCCAAGGTGATGGTCTGGTTGGGGCCGGTGATGACGAGGGCGCCCTGGAGGCGTATGAGTCAGCTCTGGAGTGGGTGGCGCCCTGCCAGATTGTTGGTTCCGCCGGTGGTGGCGATGGTGACCCCGATGAGCAGAACCAGGGCGGCGGCGGCCAAGGTGGCGAAAACGAAGAAAGAAACGCGCAGGCCAACAGCGATTTAGACCAGCAGACAGGGGAAAGCGTTGACCGCCTGAATGAGAAGATCGACAGCCTTTCAGGTGAGGATGAAGATCAGGGCGAGGGCGGCGGAGGCGGCGGAGGCTCGGACGACGAGTCTTCGTCAGAGGGTGGACCGGGCCAAGAAAACGAAACCCCGGAGGAACAGGAACGCCGCGAAAAGCTGGAGCAGAAGAACCGCGATCAGGAGGAGCGCCAGCGGGAAAAGCAGGAGTCCTCAAACCGGAATCCTGGGACCGGCGGGTGGTGATTTTTCCACTGCCCTCAACAGGTTATCCACCGTTCTATCCACAGGTGTGGACTAGTCGTTGCAGTCGCCTGTGAATATCTCTGTGGACCGGGTGTCTAACGCATAGTCGCTGGTGTCTGTCAATTTCTGCGTGTCGCCAGTTCGCTTTCATTCCGCACTAGGAACGACATTGCACCTTGGGGCGTTCAAGGCGTTTAATGGGCGGCGCCCGCCTTATGCGGGTCCGCCCACAAGCGGAGACCTTAGAAGGGTAGATGATTATGCATCCACAGGTGCAAAGAACGATGGACGAAGTAATGCGCCGAAACCCGGGAGAACCTGAGTTTCAGCAGGCCGTTCGTGAGGTGCTGGATAGCATTTCGCTTGCGGTCGAACGGGATCCCAGCGTCGCGGACCACTCTCTTCTGGAGCGCCTGGTGGAACCGGAACGACAGATCCTATTCCGTGTCCCCTGGGTGGATGACAGCGGAACAGTGCAGGTGAACCGTGGTTACCGTGTTGAGTTCAACTCCGCATTGGGCCCGTACAAGGGCGGCCTGCGCTTCCACGTGTCGGTGAACCGAAACATCATCAAGTTCTTGGGGTTTGAGCAGATCTTCAAGAACGCTCTGACCGGCCAAAGCCTAGGTGGCGGCAAGGGTGGATCCGACTTCGATCCCCACGGGAAATCCGACTGGGAGATCATGAACTTCTGCCAGGCGTTCATGACTGAACTTTCACGCCACATTGGCGACAAGACAGACGTTCCAGCCGGTGACATCGGTGTGGGACAGCGTGAGATTGGTTTCTTGTTTGGCCAGTACCGCCGCCTGAAGAACCGGTGGGAAACCGGTGTACTCACCGGCAAGGGGCTGGACTGGGGAGGCTCATTCGTGCGTCAGGAGGCAACCGGTTACGGTGTTGTCTTCTTCGCGCAGCAGATGCTGGAGACCAAGAATGAAGAGATCGCGGGGAAGGTAACAACCGTCTCCGGTTCCGGAAACGTTGCGATCTACGCAATTGAAAAGGCACTCCAACTGGGCGCCAAGCCCGTCACCTTCTCAGATTCATCCGGTTGGGTTTACGACCCGGATGGGGTGGACCTAGAACTGCTGAAAGACATCAAGGAAAACCGCAGAGGCCGCGTGTCGGAGTACGTGGAGCGGAGGCCATCCGCAGAGTTCCACACGGAGGGGCGCCCCTGGTCGATCCCTTGCGACATCGCGCTCCCGTGCGCAACCCAAAATGAGTTGCATGAGGACGACGCCAAGGAACTTGTAAAGAACGGCTGTGAGGTCGTTGCCGAAGGTGCGAACATGCCCTGCACCCCAGAGGCGGTCCGGACCCTGACCGATGCCGGCGTCATGTTTGCACCCGGCAAAGCAGCAAATGCGGGTGGTGTCGCGGTCTCTTCGCTGGAGATGGAGCAGAATGCTTCACGCGCGCGGTGGACCTTTGAGGTGGTTGAGGAAAAGCTACGGGACATCATGTGTGACATCCACCGTTCCTGCCTGGAGACCGCGGAGGAATACGGCAGGCCCGGGGACTACGTGGTGGGCGCGAATATCGCCGCGTTCCTGCGGGTGTCCAAGGCAATGCACGCCCAGGGTGTCTTCTAGGGGACCATGGCTGCCAGACGCATATCCGATGAAGACGGATTGGAGGCTTGGGGGCAGTGGTTGCGCTCCCAAGCGCCCGACACCGACAGCATTCCCTCTAGGGCGGCCGTAGCGACTGCTGTGAGGTACACGCTGGCGTTGCTGTCCGAAATCGCGCCGGGGTCTTCGGTGGAGGTCAGAGTCGCCCCCTACGGGGCAACCCAGGCCATAAAGGGCTCTAACCACCGCCGGGGAACGCCGCCGGCAGTGGTGGAGATGGATGCGCAGACATGGCTGCAAATGGCCTCAGGTCTACTCACATGGGAGGAGGCCGCCGACTCACCGGACGTCGATGCATCCGGAGAGCACGCCGACCTCTCCCCATATCTGCCAGCGGTTGCCGCCAGGTTTTCAGCTAGCTACTGACTTCTTTCGTCTCATCGCCATCAGCAGACAGGAACTTCGACGTAGCACGGTCTGCGCCCGTCTGAATCGCAGTCACCAGAACCGCTGAAAGCGCCGCGAAAATGAGGATCTGCGCAAAGGTAGCCCCGTCTTCGTCCGAGGGCGGTTCATTCCCCGTCACGAACTTCCACGTCTTTGCAGCAAGTCGTGGCGCCAGCCACGAAGACAGGCCCATAGCTGCCAGTGCAGCAAGCTTCGCCTCAAATTTCATATCGCGTACCCCCTTGTAAGTTTTGACCGTCCGCGCGCATGCTCGCGGGTCGTTCCTTTCAAGGGTACCGTTATGGAGTGCAGAAGAAGAACCAAGCCAAAGATTCCCCATTGATACGGATGTCACGACGCGGGCGGAATGCTTTTCTGCTCTCCCTTCTTGCCGCCGCGACAGTGGTGGGGACGGCATGTACGTCTTCCGCGCCGGAAGGTGTGGCGC
This sequence comes from uncultured Actinomyces sp., assembly GCA_964616925.1. Classification (GTDB taxonomy): domain Bacteria; phylum Actinomycetota; class Actinomycetes; order Actinomycetales; family Actinomycetaceae; genus Scrofimicrobium. The sequence continues at coordinate 8,475 of CAZTTD010000019.1, forward strand.
CGTGGTCATTCCCGACGGGTACAGGCTCAGTTGCGCGCGCGGTGATTGGCGTTCCCGTGGACGCGGCACTCCCGGAGGGGTTCATGGATGAGCTCTCCGATGCCACTGCCCTAACGCTGACTCAGGTTGCAGTGGACCTTGGACCGGGGGGAACAGAGGTTGAGACGGCCACTGAAGACGAACCGGATGAAGTCCAGTTGGCGTCCGTTGAAGCCGTGGATGTCCTGATGGGCTACGATCCCGACTGGTTTGCCCCTGCCCTTGCAGGCACGACAAATGCCGAAGGCGATGTCTTAGATCTGGTCGACCTCTCCTCCGTCACCTACGGCACCGACAACGCGTGCGTACTGGCTGATGCGTCTTGGTTCTCAGCGAATAATTTGCCTCTGCCCGCCAAGGTTTCGGAGTTGCCAACGGGCGCCCTCGAACAGATCGTTGCGACCTCAGATCCGCGGATCAGTCCATACGCTCTGGCGGCGCTACCGGAGTGGGACGACCTATGGGGCACGTGGCAGAAAGCCCGTTCAGAGGAGACGGCGCAGTCCGGTGGTGAGGAGTCAGAAGAGGACGGCGGTGGCAAGGCGAGCGCGGCTGGTGCCGTGGGCCCGCAGTCCGGTGAAGAAGATGGGGGCGAGGGCGTGGCGCCTGGGAAGGTTGGGTCCGCCCTCGAACCGATCCGTAACCCCAACAATCTGGGGACGGACACGCGATACCGAGTCCTGAGCGATACCTGCGTGGAGCGTAAGTCTGCGCTGATTGATCTAAGTGTTCTTCACGGGCGCGACCAAGATGATGCCGCCTACGTCATTCTGGCGGACTACCTGGCCGGAAGTGCGGGGGCAGAGCTGTTGGCGAAGTATGGTGTCGCCGCACCAGCACAGGCTGGAGCAGTACAGTCGGACGAACCGCCGGCGCCGGAAGTGCGTGCGGCATACTCGGTTCAGGAGCGCGTGGCGGCGCTGCGCCAATGGGAGAAGACTTTCGCCTGAGAGCGCGGCACCGACCGGAGTGATCGAAGCTGATCTGGGGCATAGGCATTGACAATCCGCCTCATAGTTTGATTCCCGTCCCTGGGTGCTAGGTTCCTGCCCGCATCGATTGGCTGGGTGCTAGATTTCGGCACTAAAAACCCATTGCCCGGCGGCCTGGTGTCCGGTTTGTGTGCTCATAAGAGGCCGCTTGGCGGCTGCAGGCTTCAATGTGCTTGTGGATGAAACCAGTTGGCCTGTCGCTTGCTTAGTTGGTTGCGAACTGTGCCTGTCCCACTGCATGCAGCACACGGTCAACCACAGAAGTAGTCAAGATGGCATGCCAACCCCCAAGATGGCTATGCCATCTCGGCCCCTCTAGAGCCAACTTGATCCGTACAAAGCCATCTTGACCTACCCGGAGCCAACTTGATCTGTGCTGTGCCATCTCGGCGTTGATATGTGCACCCCCAAGAAGATTTCCAAGGCCATCCCACCAGTTAGCCGGGCGCCGTAGGCGCTGTGGCATTAGCCAGCCGTGAACTAAGGGGACAACGGCAAACCTGGCAGGCAGTTGCTGATTTCTGTGGCTATGTCCTGTCCGTCAAGGAGCACCCCGCCTGTCTCATCAGAGGACACGAACTTACTATCACGCCATCTTGTTAGCCAGAGAGTCACCCACTACGGTCCGTTTTTAAGGGCCGTCAAATCGGGGCGTAATCAGGCCAGGCCCGCGCCCCACGCTTGCCTGCAGAGGCCCGCAGGGGCTCGGCGGGCGTCGGCAGGGCCCCGCAAAGCCTGGTTGGCAACCGGATCAGAGCCGTCGGCCGGTGCTGCGCTGCAACAAACAGGAAAACAATCAACAGGCAGGATAACGAGCGGACCCCAAGCTGCAACAAGCAGCCAAACTTACAACATCCAGGAAAACGAGGCCCGAATTGGCTGCGATAAACAGGAAAACTACGAGTTTTCCCCTCAGTTGTAAGTTTGGCTGCTTGTGAAGGGGTCACAGGCAGGAAAACAACCAACACACAGGAACACCCGCAACAGGCAGGAAAACAATCATTGTTTTGGAGCAACAAACGGACTCGTGCACAACAAACAGGACCACCAGGCACCCCTGTTGGCGACAGCCAGGAAGAGAGTGGCGGCCGGGAGCAACACTAGATGCCGAGCGCTGCAGTCTGCAGGTTGAACACAGGTTGGGTCGATCGGACACATTCTTGGGTACGTGCACAAAGCGTGCCGAACCAACCCAACTTGTGCCCGCCTAGCCCAACCTGTGCCCAACCAACACAACGCGCGCGGGATCAACCCCGCACACGCAACCAAAAGGGGCTCAAACCAGAAGAGAAGGCGGAAACCATCACGGCCGCCATCTTGACGGGTCGCGACCCTGACAACATTGCCGACCTACAGCACCTTCTATGAAGAACCCCTTTAGTGCAGAAGCGCGGGCTTCACCTTGCATTCGCGCCCGATCTTCATGGGTCCGATGGTCCCCGCGTCACGTGCGCCTTCCAACCCCTCAATAACCCGGTCGCGCACCCGCCAGGGGTCGATGGTGTTGAGGTAGATCCTGCTTCCGCCCTCGAATCCCGCCATTGTGGATACGCGCCACTTCAGGAGAATCCGCCAACGCATCGGGATGTCGACGGACGGCGGGCGGTAGTACCATTCCTCGTTTGAGGGGATCTTGGTGCCCGTGCCGACGTGTGCGGCGTGAAGCATGTCTGATACGCCGCGCATCTGTTCCTCTGTGGCTTCCCACGGATTGTAAGGAGCGCCTGTTGGCCACACCGCCACAGTCGGGTAGCGATGCCCGAACCCGGCCAGCGCGATCGCGTGATCGTTCTGCGCGATGATCAGTTGACGTGTTGCAGCAACCTTGAGGATCTCTTCATAAATCTGCGGGCGCCTCTTCAGTCGCGCCAGCTCAGATTGGGACTGCACGGAGAGCTGGTCAATGGCAACCAGCTGCTTGTGGAGGTGATCAAATGAAGCTCCCGCGGGCTTCAGCCAATTCTGGAAAGCGACAACATACTTGACCTCTGGGTCCAGCGTGTAGAGGTTTTCCAGAGAAGAAACGGTGAGGCGGATGTACTGCTCATGTTCAGCGGGGGTAAGCGTTGCAGAGCCCGCCAACTGGTCAGTCATTGTGGCGCCATCAACGTAGTGGCGCCGCGGGATTATGAGGTCGTGACCGCCGGAGAAGAAGCCGTTGGCTTGCTGAAGTTTCTCAGAATCTGAAAGCGAAGCAAACTCTTTTTCCGTCATTCCTGAGGCCCGCATGCGAGCGTGAACCAACCTCATTACGTGGTCATAGCCCTCGCTGGACGCCAGGTACTCTGCCATCCGCCTGTGTTGGGCTTCCGTGGGGACGTGACCGTGGTTCAGGTGCCAGTAGTTGTAGGAGACGATTTCGAACAGGTTCGGGATCCGCCTGAAGTCTGCCACGGTGTCGAAGAGCTGGTCGGCCGGAATGGCAGCCAGGTGACCCCAACTGTCATCGCCAACGCGGACAAGCCTCTCTTTTTCGGGAGGTGTCTCCAGGTAGCGTTTCTGGCAGAAAGGACAGTATTCACCTTCTTTTGAAAGGTCCACAGCCTCAGGCTCAGGGAGCGCAGACGGGATGGGTCTATCCCCGCGCCCAGGTACTGTCCAGACTTCCGTTCCTGAAAGCAGGTTCGTCTGCTTTACGGTCCCATCAGCCATGCGGACGATTGCTTCATCGCGATACGTCGCCGGTAAGATCATGCATCCAGCTTACCGGGATATGCTCCATAAAGGGTGCTGCGGAAAGGTATGGGATCTAGTCAGCTAGCCATCCACGTGCCTGCTCAGAGAGGCTGGAAAGGAGTGACTGCACTTCTTGTGCCTTGTCGGCAGGTACAAAGAAATGATCGTGGTGGAAGCCTGCGATGACGTTGCACGGTATTCCGCGTGACGCAACGGTCTGGCAGATGGTGGCGGTAAGGCCAACGGATTGGAGTTCCGTTTCAACGGAAGGAGTGATCCTTGCGTAAAGCGGGTGTTCGCCAAGTCCAAAACGGAATGCGTCAGAGGCCTTAACGATGACGGTAAGGCCCTCTGCCTCACGTACAACGGCAAATGGCTCAAGGCCAGGGGGCAGCGTGTCTGTCGTTGCGAAGACGTAGGTGCCTTCGACCTGTGCGTCAAGAGCAGCCAGAGTTTCGTCCAGGTTTTTCATTGGGGTCATGGCTAGGAAGTTTAGTTAGTGCAAAGAGTTTGCCCCCGACCGTCTCACATTCGGCGGCGGGGGCAGACTCATTTACATGGCGGGTTTGTTACTGGCGCACGCCTTGGCCGCCCCAGTAGGACCCCAGGGGCACTTCCTGGTAGTCGAACAGTTGTGACACTGTGACCAGCGTGAAGCCACGCAGAAGGAGCCCGTCAGCGATGTCCGCGGCTGCTGCAACGGTGTCGGGGTGGATGTCGTGCATCAGGACGATGTCGTCTGGAACGGTGCCATCCACGGCACGCGAAACAAGAGTCCCGTAGTCGGGATGCTGCCAGTCGTTGGTGTCGACGGACCAGAGGATAGCGGGCATACCACCGGCCGCCAGTGTCCGATCATTCAGGTCACCGTAAGGTGGGCGATGCTGCGTGACCCCCGCACCGGTGACGGCGGTGATGGCGGCGTTCGTGTCGTTGAGCTGTGCTGCGACAGAGGCGTCGTCCAGCGTCGTCAGCGCGGGGTGGCTCCAAGAGTGGTTGCCGATTTCGTTGCCGTGGTCGTACGCATTCTTCACAATCTCTTCTTGGCCCGCGATGTTTTGTCCGAGGACGAAGAAGGTAGTTGCTGCGTAAGGACGTGCGGCGTAGATGTCGACGACCTGGTTGGTAAGGTCACCACCGGGCCCATCATCGTAGGTGACTGCAACGCAAGGCACCAGATCGCAATCCACGTATTCCCGGCCCGATGGGAGCTCTCCGGGTCCAGACCACGGTTCAGATGCTGCTTTGGATGCAGAGATACCTGCGCCCAGCGGCGTCAAGAGTTCTTGGGCACGTGAGGCGGGGATCTTCAACGTGGTGGGGACGATTTCGACATTTGGGTCGCCGGCTGCCAAGTAAGCCAGGAAGTTTTGATCGACGGTGACGAAAATGTCGCCATTATCGGCAAAGCCAACGTTCGAAAGTGAGGAACCCAAGTCATCCAAGGTCTCTTGGGTTGGGGCAAGGACTTCATCGCCACTCATAGGCGGAGTGATCTTCTTCAGATCCAGTAGAGCTTCATAGAGCGTCTCACGTGACTCTGCGGTGAAGAGATCCCTGCCGCGGGCAACATCACCGGTGTCGGTGTTCGTGTAGATGATCTCCACCTGGCAACTCTGCACTTCGGCAGAGTTGCCACGCACGAACCGCAAGCGCTGACCGTAGTTGGTGCCAGAAGCAAGGATCGTGTCACAGGTTATTGAGAGCGTGGTGTCAGCACCCGGTGCCAAAGCCAGCTCCGGGTTGTCCAAGATTTCACGTCCGGTTAGCGCCGTGGATCCCTGTATACAGCCGCGTTCAAGCCATGACTCACTGGGGTCATGTGACTCAGGCTGGTATGTGGTGTCCCGCTTGGCGGCCTGCGCTTCAAGTTGCGCACCCACCGTCTCCGCAAGCACGTCGTTGAACGGAAGGATTCCGGGTAGGTACGCCCACCGCGCTTGCGAACCGGTGGAAGAAGTTATCTTCTGTCCCGTGAGTCCGGGGACGACAATATCGGTGGGTTGCGCGAAGTACTCACCTAACTCAATCTTAGGAGGTGCAGCTTTCTTGCTTGAGCCACTTTGCCCTCCACCGGAGGAGGTGCACGCGCCCAACACCAAGGTTGAGGCAGCAAGCACGCCTGCAAGGGCAATCCACTTTCGGCTGGAGTTGGACACTGATCGCATTACGCCGCTTTCTATCGGGTTAGAGAACCGTCTGGCCTCGCTACATTGCGTAGCCAAACCTTTTGCTATGAACGTAGCCCATGCTAGACTGAAAGTGGCGTAACTCCGCGGTAATCCCCCGGTTTGTTACGAATCAATCACCTCTTTGGGCATCTGGATTAGGTCCTTACGCCCCTCCTACAACCGGTCCATCACGTCGGGATGCTTTCCGGTCCGGCCTTTTTCACCCCGCTCCAGGGAAACAATACGTTCTAGGTCGGCCTGCGATAGCTCAAAGTCGAAGATGTCCAAGTTCTCTTGCTGTCTCTTCCGGCTGGAGGCCTTTGGAAACAAGATGTCGCCCCGTTGCACACCCCAGCGCAACGCCACCTGGGAAGCGCTCTTCCCATATTTGGCACCAATCTCTTCCAATACGCTGTCTTTCGCTGCCGCCCCGCGCGCCAGCGGAGACCACGCTTCGGTAAGGATCCCGTGGGCGGCGTCAAACCGGTGCAACTCATCCTGCTGTAAGTAGGGGTGGGACTCAATCTGGTTCACCTGCGGCTTCTCCACCGCCGTCTTGAACAGTTTCTCCAAATGGTGCGGCTCAAAATTAGATACGCCGATCGCACGTGCCGACCCAGCTGCCAAAAACTCTTCTAAGACTTCCCAGGTGGAGCCAAAATCTCCCCCGTAGTACATCGGAAGAGGCCAATGGATCAAGAAGAGGTCGACATAGTCGGTCTGCAGGTCCTCTAGGGTCTTCGCGAATGCCGCCCTAGCCACCTGCGGCTCATGGTTTGGATTATCCAACTTTGAGGTTATGAACAACTCTTCACGTGGGATACCGCTGGAAACCCAACCAGCCCCCACCTGCTCCTCATTGTGGTACATCTGCGCCGTGTCGATGTGTCTGTAACCTACTTCAAGGGCATCGCGGACAATCCCGGCTGCATCCTCCGTGACCTTGTACGTTCCAAAACCCAGTTGGGGGATGACCACTCCGCTTGCTGTTGTAACGGTTGGGACTGGTGCCCCGGTGTTCGCCACCCACTGGTCAGCGTTCTTTGTGCTGGACACTTTTTCTCCTCGACGGCATTTTGCCAACTTGAGTTCTAGATTTTCCTACTCATCTGGTGTGTGCGGGCCGGAGAACTGAGCTTGGTAAAGGCGCGCGTAAGCTCCATCCTTCTCCATCAACTCATCGTGGTTCCCCTGCTCCACAACGTCTCCGTCTTCCATCACCAAGATGGTGTCCGCGTTGCGGATGGTGGAAAGACGGTGGGCAATTACAAATGCTGTTCTCCCGTCGCGCAGCTTGTCCATTGCCTCTTGGACCAAGACTTCTGTTCGCGTATCTACCGAGGACGTAGCCTCATCCAGTATCAGCATCTCAGGATCCGCAATGAAAGCCCTTGCGATGGTCAGCAGTTGCCGCTCTCCAACGGACAGCGTGTCACCGTCATCCGAGATGATGGTGTTGTACCCGTCCGGGAGCTGGCGGATAAGACGGTCCACGGATGTCTCTTGCGCGGCCTTGCGGACTTGCTCCGGGGTGGCGTCGCGGCGTCCGAAAGCAATGTTTTCCTCAATGGTGCCGTCAAACAGCCATGTTTCCTGCAGAACCATTCCTATGTGCCGGCGCAGGGAGTCCTTGTTGATATCGGCGATGTCGCGTCCATTCACAATTATTTCCCCGGAATCCACTTCGTAGAACCTCTCCAAGAGATTCACAAGAGTCGTCTTTCCCGCCCCCGTTGGACCGATGATCGCGATCATCTGTCCGGGCGCAACATCCAGGGAGAGGTCGCGGATCACCGGCTTGTCAGGCTGGTATCCAAACTGCACGTGTCGGAACTGGACCTCACCGCTTCCTTCTGGCATTTCTCCATCAGAGTCGGGCGCCATCTGGGGCGCATCAAGGAACTCAAAGATGCGCTCTGCCGATGCAAGCCCCGACTGAAGCAGGTTCGCGATCGACGCCAACTGGCCCACAGGCTGGGTGAACTGGCGGGAGTACTGGATGAACGCCTGCACCTCTCCGATCGTAAGCGCGCCTGTCGTCACCATTACACCGCCGCCAACCGCAACGATCACGTAGGAAAGGTTCGACACGAAACTCATAACAGGGTTCACCAGGTTGGAGATGAACTGAGCCTTGAAGGACGCCTTGTAAAGACGCGTGTTCTCCTCATGGAACTTCGACTCAAACTTATCCGCCAAGTCGTAAAGGGTTACCACCTCATGCCCAGTAACACTCTCTTCAACCACACCGGAAAGCTCACCCGTAGCCTTCCACTGCTTACGGAACTGAGGCTGGGCGCGCTTCATTAGGACCCCCGCGACCACTGCGCCCAGTGGAAGAACAACCAGGGCTACCAGCGTTAGCTGCCACGACATCGTGAACATCATGATTGCAATGCCCAAGATGGTGAGAACCGACTGCAGGAACTGCGTGATCGTTTGCTGGAGTGTCTGGGTTAGATTGTCGACGTCATTTGTCACGCGTGAAAGGATGTCGCCGCGACTGTGACGGTCAAGGTAAGAGAGCGGAAGTCTATTGATCTTCTGCTGGATTTCCTGACGGAGGTTCCACCCGGTGTTCTGGACCACGATCCGCGCGACCTGACCAGCCGCCCACGCTAGGAACGCGGCACCCACGTAGATCCCGGCCACCAGCAAAAGCTGGTTAGCCAAGTTCGAAAAATCGATGCCCTGACCAGGTACTACATCCATTGGGCCCAACATGTCGGCCGTCGTGTCTTGACCGGCCGCACGCAGCCCCTCTATAACCTCTTCCTTCGTGGTTCCCTTGGGGAGCCGGGAGGAAATGAAGCCGCTAAAGACGATGTTTGTTGCACTGCCCAGCAGCCTTGGAGCGATCACCGACAGGACGACTCCGCCTGCGCTTAGAAGTGCGAGGGCGGCGATCATCCACCGGTACGGGGACAGCATCCGTAGAACGCGTTTGCCTGTTCCCCGGAAGTCTTTTGCTTTTGCCGGTGGGCGCCCAGGACCGCCCGGTCCGCGTGGTCCGTGCCCGCTCATTGCCCCTCCTCCAGCGACATCTGCGACCCCACGATTTCACGGTAGGTTTCGCAGGATTCAAGAAGTTCTTCATGCGTCCCGCACCCAACGACGGCGCCGTTGTCCAGCACCAAGATTTGGTTCGCGTGGCGAATGGTGGCGATTCGCTGTGCGACGATCAGGACCGCGGCAGCCCCCACATACTTGCGTAGGTTGTTGCGGATCTTCGCGTCCGTTTCATAGTCGAGGGCGGAAAAGGAATCATCAAAAACGTAGAGATCGGCTTCCCTATACAACGCCCTAGCCATCGCCAAACGTTGGCGCTGACCACCGGAGAAGTTCCTTCCGCCGGCCTCAACGCTGGTGTCCATCCCGTCTTGCAACTTGTCAACGAACTCAAGAGCCTGCGCGCCCTTCAGTGCAATCTGCACACGTTCCCTGACTTCGGGCGGTGGATCATCTACCCCCGACACCGTGGACGCGATTGAGCCCGAAAACAGGTACGCGGTTTGCGGAACAAACCCAATGCGTTGGCGCAATGCCGCAGGATCTACTTCTTTTAGGTTGGTCCCGTTGACGGTCACAGCGCCCCCGGACGGGTCCATTAGGCGCGGCAACAGGTTGGCAAACGTCGACTTGCCAGATCCGGTGGAGCCGATCAAAGCCGTTACGGTACCGGGTGCAAGTACCGCATTTATGTTGTGTAAGACCGGCTCCTCTGCACCCGGGTAGCGCACCGCCACGTCCTCAAACCGGAAAGTCAGCTTGTCTCCCGGAAGCGCAGCGGGGTCCAACGGCGTCGTCACGGTGGGTTGTGTATTCAAAACTTCGTTCACGCGCCTAGATGTGACTGCTGCACGGGGGAGCATGAAGAAGAGCATGGACGCCGTCATGGTCGCCCCAAAAATCATCGCAAAGTAGGAGATGAAGGCCAGAAGCGCGCCGACTTCCATTGAGCCGCTGTCAACAAGGTGCCCGCCGAACCAGACCACCGCTACCGTGCCGATGGAGAAAACCAACTGCAGCAGCGGGAAGATCACCGCGAACACCGCACCGATCTTCAGAGCCACGTTCTTTAGGGAGTCGTTCGCATCCGTATACCGGCGCCCAAACTCATCCTGCCTAACAAATGCGCGGATTACGCGGATCCCTGACAGCTCTTCCCTCAAAACCGTGTTCATGTTGTCGATTCGCGACTGCTGACTGGCGAAAAGTGGACGCAGGATTGAGAACGCTATGCCGACAACAACACCGATCACCGGCACAACAATGATCAGCAATGCAGACAGCTTCACGTTCATGGTCATAGTCATGACGATTCCGCCGACAGCCATGATTGGCGCCGCGATCATCAAGTTGAAGATCATCAACACGACCATTTGTATCTGCTGTATGTCGTTCGTTGAGCGGGTGATCAAAGAAGGCGCACCAATGTCGTGGACCTCCCGACTGGAAAATCCCTGGACCGCCTCAAAAACCCTGGCTCTCAACCATGCACCCAATCCCATTGCCAGGCGCGCAGAAATGTACACGGCGTAGCCGGAGCTAATCCCTTGAATCGCAGAAACGGCCAGCATGATCAACCCGAGGGTCCACACGCGTGGAATATCCCCAGCCACCACACCTTCGTCGATGATCGCGGCGTTCAAGTCCGGCAGGAAGAGCGCAGCCACTGTTGCGATCACCTGAAGGGAAATGGCGCCCGCCACGCGTTTCGAATGGCTCCTAAGATAGGGCCACGTAACAGTCCAGAGCATATGGTCCCTTCGTAAACGACAGTAGAGTTTGTGCCACCACTGTATGTACGCCCTCCGACACTAATAAAGTGGAGGACATAATCGCATGTAGATCCGTTTGTAGCGTACGGCAGTGCGCGACCTGCCGGGAAGCAACTTCACGGTAAGCACAGTCAGAAGGGGGTGTCCTCGTGGCACGGGTGAGGGGAGCAAGCTTGTCCACGGAGGCAGCGGAACTGGGCTTCTGGGCAGTCATCGCAACGATGGCGGGTGTCCTTGGATCCGCGAAGATCAAGGAAAATGCGGTCTCAACGGCCACCTTGTCCCAGATTCAGAAGCGGTTCGAGGGCGATTTGGACGGAGTCCTCAGCGCCGCCCTCCAGGCGAAACGGCTTGCTAAGTCTGGAAAGCTCAAGGAACGCGTTTCCATGGGAGCTTATGAGAAGCATCGGGCAGCCATCGCAGAAACTAATCCGTTAGCCTCAAAACCCGGTAGCGCATCTTGGCCGCCGGGAGGGCAAACAGTCATGTCGCGATTCGGAGGTGGGACGTGGTCCGGTGCTCTTGAGGCGATGGGTTTGCCCGCCCATGGGCAGGGGAGGGCGCGCGGTAGCGGGAGCTTCACTGACGCCGATTTTGCGGACGCCCTCCACGCATACGCTGCGCTTTGCACAAAGGAAGAGCGGCCTGCCACCTACTCTGGATATTGCGCATGGACGAAGGAAGAGAAGGAAGCAGGACGCCCTCGCCCATCTGGATCTACGTTGCGCCAGCGGTACCGTTCTTGGTCGGGGGCGCTAGCGGCCGCGGACGTCCCGAAATAGGGTCGCCAGGCAACTGCGTAACAATCGGAACGGGTCACCGGCGGGAGTGGCGCGCCCACTCTTCTCCGCGCAGTGCCTCCAGTTGACGACGTTCCTTCTTCGTGGGCCGACCGGAGCCGGGGTCCCTAATCGGAACGCCGCCATACATGCGCGGGCGCGGTGGTGAGTGGTCGATGTAGCATTCCCGTGCAAGCGGTGCCCCCAGCCTTTTCGCAGGCATGGACACCACTTCAAGTACCCGGTCGAAACCTTGTACTCGTACGCGAATCATGTCCCCCGGCGCCACCTTGAAAGACGCTTTGACCGTGGAACCGTTGACCCTAACGTGCCCTGCGCGCACCGCCGCCGTCGCCAAGGACCTGGAACGGAACTGGCGTGTTGTCCACAACCAAACATCGACGCGCAAGTGTCACCTATCCCAGCCAGTAGGCCTTCATCGCGTCACGGAGATACAGGATGTCGAGGACGTGGCTGGTTTCCCGTGTTGAGTGCATCGCCAGGATCGGAATGCCGACGTCAGCTGTCTGGATCCCCAGCCGCGTGGCAAGCAGTGGACCAACCGTGGAGCCAGCGCGCATCGAGCTATGTGACACGAAAACCTGGTTCGGAATCCCAGCTTTGCGGCACGCCGCGCGCCAGGCAGCCACCCCCGTCAGTGAGGTGGAGTAGCTCTGGTCCGCGTCCATCTTCAATACGGGCCCAGCTCCCATAACCGGGCGGGTTTCCGGCCCGTGCTTGTCCGGATATGCGGGGTTGACACTGTGCGCGGCATCGGTCGAAAGTAGCGTCGACGCAGCCAACCTCCGAGCATGCCCGTCCGAATCCAACCCTGCTGAGCAACTAATCCTTGTCAGCACTTCCTCAAGCAGCGGTCCGCGCGCGCCCGTCGGGGAGCTCGAGCCAATTTCTTCGTGGTCAAACAGGGCAAGCACCGGGATCCGGGATGCGCGTTCGGCACCAACGTCTTCACTGATTCCGACGAGGGCGTCCAGCCCGATGAAAGTAGATGCCAGATTGTCCTGTCGTGAGGACATCAGGAACTGATTTGTCACGCCAAAGATTCCCGGTTCTTGCGCGGGTACCAAGAACAGTTCGCTGGCCGCGATCTCCTCAGCGGATTCGAGGCCGGCTTCCTTCGCAACCAAATCCATGATGTCGTAGCCCTCACCAATGGTCCAAACAGGCTGCATGTGAGTCTGTGGATCTAGGACCAGACCGTTGGTATTAACTTGGCGATCCAGGTGGGGCGCCAGTTGTGGGATGAACGCAATTGGCTCTGTACGAATCAGAGTGTGGTTGCCAGCCCAGTCTTGGATTGCCCCAGCAAGGAGAAGTTCCCTATCCAGCCAGGAGTTGTTGAGCGGACCGCCGTAGATTTCCACCATTAGTTGTCCCCAACCATCCGCGGTTGTCCTCTGCGGAATGGGTTTTAGCTTTAGGGACGGCGAATCCGTGTGTGCGGCCGCGATGGAATACCCCTGAGCTCCTGGAAATTGGATCCAAGCTATGAGCGCACCGTCTTGAACGATGAAGTACGCACCATCTTCGGTGGGCCAAGGTCCCGTCCTATCGACTTCTGTGAAGCCTGCGTCCACCAGCAGGGATGCCCCCTGGTTTGTCGCGTGGTACGAAGTGGGGCTGGAAATCAAGAAATCCACGTAGTCGAGGCTCAAAGCTTCGGACGCAGCCGCTGCTTCGTCTTTCGTCAACTGTGATTTCAACTGTTATTCAACCTGCTTTTCTATTGGTTTAAAGGTCTGTGTCACCCGTTTTGTGGCGGTACACATTTGTGGTGCGCGGTTCGAAGCCGCAGCGAACGTAAAGCCGGTTTGCCGCTTCGCGCGATGGACGTGAGGTGAGATCGACGGTGAGCGCCCCGATCTCAGCGGCTTTTTCGAGGGCGGCCTCAACAAGCTGTCGCCCTGCACCCTGGCCACGGGCCTCACTATCGACAACGACATCTTCGATCCACGCGCGCTTTCCGGTGGGGATGTCGAACGTGGCTAGGCTCAGCATCCCAAGTATGGGATCCAATCCGGGTAGTGGTGATTCTCCCGTGGGAACCGCCCGGTATATGAAGTGGTAGACGTTGGGCTGTTCCAGATACTTCTTGATGGCCTTCTTTTTCATGGGCTTCGCTTTGGCTGAAAGCTGCGGTATGAGATTTTCGAACGCTTCCACTAGGTCCGGTGTCACTTCCGTTACTTCTTCAACGGTCATAGTCGTCTCCTAAAACCCTTAGCGCTGTTACTTATTGGCTCCCCCCAGCGTACAACGTGGTTTGGCGGCGTGACTTTCGACGTCACGCGCTGAAAACACGTGCATGGAACTCAGCAGAAATGAACCTTTCATGAGATGGGCTGTGGCCGGGCGCCTGTTGGAGCGCCATAGGTACCCTTTAGATACCTCTTCGATACCTTTTCGATACCCTCTAGATTCACTTTCCGCATCCCCTTGGCGGTGTCTGAAACACCCCGAAAAGCGCTGCAATGCCCGGTTGGCGACCGCGTCAGAGCCGTCGGGTGATGCCGCACTGCGACAAACAGGAAAACAAACAACAACCGCAAGCAGGAAAACGAGCGGCTGCTGCGGTGCGACAAACAGGAAAACTTGCAACATCCAGGAAAACAGTGCCCAAATTGGCTGCGATAAACAGGAAAACCACGAGTTTTCCCCTCAGTTGTAAGTTTGGCTGTCTGTGAAGGGGTCACAGGCAGGAAAACCCACAACAACTAGGAAAACCCACAACAACTAGGAAAACAACAGGTGTTCTGAAACAACAAAGGGGAAAACGGACAGCTCAGAGGAGAACGGACACCTCAGGGGGAAACGGACAACTCAGAGGAACACTAGGCACCCCGGGTCGGCAGCAAACAGGCGGTCTAACGGGACGGTGCGTTTATAGGCGCTTCTGTCATAAAAGGGGTTGTAGTGGGTGACTCTCTGGCTAACAGGATATAGCCGCAGAAATCAGCAACTGCTTGCCGGGTTTGCGATTATCCACTTAGTTTGCGGCTGGCCAATGCTACAGCGCCTGCGGCGCACGGCTAACTGGTGGGAAGGTCCTTGAAGTCTTCTTGGGGTGCGGATGTCAACGCCAAGTGGGCTCTGGATGGGTCAAGTTGGCTCTGGATAGGTCGAGATGGCTCTGTGCGGATCAAGTTGGCTCGGGATAGGTCAAGATGGCATAACCATCTTGGGGGTTCGTATGCCATCTTGACTACTTCTATGGTTGACCGTGTGCTGCATGCTGCATGTTGCGGGACAGGCACAGTTCGAAACCAGCTAAGCAAGCGACGGAACAACTGGTTTCATCCCCAGCCAATTTTGAAGAGCCCGTTTACTAGGTGCGTTCACGGAGTGCGTTCACAGGGTGCGTCTTCAATGCGTTCACGGGTTGCGTTCACAGGGTGCGTCTTCAATGCGTTCACGGGTTGCGTTCACAGGGTGCGTCTTCGGTGCGTTCACGGAGGGCGTTTGCTTTGTGTTTACCGCACAACCCCACCTTTTCAATGAGCGGTGTTGCAGATCACAACCTAAACGCGAAGATGGTTTTTCCGCGGTATCATGCGGAAAACTACGATAGTTGAGTGCAGGAGGCTCAACTTTCAAAAATTTAGGGTTGCGTCTGGTCGTATCAACTTTTAGAGTTGAGTCCATAAGGCTCAAGTCTTGAGTGAGGGTGTGGCTGCGAAGTGATAGCGCGGAGCCCCGGAACTTGGGGCAGGAGCAGTAGACAGATCTTGAAACTTAGGTAGGAGGCACGACTAATGGGTCGAGCAGTAGGTATTGACTTGGGGACCACCAACTCCGCACTGGCGGTGCTGGAAGGTGGGGAACCCACGATAATCGTGAACGCAGAGGGCGCACGTACCACCCCTTCGGTGGTTGCGTTTTCCAAGGGCGGTGAGGTTCTGGTTGGTGAGATCGCGAAGCGTCAGGCAGTCACCAACGTTGACCGGACCATTTCTTCCGTGAAGCGGAACATGGGTACGGATTGGAAGAAAGAGATTGACGACAAGGCATACACGGCGCAGGAAATCTCCGCACGCATCCTGTCGAAGCTGAAGCACGACGCGGAAACATACCTGGGTGCACCCGTCACCGACGCGGTCATCACCGTTCCCGCATACTTCAACGACGCTGAGCGTCAGGCAACGAAGGACGCAGGCCAGATCGCTGGTCTGAAGGTCCTGCGCATTATCAATGAGCCGACGGCAGCAGCGCTTGCCTACGGCTTGGACAAGGGTAAAGAGGAAGAGCTGATCCTCGTATTCGACCTTGGTGGCGGCACCTTCGACGTGTCCCTCCTTGAGGTTGCGAAGGACGATGATGGCTTCTCCACGATCCAGGTTCGCTCCACGGCGGGCGACAACCGCCTGGGTGGCGACGACTGGGATCAGCGCATCGTTGACTGGTTGATCCAGCAGGTGAAGTCGAAGACCGGCGTTGACTTGGGTAAGGACCCGGTTGCGCTGCAGCGTCTGAAGGAAGCCGCAGAGCAGGCAAAGCGTGAGCTTTCCACCGCGACCTCCACGACCATCTCACTGCAGTACCTGTCCATGAGTGAGGCCGGCCCCATCCACTTGGATGAGAAGCTGACCCGCGCGAAGTTCGAAGACATGACCAAGGACCTCTTGGACCGGACGGAAAAGCCGTTCAAGGACGTCATCAAGGAAGCGGGAGTTTCCGTTTCTGACATCGACCATGTCGTACTTGTTGGTGGATCGACCCGTATGCCGGCCGTGAACGACCTCGTCGTGAAGCTGACCGGTGGCAAGGAGCCGACCCGTACGGTGAACCCGGATGAGGTTGTTGCGATTGGCGCGGCCCTCCAGGCCGGCGTCATGCAGGGTGATCGTCAGGACGTTCTGCTGATCGACGTCACCCCGCTGTCCCTGGGTATTGAGACCAAGGGTGGCGTGATGACCAAGCTGATTGAGCGCAACACCGCAATCCCGACACGTGCGACGGAGGTGTTCTCCACCGCTGAGGACGGCCAGTCTTCCGTGTTGATCCAGGTGTTCCAGGGTGAGCGTGAGTTCACTCGCGACAACAAGCCGCTTGGCACGTTCGAACTGACCGGCATTGCGCCTGCCCCCCGTGGCATGCCGCAGATTGAGGTCTCCTTCGACATCGACGCCAACGGTATCGTCCACGTATCCGCCAAGGACCGTGGCACGAACAAGGAACAGTCCATGACCATCACCGGTGGTTCCGCACTGCCCAAGGAAGACATTGACCGCATGGTCAAGGAAGCTGAGGAGCACGCGGAAGAGGACAAGAAGCGTCGTGAGGACCAGGAAACCCGCAACGTTGCTGAGCAGACCGCTTACTCCATTGAGAAGCTGCTGAAGGATAGTGAGGACAAGGTTTCTGAGGACACCCGCTCCACCGTCCAGAACGCGATTGACGAAGTGAAGTCCTCCCTTGAGGGTGACGACACCGATGCGGTCAAGAAGGCCCTGGACCACCTCAATGAGGTTGGAATGAAGATCGGCGAAGAGGTCTACAAGGCCGCTGAAGCAGCCGCTGCTGAAGAAGAGCTGCCCAGCCAGGAAGACGTCAACGCTGAAGAAGAGGTCATTGACGCAGAGATCGTCGAGGACGAAGACGACAAGTAGTCCGCACTAAAAACCAGTGCCGACGGACACGTAAGTTGGGGAGGGGGTCGCTCTTGCGACCCCCTTTCGCGTCTGTCCACACCAACCCCCGGACCAGAGCGCCGGACGCAAGATAAGTTGGTGTGAGAGGACGGTCTAAGTGGAAGATAGAAATGACTGAAGAAAACTTGAATGAAGAAGCCCAGCCCGAAAAAGACGCTGGGGATGACGCGGACTTCGCTCAGTTTGAGGACGATTTTGGCGACGAATCCGCCCTCGTCCAACTACAGACTGAGCTGGACAAAACGAAGGACGAACTGGCACGTTCCCGCGCGGAGACGTACAACGTCCGCCAGGAGTACTCCAACTACGTGCGCCGCACGAAGGAAGAGGCTGGCAGGCGTAAGGCGGAGGCCCAGGAGGACGTAGTTGAGACCCTGCTTCCCGTCCTAGATGACGTGGAGGCATCGCGCGCTGCCGGTGCGCTTGCCGACGGTCCGTTCGCGGCCATCGCTGACAAACTGGAAGAAATTCTGGCCAGCCGTTACGGCCTAGAGCAGTTCGGTGCACCCGGGGATGTATTCGACCCCATGTTGCACGACGCTCTGATGGCCAACACAAGTCCCGACATAGAGGTCGCCGTGATCAACACGGTGCTTCAGCCGGGCTTCAAGGTGGGGGAGCGCGTCCTGCGTCCCACCAAAGTTATCGTCGACAATCCCGCGTAAAGCGGAACCAGGTAGGGAGGGTTAAATGGCTGAGCAAGATTGGCTCGACCAGGACTTCTACAAGGTTCTGGGCGTAAGTAAGGACGCCGACGACAAGGAGATACGCAAGGCCTACCGCAAACTGGCACGCAAGTGGCACCCCGACCAAAACGCGGGGGACTCAAAAGCCGAAGCGAAGTTCAAGGAAATTGGAGAGGCGTTCGCCGTTCTCTCCGACAAGGAACAGCGCGAACGGTATGACGCGATCCGCGCCATGGGTGCGGGTGGACCGCGCTACACCGGCGGTGGCGCCGGTGGCGGTTTTGAAGACATGTTCGGTGGCATGTTCGGCGGCGGTGGTCAGGGGAATCCGAACGTGCGGTTCCAAACCTCCGGGGGTGGCGGTGGATTCGGCGGTGCCGAAGACATCCTGTCCTCCCTCTTCGGTGGAATGGGCGGCGGCTCTTCCTTCGGCGGGGGCTCCCCGTTCGGTGGGGGTGGCGCGCAGTACGCAGCGCCCTCGCCCCAAAAGGGAGCGGACCTCACGACTTCCACGACCCTGACGTTCAAGCAGGCGTACGAAGGTGAGACACTGCAGTTCTCCATGGACGGAAAATCCATGAAGGTTCGCATCCCCGCGGGCGTCCGTGACGGACAGAAGATCCGCCTGCCGGGCAAGGGGCAGCCGGGAGTGAATGGTGGTCCCGCAGGCGACCTCGTGGTGAAGGTGACCGTGCAAAAGAGCCCGGTTTTCTCCATGGAGGGCACGAACCTGCGCGTGAAACTACCGATTTCATATCCTGAGGCGGCGCTGGGCGCAACAGTAAGTGTCCCGCTGCCGGACGGAAGTAGCGTCGGGGTGAAGGTGCCGGAAGGGACGTCGTCCGGACGTGTTTTGCGTCTGCGTGACCGTGGGGTTAAGCGGCCAAAGGGCCGTGGCGACGTGCTTGTCGAGGTGCAGATAGCAACGCCAAAGAACCTGTCGGAAACGGCAAAGGAAACCGTGGAGAAGTTGAAGACGGAGCTGGGGGACTGGGATCCCCGGGAGGCCCTGAAGGCGGCCGCGGCGGGGTAAGCAGAGGTAGGTGAGGTTGCAATGTCTGAGGAAGCTCGGAATGAAACCGAGGCTATCTTCACCGTGTCTGTCGCCGCGTCGCTTGCGGGCATGCACGCCCAGACACTGCGGCAGTACGACCGGTTGGGTTTGGTGAGCCCGGCCAGAACGAAGGGTAAGGGACGCCGGTACAGCCATGGGGACCTTGACCGGTTGCGCCACATTCAGCAGTTGACCAAAGAGGGCGGCATGAACCTGGCGGGTGTCCAACGGGTGCTGATCTTAGAAGATGAGCTTGCGGCCATGCGCCAGGAGATTGCGCGACTCACCGCCGTGGTCCGCAGGTCCGCCGTGCCCACCCGCGGGATTTTCATGGCCGATTCGACAGGTAGCGTGCGGATCCGTCCCCACGGGGTGCAAAGAGCGTCTGAAGAGGGGGGCGAGGGCGGAGGAAACGCCTTCGCACCCCCCGAACCAAAGCAACCGCGATCTGCGGTGGCCGTTGGCGGGGCACTAGAGTTGAGCCAGAAACGCGGTCACGCCCTCGTCCGCTCTCCCCTAAAGGGATGGCAGCAGGTTGCTGCGCTGCGGGTAGAGCAAATGATCACCAGGAAGCGGGAAGGCCAAAAATGACTCCTAGGGGTAGAGGCGCAACAAACCTGTCCGCGCGCAGTCTGCTTGGGTTGCGCGCAGGAATGGCGGCGCGTGCTGCGTCCAAGGCACTTGGCAAGGGTGCCGGCGGCATGTTCGGTGGCAAGGTAGCGCTCTCTGTTGCACCAGAGATCATTGAGGAGCTGTCGGAGGGGAAGAAAACCGTCCTCGTCACCGGCACGAACGGGAAGTCCACGACCACGAAAATGACGGCGGCCGCGCTGTCCACGCTGGCTCCGGTCGCGGCGAATCTTGGCGGCGACAACATGATGACCGGCGTTGCCACCGCACTCATGACCGGTCGTGACGCACCGTTTGCGGTGCTTGAGGTGGATGAGATGAATCTGCCAGCGGTGGCTGCCCGGACAAATCCGGACGCCATAGTATTGCTGAACCTATCGCGCGACCAGCTGGACCGCGTCGGTGAAATTGGCGCTGTTGAACGCCGCATCAGGGAAGCCGTGGATGCCTGCCCTGACGCGGTTGTGGTTGCGAACTGTGATGACCCGCTAATCGCGTCGGCGGCTTGGAACGCTCCCCACGTCGTGTGGGTTGCGGCCGGGGCACCTTGGAAAGATGATGCGACGTCTTTCCCACTGAGTGGCGGCCTCGTCATAAGGGAAGGCGACACGTGGTTTGTCGAGGGGGAAGGCGACTACAGACGCCCCGACCCGCAATGGTGGATCTCCGACGTTGCAGACGATGGCTCTTTCCGGCTGAATGGCCCGGAAGAAAAGTCAGTGCGTGTGCGCTTGTCGCTGCCTGGTAGGGCGAATCGTGGCAATGCGGCACAAGCGACCGCGGCGGCAGTGGCGATGGGAGCGAACCTAAAGCGGGCTGCGCGCGCCCTCGCCCACATCGACGGTGTTGCGGGCAGGTACCAGAGCTACGACGTGGATGGTCGAATAACGAATCTTTTGTTGGCAAAGAACCCTGCGGGGTGGCAGGAGTCCCAAACGGCTGTGCCGAACGGTACGGACCAGATGGTCATCGCGGTGAATGGGCAGGGCGCGGATGGGAACGACCTGTCGTGGCTGTGGGATGTGGATTTCACCCCGATCGCCCAGTTGAACCCTAAGCGTTTGGTGGCGTCGGGGGAGAGGGCTGCGGATCTGGCGGTGCGCCTGGAGTATGCAGACATTAGCGCGGAGGTCATTGATGACCCCTATGAGGCGGTGCGGCAAATGGAACCCGGCCCGGTCCAGGTTCTGGCGAACTACACGGCGTTCAGGGACCTTCTCAAAGACATAAAGGCGGCAGGGCACCAGTTGGCGGGAGCGGACCAGGTACTCACAAGCACAACATCCACCAAGGAGGGCTCAGATGCCTGACTCAACGTTGCGTATAGGTGTCATTTATCCCCAGGTGCTTGGGACGTACGGAGACACCGGGAATGCCGTTGTTCTCCAGCAGAGGGCGGCGCGCCGTGGCTTTGATGCCGAAATTGTGATGGTGGGTTTGGCTGATGACATTCCAGCGGAGCTGGACGTGTATGTCCTTGGAGGTGGAGAGGACTCTGCCCAAGCCATCGCCGCCCAGCGAATGCGGAACCACAGGGGGCTTTTCCGTGCGGTGGAAGCGAGCAAGCCGGTCCTTGCCATCTGCGCCTCCCTGCAGCTCCTGGGCCACAGTTACACGGATGCTGCCGGGAATGAAGTTGCTGGCTTGGGCCTCCTTGATGTCGTCACGACGCCGCGAGGCAGCCGTGCCATCGGGGAACTGGTGGAGGAACCACTACTGGACGGGCTGACGGATCTTTTGACTGGATTTGAGAATCACGGAGGCGGGACGACTCTTGGTCCGGATGCTTCCCCACTTGGAAAAGTGCTGGTCGGGGTTGGCAACGGGGCGGCAGATACGGTCGGTGATGAGGACGCGGAGGTTCGGTACGAGGGCGCAGTGCAGGGCAGCATCATCGGTACCTACCTGCACGGTCCGGCTCTGGCGCGTAATCCCCAGTTGGCGGACTACCTGTTGGCAAAGGCGCTGGGGGTCGAGCAATCGGAGTTAGTGGAGCTGTCCGTGGCTGGTGTCGACCGACTCAGAAGTGAAAGACTGGTTGCAACCGGAGTTACAGGGAGCTGACATGAGCAATCCGAACAACGTGGGCAACCAGGGGTCTCAGGACTCCCAATCGCCCTGGCCCGTCTATGGGCAGAACACGTCGGGA
Source organism: uncultured Actinomyces sp. (assembly GCA_964616925.1). Classification (GTDB taxonomy): domain Bacteria; phylum Actinomycetota; class Actinomycetes; order Actinomycetales; family Actinomycetaceae; genus Scrofimicrobium. The sequence continues at coordinate 30,101 of CAZTTD010000019.1, forward strand.
AATACGGGCGGCCTGCCCGGCTCAAACCCGTGGCCTGTTTACGGTTCCCCTGGAAGCGCGGGATCTGCGGGTGCGGGTGGTAGTGCGGGCGGGGGCTCGGGTAGCTACGGGCAATCCTCAGGGGACACTTCCGGGTCAGCTCCGGGGACAACTTATGGGCCGACTTCAAGCGGGCCGTACGGGCAGCCTGCCCCCAGCCATTACCAACAGCCTCCTGCGGGTGCAGGGCAGAGCCAAGTTCCCCCGGCGGGCGGACCATTTGCCACGCCCCAACAGGGCAGCGGCATGTACCGCGCGCAGACCGCCCCGGGCGCACCTATGATGCCCGGGCAGAACCTGCCGGGCAGGGCCGGACCGATCCTCACGATTGTCTTGGGCGCCGTGATGATGGTTATCGTTGCGCCAATCGTTCTCATATCCATGCTCCTGGGCGGAATGGGGATGACCAACATTGTGGAGCAGTCTCTGCAGGCCCAAAACGGTGGCACTGTCACAGTGGATGAGACGGGTGTAATAGGAGTTGCCGCCAGTTCAAACGCGACCATTAGCTGTTCTTTGGAAGGTAGTTCCGAAACCATTCAGATGACACCTGAGGTTGACGGTGCCGTCCTAGTTGCCCGCGGACTAACCCCTGGCCAATACACGCTGAACTGCGAGGGACTGAGCTCCGCGGATGCCCTCGTCATATTCGACGGTGGCGCGTTGGAGAACATTCTCCCAGCCACAATGAAGGCGCTGGGATGGTCCTCCGTGGTCGGTATTGGCGGTTTTGTGGCCCTGATCTGGGGAATCGTGTGGTTGGTGAAGCGCAACAGACAGCGTAGAGCTATGATGCCCAACTACCCTATGTACGGCTCCGGCTATGGCGGACCATATGGGCCGGGTGGGCCCCAAGGGGCCTAACGGCTCAAGGAATAGGTTCCGTCCTCCGGCTCTAGGTTCTGGTTTGCGGCTTCGGTTCCAGACAGTGCCGCCGGGCCATGACGCCAAAAATCCATCTTGGGCTCCGGCTCCAGACATCTGCGCCCGGCCGCGGTGCCAGAAATCGGTCTTGGGCTCCGGTTTCAGGAAGCGTGGCCAAGCTTCGGCTCGTGGCCTTGGCGCGAAGCATAAGGCCCGGGCTGGTTCGTCGTGTTAGTACCCGGTGGTCTTCTTTCTGTGTCTGATTCGCGACACCATCAACACGGGCTTCCCAACATCGGCTTCCCAACACTGGCTTCTAGGGCGATATCAATATCGAGTCGTCCCCGGACCCGGATCGGCGGCTACAACAAACAGCCAAACAAACAACAGCTAGGAAAACCGCGGCTCCCGCGCTGCAACAAGCAGCCAAACTTACAACATCCAGGAAAACGAGCGACTCCGGGTGTGCGACAAGTAGGAAAA
>CAZTTD010000020.1:0-2605 GCA_964616925.1 uncultured Actinomyces sp.
CGCCGGGCGACGGCGTCCATGGTCAACCCCTGTTCGTAGTACATGGATGCGGCTAAATGGGCTTGTTCTCGACGTATGCTCACACCTCAGTGTGACAGGTGCACATTCGTGCATGCAAGCCGAACGTTTCGTCCGCAGACGGCATACTTGTTTTTGAGAGTTTGCGGCAGACGCCTTGAAGACCTGTGGGGGAGGGAGAGGCGCAGAGGGACCGCTACTGTTCAGACAACGACACCGATTCATTGCAGAAGACGGAGATTTCAACGTGGTTAGTCCAGTCCTTTCGAAGAAGGAACGTGAGCGCGCACTGCGCGAAATGGCAGATGGGCAAGAGTTAGACGTACTTGTAGTAGGCGGCGGGGTCACCGGCGCGGGAATCGCGTTGGATGCTGCAACGCGTGGCCTTTCCGTTGGGATCATTGAGGCGCAGGACTGGTCTTCCGGGACGTCCTCGCGCTCATCAAAGCTGGTCCACGGTGGTTTGCGCTACCTGTACCAACTGAACTTTCACCTGGTAAACGAATCCCTACGTGAGCGCGGGTTGCTCCTAACGAAGAACGCGCCACACCTAGTTAAGGCGCAGCCGTTGCTGTGGCCGTTGAAGATTCCTGTGATTGAGCGCATGTACTCCGCTGTCGGCGTGGGTATGTATGACGGCTTGGCGCAGTGGGCGAACCGCGGGTCGGTGCCGTTGCAGCGGCACCACACCCGTAAGGGCTCGCTGAAGTTGTGCCCGGCTCTGAAGCCGGACTACCTGCGCGGATCCATCGTGTACTACGACGGCCGTGTGGACGACTCCCGCTTGGTCATCACGCTGGTTCGCACCGCGGTCCGCTACGGGGCGCTTGCTGCGAACCGCACACAGCTGGTCAAGGTGCTGAAGGATGAGGCCGGGGCTGTTGCAGGGGCTGAACTGCTGGATCTTGAGACCAATGAGAAGCTCACGGTGAAGACCAAGCGAATCATCAATGCCACGGGTGTTTGGACCGAAGACAGCCAGGCGTTGGCGGAGACGGGCGGTGGCCTGAAGGTTCTGGCGTCCAAGGGCATTCACATCGTGGTCCCGAAGGAGCGCATCGAATCTGAGGTTGGGCTGTTCCTTCGCACCGAAAAGTCCGTGCTGTTCATCATCCCGTGGAAGTACTACTGGATCATTGGCACGACAGACACCGCGTACCACGAAGATCTCCGCGATCCCGTGGCGGATGCAGAGGACATTCAGTACCTGCTGGATGAGGCCAATACCGTCCTCGACGATCCACTGACGCATGATGACGTGATCGCAACGTTTGCCGGTCTGCGTCCACTGCTGCAGCCGGGAACAATGGATGAAAGCCAGTCGACCAAGGTTTCCCGTGAGCACACGGTAACTGAGGTGGCGCCTGGCATGACCGTGATTGCGGGTGGAAAGCTAACTTCCTACCGCCAGATGGCAGAAGACGCGGTTGACTTTGCCATGGGTAAGGAGTTTGCCAAAGAACATCCCAGCGTGACAGCCAAGACGCTTCTTGAAGGCGCCGACGGCTACTTTGCGCTGTGGAATAGCCGGGAGAGCATCGCGCAGGAGCGTGGCTTGACGGTTGATCAGGTTGAGGACCTGCTGGATCGCTACGGTAGCGATATCTCAGTCATCTTCGACATGATCGAAGAGAACCCAGACATGGGTAAGCGCCTGGAGCATGCGCCGCATTACTTGCGTGCGGATATCCAGTTCGCCCTCGACCACGAAGGTGCACTCCACATTGAGGACATCCTGCAGCACCGCGTGCGACTGGTCTATGAGCAGCGGGACTCCGGTCTTGCCGCCATGGAAGAGATCGCAGACATGGCTGCGGAATACCTTGGTTGGGATGAGGACACGAAGCAGGCCGAAAAGGATAACTATCGCGAAGTTTGCGAGGCCGTTTGGCAAGCGCAGAAGCTACCAGAAGAAGCAGAAGCGCAGGCAGTTCGGGAGAAGGTGGAACCTATCCGCCCCTTCATTCAACTCTGACTGGCATCTACTGTGGCCGATTTTCGGCTGCGATAATCCGATCCGGTACCCGCGGGTAGACGGACAAGAATAGCGCTTCGGCGCGGAAGGAGTTCACAGCACAGTGTGGAATCTATGGGATGTGTTCGCTTCTGAGTTCTTCGGCACTACAGTGTTGATATTGCTTGGTGCGGGCGTCGTGGCAACGAACCTGTTGCCCAAGTCTAAGGGCCGTGGTGGCGGCTGGCTTATGATCAACTGGGGATGGGGACTTGCAGTCTTCGCCGGTGTTTATGCAGCATGGAAGACCGGTGGCCACCTGAACCCCGCCGTTACCATCGCAAAGGTCGTGGCCTACTGGTACGACCCCGCAGTCACCCTGAACGGCGCGGCAGTCGGCTCAGAAACAGCGGTGGCGGTCAATTTTGAAAACGTAGTGGTGTACATCGTTGCCCAGTTCTTGGGTGCGTTCCTCGGTGCAGTCCTCGCTTACCTTGCTTTCAAGAAGCAGTTTGATCAGGATTGCGATCCGGCGCTGAAGCTGGGCGTGTTCTCCACTGCTCCTGAAGTTCGTTCCTACGGTTGGAACCTGGTCACTGAGGCTATTGGCACGGCGGTACTGATCGTGTTCGT
>CAZTTD010000020.1:2705-4574 GCA_964616925.1 uncultured Actinomyces sp.
CGCCCTCGCTCAAACAAACGCTTGATTCACAAGGAAGTGGAAGGAAACAATACATGACCGACGAAAAGTTCGTTCTAGCTATCGACCAGGGGACCACGTCATCCCGCGCAATCGTATTCAACCATTCTGGAGAGATTGTAGGTGTTGGCCAGCAAGAGTTCGAGCAGATCTTCCCGAACCCCGGATGGGTCGAACACGATCCGATTGAGATTTGGGATTCGGTCCGCACAGTCGTCGCAGATGCACTGGTTGCCGCGGAGATCAACAAGGACAGCCTGGCTGCCGTAGGTATCACCAACCAGCGTGAAACCGCGGTTGTTTGGGACAAGAACACCGGTGAGCCCGTCTACAACGCGATCGTCTGGCAGGATACCCGCACGTCACCAATCGTGCGTGAGCTGGCGGGGGACGAGGGCGTTGAGAAGTACAAGGATCGCGTTGGACTCCCCCTTGCGACCTACTTCTCCGGAACCAAGATCAAGTGGATCTTGGACAACGTTGCTGGTGCCCGTGAAAAGGCAGAAGCCGGCGATCTCCTCTTCGGCACCACCGACTCCTGGGTTCTGTGGAACCTGACCGGTGGTCCCGACGGTGGCGTACACAAGACTGACGTGACCAACGCTTCCCGTACGCTGCTCATGAACCTGAAGACCCTTGAATGGGAGCCTGACATCTGTGCGGACTTTGGCATTCCAATGTCGATGCTGCCTGAGATCTGCTCCTCCTCTGAGGTCTACGGCAAGGGCCGCCCCGGTGGTCTGCTCAAGGACATTCCGATCTCCGGCATCCTGGGTGACCAGCAGGCAGCCACATTCGGTCAGGCTTGCTTCACACCGGGCATGGCGAAGAACACGTACGGCACCGGCTGCTTCATGCTCATGAACACGGGTGAGGAAGCAGTGTTCTCCAAGAACGGCCTACTGACGACCCTGTGCTACAAGATTGGCGATCAGAAGCCGATTTACGCACTGGAAGGCTCTATCGCGGTTGCAGGTTCACTGATTCAGTGGCTGCGTGACAACCTCAAGCTGATTGACAGTGCTCCCGCCGTTGAGGAAATGGCACTGAGCGTTGACGACAACGGTGGCGTTTACTTCGTGCCCGCATTCTCCGGTCTGTTCGCACCGTACTGGCGCGACGATGCACGCGGCGCCATTGTTGGTATGACGCGTTACAACACGCAGGGACACATTGCTCGTGCGGCGCTTGAAGCCACGGCATTCCAGACCCGTGAGGTTCTGGATGCGATGGACGCAGACGCAGGCGTTGAGCTCCAGCAGCTTCGTGTTGACGGCGGCATGATTGCCAACAACACGCTGATGCAGTTCCAGGCTGACGTCCTTGGCGTTGACGTGGTTGCCCCGAAGGTCGCAGAGACCACCGCCCTGGGTGCTGCTTACGCGGCCGGCATCGCGGTTGGCTTCTGGGAAGGGGAGGCCGACGTGATTGAGAACTGGCAGGAAGCCAAGCGTTGGACCCCCAACATGGATGAGAAGGAAGTACAGCGTACCTACCGCCTTTGGAAGAAGGCCGTCACCAAGTCCATGGACTGGGTTGACGAGGACGTGAAGTAGTTCGCCTATGTCTTGCTATGGGAGCGGCACCTCATCCCCCAATATAAGGTGACCTTTTCCTAGCACTACAGTGAAGGGCTTGTGGATCTTATCCACAGGCCCTTCCGCTTGCGCGGTTCCGGAACCCGTGGAAGTCCCAGAGGAGAGACTGCTGGGGGTCCGTTGGGAGCTCTTCCATGATCTTCCGCGCCGCGCAACGACACACCTGCAGTCGGCCCTCAACTTCTTGCAGCCCCCGGCATTCCTCCTTAGCAGGTTCCTCCCGTAGGGTCCCGCGACCTCGCGCAGTCTCTCG
>CAZTTD010000020.1:4674-28444 GCA_964616925.1 uncultured Actinomyces sp.
CGCGGATCTAATGCGTAAATCCGTGTAGACGGTCGCACAAGACCCAACCCCACGGCGGGTTCTCGACCCTCACAGGAGGCGCCGCCGCGGCTGGGCAGTCAAGGCGATAACGACGATCTGTGAACACGGCGACCAGTTTGGGGTCGCGTTGGGGTCAAGGGGAATCCTGAAAAGAGCTGAAAAGAGCCGAAACGAAACGAGCCGACACGGGCCGAAACGCGCAGGCGGCTGCGATTGAAAGTACATTCGGCACCGGATCCGAAATCTGCGGCGGTGCCGCACTGCAACAAACAGGCTCATTTACAACAGACAGGACCGGGGCCGCAACGACTGGGAACAAGGGCATAGTCCCGAAAACACGCGACTGCGTTCGGCCTCCGCCCGCGAGACACCGGCATCACGCACTGCCCACTTCGCGATGTGCGCATAAGGCGAGGCCCGCCGAGGCGGCGCTAATACGCCCATCCCCGCGGGCCTCAGTGGGAGGTACCTGCTGGTTATGTCCCTACTGGTTCTGCTGCTTCAGCGCAGCCAAGCGTGCTTCGACCTCAAGAGCGGAGGCATCAGTCTCAAGTTCCGCGAACTGCGCGTCAAGCGAGGACGCCGCCAGTTCCTGTTGGCCGGCCACCCGTGCCTCTGCCTGGCGAACCTTGTCCTCATAGCGTGACAGCTCTGAGGTCGGATCCATAATGTTGATAGACCCGATCGCATCATTGACTTTGGCCTGCGCCTGCGCAGTCTTCTGACGTGCCACAAGCTGATCCCGACGCCTCTTCAGGTCCGCCAGACGTTCCTTCATCTGGTTCAAACCATCCTTGAGCTGCTCCACGACCTGGTTCTGTTGGTCGATCATTGGCTCCATGGACTTGGCCTGATCCTCAAAAGAGATCTGCTTCCCAATCGCAACTTTCGCCAGGTTGTCCCACTTGGTTGCCCCGGCCTCGTCGCCATTGGCCCGTGACTCATCTGCCTTGTTGGACGCAGCAAGTGCCTTTGAACCCCAGTCACGCGCGGCGGCGCGGTCTGCTTCTAGGTCTCGCTCTGAAAGGCGCAAGTTGCCGATAGTCTGGGCGATCGCCTTTTCTGCCTCCACGATCTCATTCGAGTAGTCGCGAATGAGCTGGTCGATCATCTTCTGAGGGTCTTCTGCCTTGTCGATCAGCGCGTTGACGTTCGCCTTAAGGAGTGCCGACATGCGTCCGAAAATTGATTGCTTCTGTGCCATTTTTGCGTTCTCTCTTTGGTTAGATGGCGGTTCAGCCGCCGATTCCCCTTTTGTCTTCTAAAATCTTCCGCGCGACCCGCCACCACGTGATCCGCCGCCGCCGCCCCGGAAACCCCCGCCGGAGGAGCCTCGGAATCCTCCGCTGGACCGGCCCGAACTCCCGAAGCCTCCGCTGGACCTGCCGGAACTCCTGTAGCCGCTTGACCTAGAGGACCCTCCGAACCCAGCGGATCTATAGTTGCTTCCACCCCGAGACCCGCCATAGGACCTACTGCGGTTGTTTCCCATCATCGACCCCAAGACCATTCCCCACAGCATGGAGTTATTCCCCGTAGACCTGTGGTTCACGCTGGGTGCTGGCGCCGTCCGCACCAGGGTGAGAGCGTTCTGAGCCGCGCTCATGGAAGCATTTGCCGCAGTCAGGGCAGCCACCGGATCACTACTTTGCGCATTGTGCGCGATCGCCAGTTGCTGTTGTGCAGTGGAGAGCGCGGACCGGGCTTCCAAACTGCTGTACGACCGGCTGCTTGCCACCGCTGATTCCGCCTGGGAAACCATCGTTTGTGCAGATGCAATCCGTTCTGCTGCCAACTGCGAACTGCGCATCGTCTGGTCATGCGCGGATCTAAGCGGGGCCAGTGCCCGGTCGAGGGCGTCCTCAGCATTCCGAAGTTTCTCCAACGCCGCCAACGGGTCACCCTGTCCGTAGCGTGCGCCTTGCCCGGCCTCCACGGCTTCGCGCGCGTCCTGGACCAGAGGTGCAAAGTTCGCCCGATTAGTGGCCAATCGGTCCACATCCTCCATGTCCGCAGTTATAGACGCGATTGCCGCCACCAGAATCTGGTTGGACTCTGCGATCGTGGTTTCGGCTGTATCAATCGTCTGCAAAGCCATCAGCGCCGACGCCAACTGCGAAGATGCCCTATCCAATGCGTCTACAGCCGCAGGACGGTCACTGTTCATGAGCCTCTGCGCCTCATCACAGTTTTCCTGAGCCGCCTGAATGAAGGCGATTGCCTGTGTTGGCTTAGGGTCCAAAGAGCGCAGTTGTTGCGGCGTGAAACGCATCCTCAGATCATCCAGTGTTCGGTTAGAGCGGGTGACCTGTGCGCCAGCCTCCGCCAACCGCTCACGCAGATCGACAAGACGCTGGGATGCGTCCAGTTGCCGATCGCGAAGACCCTTAAGCTCCTCTTGCGCCTCATGCACGGGAGGCATCGCGGTCGCAATCTTGTCAAGAATCTGCGTAGCAAGGTCCGCCTTCGCATCCAAACTCTGCGTATCCTGCATCTTTGCCAGCAGCGTGAATGCTTGAGCTATCTCCTGCTCCGCGCTCTTGACCGCCGCATCCAGCCGATCAGCTTGAGAAAGACCCAGTTGCGCCTGCGCAAAAAGGACGTCGTCCGCCGCACCGCGCAACAGTTCGTCAGACGCAAGGAGCTGCGTTTGTGCGAGGTCGATCTGCTCTTGCTTTTGAGCCGGGGTTGGCCCCCCGCGTCCTGAGTCCCGCAGCCTGTTCTTCTTACGCGAGGAACGCCCCAGTACGGCTGAGATCCCCGCAAGGATCAGGGTCGTAGGCAACACCCACTTCCAGCTCCAGCCGGTAACTCCGCCTCCCCCAGACGTTGCGCCCTTTGCCCCCACGTCCAGGGAAGCAGATATCGACTCCGCGAAAGCAATCCCGGTCTGGGCTGCGGCTTCTCCGTCAAATAAGGCTGCGGCCGATGCGACATCCAGCGCATCATCCCACGCATTATCGATCTGCGCGTCGCTGATCAGCGTCGACCCTTCCGCGATGTTTGTGCACCACGCTGAGTCCCGCTCCTCATACGCAAGGACAAATACCAGCGTGTTTGCCACCACGGCACTCTGGTCTGCTGACTGTAAGCACCAGTCTGTGGGGTCATAGTTCGAAAAGTCTGGAATGAGGACGTATCGCGTTGTCACGCCCTTCGACGCTGTTATTGCGAGGGCGCTGCGCACCTCTCCAGCCTGTCGGACCGACATCATTCCCTGCGGATCCGTTACGGGACCGTCTAGGACCACGGGCGCCGTGGCAGGAAACGGCGCCGCTATGGCGCCACCCGTCCCAAAGACTGCCAGCACAACGCTCAACAATGCGACCGCCAGCAGGCGGTATGCGGGTAGCGGCCGAACCGATGTAACAGATCTCACCACACCATACTAACGACCGTGCACCGTAAACAGCGAGGAAGAGGTAATGCATTCACCTCCATAGCCATAAGCGAATCTCGGTATAACTGGCGCGATACACCCAGTAGAATCAAAACCAGTATCGGCTCAAACGGCTGACTGAGGACGCGAAACTAGGGTGAGTGAAGTGCCTACCGGCAAGGTCAAATTTTTCGACGTGGATCGACAGTTTGGTTTCATCGCAGGTGACGATGGAGCGCGCGTTTACCTGCATGCATCTGTTCTGCCAGATGATCACCCTGCGCCAAAACCCGGAACAAGGGTGGAGTACGGGGTGGCTGAAGGTCGCCGCGGACCCCAGGCCATAACCGTGCGTGTGCTTGAACAGCCTTCAGTCATGCGGGCCCAGCGGCGTAAACCCCAGGACATGGTTCCGGTGGTAGAGGACCTGATTAAGCTCCTGGACGGTTCATCGGATTCGTTGCGACGGGGCCGCTACCCAGCAAACTCCAAGCAGATAGCGAAGGTTCTGCGCGTGGTGGCGGAGGATTTCAATGCCTGAAACCCCAGTCGACGTGCCGACTGAAACGCAGCCGGAAGCAGGCCCTGAAGCCTCGGCCGAAAGCCAGCCGGATAACAGGTCGGGAAGCGCAGTCGAAACAGAGGTCATCTACGTAGAAGACCTTCAAGGAACTGCTGCGCCAAAAAAGCCCGCGCGACCGCCAAGGGTCAGCTTCCGCAGGGATGCTCTGCTGCTTGACGCGCAGGATGAAGCGCGCGACGCTGCACTCCTAGTCGCAAGGGAATCTTCGATCGGCCCGCACGCGGGTGCCAAGATGGCTGGCGACCGGCTTGCCGCGCACAGGTTTGAATGCCGTGACCTGGGGTATCCGGGTTGGTTTTGGGAAGTTAGCTTGGCGCGCGCACCGCGCTCCAAGCAGATAACGGTCTGTGAAACCGCGTTGGTTCCAGGGCCCGATGCGCTGTTGGCTCCCGCGTGGATCCCGTGGCGCGACAGATTGGAGCCCTCCGACGTGTCACGCACCGACGTGCTTCCCTATGACGCTCATGATGAACGGTTGCAAGCAGGCTTCGAAGAAGTCGGCGCGGATGAGGAAGAGCTGGAAGCCCTTGGCGAAATGGGCCACGGCCGCCCACGTGTCCTCTCTCAATATGGGTTGGACACTGCGGCTGACCGCTGGTACGGATCACCACGCGGCCCTGTTCCGGGTGCACGCGCGGACGCCATGTGTGCTTCCTGCGGGTTCCTTTTGAAGATCAAGGGCTCAATGGGAACGTTGTTCGGAGTGTGCGCGAATGAGTGGTCACCGGACGACGGACAGGTTGTGAGTTTCGACCATTCCTGCGGCGCCCATTCCGAAACTGACCAGCCAAAATACCGCTCTCAGTGGCCCATGGTGCCTTCCAGGATCGATGAAGAAGAAATAGACATCGAAGAAATCTAGGCCCAAACAGACCTTGACGTGCAGCTTTGCCGTGCGCGGCCAAAAGGACGCTCAAGGCGAACTTACGTTTTGGGGGTTATTACATTTTACCAGACCGCCCTCGTTTGCCCATATCGCGGGATCACAGCGGGGAGGTGTGTGTGCTCGCCCAGACTGTGGAGGGTGAGTACACAGGTAGCTGACAAACAGCAGAAGCAGCAGTCACAAAATTCCGGATTTCTAGAAAACTACTTCAAGCTTTCCCAGCGGGGTTCTTCTGTAAACCAGGAGATCAGAGGTGGCCTCGTAACCTTCATCACCATGGCCTACATCCTGGTTCTGAACCCGGCCATCCTCTCTGCCAACACAGAGGGAACTGACATCACAATTCCGGCCATTGCAACGGGGACCGCACTCGTCGCCGGCATCCTTTCAATCGCGATGGGAATCTTCGCGAACTTCCCAATGGCAATGGCGGCCGGAATGGGTCTCAACGCCCTGGTCGCATTCAACCTTGGGCTGGGGCTTGGGCTCACCTATCAAGAAGCGATGGGCCTGGTCTTCTGGGAAGGCGTCCTAATCCTGATCCTTGTCCTCACTGGTTTCCGTGAGGCTGTTTTCCGCGCGGTGCCGCCACAGTTGCGCAGCGCAATCTCCGTTGGCATCGGCCTCTTCATTGCGTTTGTTGGCCTCATCAACGCCGGCATCGTCCGCCCTGGTGGCACCCCCGTGCAGCTTGGCGTCGACGGCTCCCTGGCTGGGTGGCCAGCACTGGTGTTCGTGATCGGCCTCGTCTCCATCGTCATCCTGTACGCACGCAAGGTTAAGGGCGCGATCCTCCTGGGAATCGCCATCGCGACAGTGAGCGCCGTACTGGTCCAGCTGGTTGCGAAGGTGCCCGCCGTTGCTGAGGAAACCCCCGGCGGCTGGCAGTCCACCATTCCGCAGCTGCAGGGCTCCCCGGTCTCCATGCCTTCGTTCGCCACCCTCTTCCAGATCGACTTCTTCGGTGCGTTCATGAAGCTGGGTTGGCTGCCTGTAATTCTGCTGATCTTCTCCCTGATGCTTGCCGATTTCTTCGACACGATGGGAACGATGGTCGCGGTTGGTGCAGAAGGGAAACTTCTGGACGAGGACGGTGTTCCCGAAAAGTCGCGCGCCATTCTGGTTGTTGACTCCCTCGGTGCTGTTTTCGGTGCTCTTGGGGGCGTTTCCTCAAACACCGCATACGTGGAGTCCTCCGCGGGTGTTGGCGAGGGCGCACGGACCGGCCTGGCCTCAGTCGTCACCGGTTCACTCTTCCTGGTGGCGATCTTCTTTGCGCCGCTGGCCGCCCTCGTCCCGGCAGAAGCAGCATCGACCGCGCTGGTGTTCGTCGGATTCCTGATGATGACGCAGGTTACGGAAATTGACTGGAAGGATCCGGAGTACGCAATCCCCGCGTTCCTGACCATCGCGCTGATGCCGTTCGCCTACTCCATCACCGCAGGGATTGGCGCAGGGTTCGTCTTCTACACGGTGATCCAGGTGGCACGGGGCAAGTCAAAGACCGTTCACCCACTAATGTGGTTTATATCGATTATGTTCGTCATCTACTTCGCGCTGGGGCCAATCCAGACCCTGATCGGCGGGTAGCTCTGAACCTCTAGGAGGCGCCACCTTTCGTGAGTAAGACCTTTCAGTCACTAGGCCAATACAACTACCGGTTGTGGTTCACCGGAAACATATTTGCATCCTCTGGACAGTGGATGCAGAGAGTGGCTCAAGACTGGTTGGTTCTGACAGTGCTCACGGACGGTGGCGGCTTCGAATTGGGCGTCGTAACTGGTTTGCAGTTCGCGCCCATTCTTCTATTTTCCGCGTGGGCGGGCGTGATCGCGGACCGTTTGGACCGTCGCCACCTTCTCCAAATCACGCAGACCCTGATTGCGCTTTTTGGTCTGACGCTGGGTGTTCTGGTTTTGACGGGAACTGCCGAGCTATGGATGGTCTACGCCTTAGCCTTCGCCGGCGGCACGGTGGGGGCCTTCGATAACCCCGTACGCCAGGCTTTTGTGTCTGAGCTGGTTCCAACCCGGATGCTTCCAAACGCGGTGGCCCTGAACTCCACGGCGTTCAACTCCGCACGCCTCATAGGGCCCGCGCTATCCGGCCTGATCATCGATGCAGTCGGCCCGGGTTGGGTGTTCATCGTCAATGCGGCTCTGTTCTCTGTCCCGGTCCTGGCGCTGGCTTTGATGCGCGCGGGCGACATGCAGCCGCAACCGAAAGTTGCGCGTCAAAAAGGCCAGTTGAGGGCGGGTTTCCAATACATTCGAGGGCGTCGGGACATCATCCTGATCCTGGTGGTCATGGGCGTCGTGTCCTGTTTCGGCCTGAACTTCCAGATCACTTCCGCAATGATGGCCACCCAGACCTTCGGACTCCCGGCTGGCGGCTACGGTTTGATGAGCACTTTCCTGGCGATTGGTGCCGTGTCCGGTTCCCTCCTGGTTGCCCGTCGTAACCACCCCAGGATCCGCCTGATAATCCTCGCGGCCCTACTGTTCGGGACCTTCCTAGGGTTACTGTCCCTGACTCCCAGTTACGCCTGGTTCCTTGTCGTGTCGATCCCGACGGGTTTCCTGTCCATGACACTGATCTCCAGTGCCAATGCTGCCGTCCAAGTGTCAACAGACGCGCAGTTCCGAGGGCGAGTCATGGCCATCTACTCCATGATCTTCCTTGGCACCACGCCCATCGGAGCCCCGATTGTTGGGTGGATCGGAGAGCATCTCGGGGCCCGCTGGTCCATGGGAATCGGTGCAGTCGTCAGCATCGCAACCGCGCTGGCTGCTGCCATCTGGGGCTTCGTGTTCTGGAAGATCCGCCTGCAGTGGGATGGCTACAAACTGAAGCTCATGGTGCCACCTGGTCCTGCGCTGGCATCCGACCCCGGCGTTACGGAGGCTGCTGAGCAGGACCCGAGCATCGCCCTCGAAACCCAAAGCATTGAGGAGACTGAGGAGCTGGAGGACTAGTACCTCTCAATCATCCAGTCCAGGCAGTCCAGCAGGGCCGCAATGTCGGACGGTGGCGTCGACGGGAAAGACGCGATGCGCAGCTGGTTGCCGCCCAGTTTGCGGTACCCCTCAATGTCCACGATGCCCACCTCCCGCAGCGCGTTGGCGATTTGTAGAATCGGAACTTCCGGCGCGAAACTGACGGTCGTCGTAACGGGGGAACGCCAGGCTGGATTCTTCACGAACAACGACGCGAAGTCCCGGTTTTCGGCCCACTCCTGCACCAGCGTCGCACCGGCTTGGGAACGGCTGACCATCTCCGGCATGCCCCCGTTAGCGAGCATCCACTTCACCTGCTCATCAAACAAGATCAGCGTCGCAAGCGCGGGCGTATTGACGGTCTGGTTGGCGGCCGACTGTTTGATCGCGGCAGCCAAGTTCAGTGTTGCGGGCATGAACCGGTCCGTGGCGCGCTCCAGTTTCTTCGCGCGCTCCACGGCCTGGGGTGAAAGGACCGCCACCCACAGCCCGCCTTCCGATCCGAAGCACTTCTGCGGGGAAAAGTAGTACGCGTCCACGCTCTGCCAGTCCACGACGGATGCGCCTGCGATCGAGGTCGCGTCCACCAGCGTCAGTGCGGGCGACGGCGCCGGGCGGTAGATCGGGGACACCACCCCCGTGGAAGTTTCGTTTTCGGTGTAGGCGTATGTGTCGACGCCCTCGTCCGCCTCCTCAATGATGGCAAGGTCCCCGGCTGGGGCCTCAACCACCTCAACTTCTGCCCAGGGCGCCCTCGCAATGTCCGCTGCGAACTTGGCGCCGAACTCACCAAAGACGGCTGCTTTCGCGCGACCTTCCACAAGGGAGGTTGCAGCCACAGCCCAAAACGCCGTGGCCCCGCCAAGCCCAAACACGATTTCGTAACTGGGGGGTAATGAAAACAGGTCACGCAGGCCCGATTTGAGGGATGCTACGCGGTCCTTAACCGGAGCCTTCCGGTGGGACGTCCCCATCTCTGAAGCGGAGCAAAGGGCTTGCATCTGTTCTGCGCGAATCCTTGATGGTCCCGCGCCAAACCGGCCGTCGGAGGGAAGCATGGAAGAGGATGGCAAAGGCGTTGTGCTCATGTTTGTACGTTAGTGATTGCGGGGCGTAATCGTGATTCCATGTCGAGAGGCGGACGCCGCGGTATCGTGACAGGAGCGGAAGTGCGTGACGCGTTTGGGGCAGTGAGTCGGAAGGAGAGCGGCGTGGCAGCCAACGATCTGATCGACACAACAGAGATGTACCTGAAGACGATATACGAGCTCGATGAAGACGGGATTGTCCCACTGCGCGCCCGGATTGTTGACCGGCTGGGTCACTCGGGTCCGACAGTTTCCCAGACCGTTGGCAGGATGGAACGCGACGGTTTGGTCACGGTCATGCAGGACCGAAGACTGGAGTTAACAGAAGAGGGGCGAGGGCGGGCGCGCGAAGTGATGCGCAAGCACCGGTTGGCGGAGCGGTTGCTGGTGGACGTGATCGGGATGGCGTGGGCGGAAGCCCATGAGGAGGCATGCCGTTGGGAGCATGTCATGTCAACCGGCGTTGAGAACCAGTTGTCGCGGCTCCTTGAGGACCCCCACTTTGATCCGTATGGCAACCCGATTCCCGGATACGTAGGGGATTGGCCCGCGGAGATGCGGTTGGAGGACGTCATAGAGGCTGCCGCTGCTACCCCAACCGAAAGCGGGGAGGCAGTTACGTCCGTGTTGAGTCGGATCGGAGAGCCGATTCAGGCGTGGCCGGGGGCTTTGGAAGAGCTGGATCGCTTGCATGTCCGTCCGGGCGCCAGACTGAATGTCACGGCGGGTCCGGCCTCTTTTAGCATTGTGCCGTCACAGATGGAAGGCGTGGAGGACCCGGTTCAGTTGCCTAGGGCTTTGGCCACGCACTTATTCGTCCTCGCATAAAATCCCCCTAATGTGACGCGCACGTGTGTGCTGATCCACGCTTAAAGTGCGGGCATTAGTGCATGTGAGCAATGCTTCGTGACTCAAGCGTGACAATGTCTTTGGGGTGATCTAGCATCGTAGAGGTACCGGGAATTCTTGGTACTACAGGCCGAAGCAGCCTAGTCTGCGTCGTTTCGGAATCTGTGAAGTACGGACGCAGAGTGGGGGAACCACCTTTGGCCTTTGGCCTTGGGGTTAAGCCCTTGCAAGAGGGCGGGGCACTCCGGTCCCCAACCCGACAGCTAACCTCGTAGGCTCAAACGGGAGAGATGGATTGACTGACTTTAACTCGGCTCCTCGTCACAGGAGCAGCGCGAAGACCGTTACGCCGCTGACCGACATCACAGATACGTTCGTTGCGGGTTCGTTCGGGAAGCGCGGAGTGGCAGTTGCGTCCGCCACGGGCATTGCCCTGACCGCTACGGTTGCGGGCGCCGCAATTGCGAACCCACTGCCTTCAGTGATGCCTTCTGCGCCGTCGAACGACTTCGTGGCAAACCTTGAAGCCACGGATTCCGTGACACTTGTGTCATTGGACGTGGACTGGAACCCCGGGGATGAAGTGGCCGCTACGGCTGCTGAGCCCGTGGTGGAAGAGGTCGTGGAAGAAGTGGTGTCTGAGGACGCTGCCAGCCGCGACTATGACCGCAGTGGCGAATCATACGGCTACGCTCCGCCGGCTTCGGCGTCCGGCATAGCCGCAACAGCCCTACAGTACGTGGGTTACCCCTACGTTTACGGTGCATCGGGCCCCAGCGCCTTCGACTGCTCCGGATTTGTGCAGTACATATACGGACTGCACGGCATTAGCCTGCCTAGGATCTCTGGCGACCAGGGTCGCGCAGGGACAATGATTCCGGCGTCTGAGGCGCAGCCGGGAGACTTGGTCGTGTGGGGCGAAAGCCACATCGCGATCTACCTGGGTGACGGCATGATCGTGCACGCCTCTACCCCGGCCACAGGCGTGAAGGTTAGCGGACTCTACGGGTCGTACTACTTCTCACGGATCTGATCCGGGTACCACAAACCGCAACAAGAAGGCGGGGACTCTACATGGGTCCCCGCCTTCTTTGTGACAGTCGCCACTGAGCGCGAGCTAAGATGGTAACCAAGTGTTACCAGTTCGCAGACGATCCGGTGGAGAAGAAGAGATGATACACGTTCCCCAGTATGTGGTTGGCGTAGACGGCTCCGATGAGGCCTTGGAGGCCGTGCAGTGGGCGGCAGCGAATGCAAAGCGGGCGGGTGCGACCTTGAGAATCGTGTGCGCATACGCCATTGCTTCCTATACGGCTGCGGCACTTGACGGGGGACTGGCTGTCCTTGACGACAGTGCTCTTCGGGCGGGTGCAGAACGGGTGGTTGAAGACGCTGTTAAGTCGGTGGAGGGCCTTGGAATAGAGGTAATCGGCCAGGTCGAAGTAGGGGACCCCAGTAGTGTTTTGACTGAGCTGTCGCGCCAATCGGACCTGATCGTCATTGGCTCTCGGGGTGGCGGAGGGTTTGCCGACCGGCTTCTTGGCTCCGTTTCGTCCTCCGTGCCAGCACACGCGAAGTGCCCGGTTGTTGTTATTCCGCCTCACAGGTCTGGTAAGGCTTTCATCCCCGTGCAGCGCATAGTTGTCGGAACAGATGGATCCCAAACGGCCTCGAATGCATTGAAGCGTGCGGTAGACGAAGCCGCGATATGGGATGCGGAACTGACGGTTGTGGCCGCAGTGCCTATCGCAACGGGTGGCGGGATGATGGGTTGGGTGCCGCCGTCGATGGACCGGCAGGCGCTCATTGATGAGATCAGGGTCAGTTTGGACACCGCAATCGCAGAGGCGATGGGGGAGCGGAAGGTTCACGTGGCGCGCCACGCTTTGGATGGAAGTGCGGCCGCACTCCTTACGGAGTTCTCGACAGCAGTTGATCTGGTCGTTGTGGGTACACGTGGTCGCGGTGGCTTCGCAGGGATGCTCTTGGGATCCACTTCTCAGACCGTTTTGACGCACTCCACTTGCCCGGTGATGACTGTCCCCTCCCGGCACAGGGATAAGACACCCAGCCCAGCCCAGGCTTGGGAGCGAAGGTAGGTTCACGCAGGCAGGTCGGGCATGTCCTGTTGCGTCCCGTTGGTTGCTGTTGGTTGCTGCCGCTTGATTCCTACCGGGTGGCCCCGTGGCTCGGTTGCCTGCTCGGCTTTGGGTTTTCCCCACACCAGCGCTTGGCAAGAAAGCAGGGTTCTGATCGCCGCATTGCCTAGGGATCCGCAGTCGGAACTGAGGCCGTCAATTTGATTCCATAATGTGATTCCAGAACTGCATACGCGCCCTGCATAGGTGCCCTGCAAACGCATAGCCCCGTTAGATCGCCTGTTTGTTTCCGGCCCAGGAGGCTTGTGTTGCGCTCAATCGTCCGTTCATTGGGGTACCGCAGTGCCAAGGTTGCTGGTGGTCCTGTTTGTTGTGGACGGGTCTGTTTGTTGCTTCAAAACAGGGTTTGTTTTCCTGGTTGTTGTAAGTTTGGCTGTTTGTTGTAGAGGCGCGACCCGTTGTTTTCCTGCTTGCTGCCGCCCATAAGACGCCCGATATCCAGGATCCAGTCGCCGACCAGAATTTTCAGGCCTCTGTCGGATCATGCCAGTCCCAGCGGGTACTTGTAGGCAGGTCCGAGGCGGGGACTTGGTCCCGATTTGGCCCTGATCTTGCTCCCGCGTTTCTTAGATCGCCGCTATCGTCCTAGATCGCCGCTATGGGTTATGTGACAACGGCGATCTCAAGCGAAAACGACGAGCTAATCGTTTCAGACCCCACCAAAAGGATGAGGAAAGGGCATCCACTGGTATTTCCACAGACATTTTAGAGGCCCGCCGCCACTGAGCAGTAAGTTAAGCTCTGTTGCCGACGGGTGGTACCCTTATTCGTGGTCCGGGTGACTGGACCAACGCCCTCGTAGCTCAGGGGATAGAGCACCACTCTCCTAAAGTGGGTGTCGGACGTTCGAATCGTCTCGGGGGCACTTAGCTGAAGGTCCGTCGGCGGCAAGCAGCAGGCGGAAGCGTTCACAAACCACGGGCATTGCGGGGTCGTATCCCCGAGGGTCCTCTGCGTGGTTGCTCCAAAAGCGCGTGTGGATATCTCTCCACGCAGCAATGGTCCGGTCGCCCTCGCCCTCCGAATACGCGTGCTCCGCGCCCACTTCCATGAATGGAACGATGGTTACGCCGGTTGTCTCAATGAGCGCGCGGGGTCTCCCTTGCCCGTCCAAGATGATGCTCAGTTCGCCAACTTCAGGCGGGGTGTCCCCGGAAAATTCGTAGTCCCAAAGTGAAGAAGCGGTGCCGGTCTTCGTGCCATCTAGGACGAGGGCGAGCAGCTCATCCGCGTGTTCGGCAGTAGCTCCAAACGCCCACGCGGGTGGTGTGGGAGCTGTTGGATAACCAAGTTGCCCTCTGTGGAGTAGCCAGAACTCTTCCACCGATTGTGCTTTTTCCATGCCCAGAGCGTAGCGCCTGTGCGGAGGTGTTTCGTGTTTCGGGTGGGGCTTTTGTGTGACACAGGGCTCTTCTCCTCTGATGCATTTCCACTTGGTTGCCTGGGTTATGGCACCGTGGCACCGGTCAGCAGTGCGCCACCTAAGCCTGATCGAGGGATGTGGCAGGTGATCGAGGGATATTCCCGGGCACAAGCATCGATTAGACCCCACATCCCTCGATCCGGTCCCTAAACATTGTGCCTGGCAGACAATCTGTGAACGTCGCGCCCGAAAAGCGGCTGGCCTGCGAACGTTGTGCCCGTTTTGCAACGATGTGCCCGCCGTCGAACGATGTGCCCAGGGCAACGCGGGGTGCGCACCGGGCCGCGCACCGGGCCGAGCAAGATGACGCAGCACAGATCATTGCGGGCTGTTTAGTACTGCGTTAGGTCCTTCACCATCACCCAGTCGGTTTGACGATCGTGGAGAACTTCGAAACCCATGCGCCTGTACATGCGGTGGGCAGGGTTGGTTTTCTGTACCGACAGCGAGACCTGTGGGTACCCCTGCGCTGCCAACTTCGTAATCAAGCGGTTGAGCAGTTCTTCCCCAATGCCGCGGCGTCTGAACTCCGGGCGAACTGAGATGGCGAACTCCGGCGTGTGCTCATCTACGTTGCCGTAGCCGCGATTCTCTCCCGAGAGGATGCGTGACCACGCAGCGCCCACAACTTGGCCGGAGCCCGTAGAGCCCGTGGAGTCACCAGCGCCAGCGAAGCCCGCCGGTCCTTCCGCCACTGACATTGCCACGAAACCAGCGTCTCCCCGTGTACCCCATTCAGTAACGTAAATGGCCAGTTGCGGCTCTTTTACAACGGAGCGCGGAACGGGCCGGTTGGGGTCGGACTGGTGAATCGCAAGGTAAAGAAAGTCCTCCAAAACATCGAAGTCTTGGGGAATGATTTCCCGGTAACGGATCATCGGCCGGGCCTCCTCCACGCATTAGTGCACCAGTGGAACTGATTTTAGCCCCCAAGGGCAGTACTGTCGCCCCATCCTTTCGCCAGAGACCTAGGCTTGGAACATGCTGACTGCTTTGATCTGCGCCACCGTGGTGCTTTTAGGACTTGGATTCTTGGCTGCCATCATGACTCTCCGCGATGCGGACCAACACCGTCACTTCATATGGTCCGTAGTCGGCGTGGTGTCGTTCGCTCTTGGGGGACTATCCCTCATTGGACTACTTCGGGAAACTGCGGTTTCCACTGTTGCCCTAGTGTGGGTTGCGGTTGTCCTAGTGGTCGTGGGGCTGATCTTTTGGCTCGCGCTCATTTTCATCCACGGGGCAAGTCGGAAGGCAGACCACGATGCGGACCCGGGAGCAGGCCAAGCGACAGGCAGCAGTGCGGGTCACGGTACGAATTGGGGAGCAGCAGACCGGGGCACGAACCAGGGTGCTGCAGACCAAAGCCAAGGGCCTGCCGGCCAAAAGCCCGATGCAGCAGCGCCGAGCCAACACCAAAGCACCGTCAGCCGCGACCTTTCCACACGGCTCAGGTTCGCAATGCAGGTCGCGCTACCCGGTTGGAAGTCTCTTGATACATCCCAGTTTCAAAACGAAGACCGCAGGGCCGCAAGGCGCATCAGCACCGCGCTGAACATTGGTGCGGGCCTAGTAGTCATCCCCGGAGTCGCCCTAGTTCTGGGCGCCTCAATAATCATGAACATCAACTCCAGTGAGACATCCGATTTTGTCTCTCACGCCGTTGGTTTCTACACGCTACTTGTCGCCACGTGCTGGACCGTCACATACCTGGTGACCATTTCCCTAGTCGTCTTCTTCCAGATAATGCGTGGCAACGGGAGCGAACTGACGGTCACCAGGGCGGCCGTGAGCGTGGGAACGTGGGCAGGTTTCGGCGCAGCCGGCGGTGTTTTCGTTGGAGCCTTGGTCCCACTTATCGTCGTTCCCCTATCGTCAGGGCACTACGAACTATTGGGGATATCTCTGCTGGATTCAGTGTCTCCAACTCTCCTTCTTGACATCTCTGCCGCCGGCGCTGTTTTTGGCTTCCTGCTGGGGGAGATCGTCTCACTGGTCAGCATCTCCGCCGGTGAGCAGAACCTCTACCTAAAGGCCGTCGCCGCGCCCCTGGTTTTTGCAACCGTCGCGACCCTATTGGGCCTGGTTGGGCTGACTCCGGGGAAGCTGGCATCCGTACTCGCATCCGAATACAAACGCACCGTTCTGCAGGGCGTCAACACCGATTCGGTGGACCCCTTCAAGACGGCAATAGCCTCCGGATTGGACTCTCAAAAAGGGTGGGCCATGGCGGTGTCGGGATTCGCGCAGAAGGGGTGGAACCAGATGGTCGACGAGCACGTCTTCTACGTCCTGACCTGGCTTGTCGCCCTGATGGTGCTCCTTTTCGCGTTCGCATTTGAGGTCCGCCAAAGGGAGGAGAAATTGATGGGGCCGCGCAAGGGGAGCGCTCGGGTGCACGCCAAGGCTGGTGTGGACGAGGACGGTTTGGGCGAGGGCGGCCGTGACCGTGCGAGCAAGCGTAACGGCGAGGCCAAGGTGGCGGAGGAAGATGGCAGCGGCGGTGGCGCGGGCAAGCGTACGGGCGAGGGCGGGGGTGCGGACGGCGGTCCGCGCACGTAAACGCACTTTGCAAAGGTCAAAAGTTCGCAGTTAACGGCACGCCACGTCCGAATCTCCCAACCCTGTGACTACTGTTGGTTTGTGGTACGTTCATTCTTTTCGCGCAAGAGCTCGCGACCGTCTGCCCAAAATACCGCCCGGACCGGTCCCGATGGGTCCGATGGGTCCGATGAACCTGTCGCGGAACAGGAAATAACTCCGCCCGCAGCACAGTCCAAGCCGGATGACACGTCCTCGTCCGAAGCGCACCTAGGCGAAGGCCGCGAAGTGCCGGAGGACGACGACGGGGGGAGCGCGGATGCGCAAAAACCGACGCCCTCGCCCAACCATGAGGATCCCGTTGAAGCGGAGCAGGCCGTGGTTGAAGCCGTCGCAGAGATGGTCCGGTCGTGGCGTGCCGAACTGGCGGAAGCAGCGAAGGAAGACGCCAAGTCCGCGGCCGCTCACAGTGTCGCACTGGACAACGTGCACCCCGGCGGCCTGGCATCCCTGTATGCGGATGCGCCGACGCCACTGTCCAGCCTTGTACGCGAACCCACGGCGCTGGCTTACGTAACCAAAGCCGTCGGGGAGCTCAGTGACTTTTCCCAGCAGTTGGAGGACCGCCACGGCATCGTAACCATTCATCTTGGTGTTGGTTCGGCAAGTTGGCAGGGCGCGCGCCCGGCGTTCAATGTCCCCGTCCTGATGCGCCAGGTTCTGATAGAAACTCACGCTGACGGCACTATCACGTTGCAACTTCTTCCCGGGGTGGAGGTGTCCTCTCGGCTCCTAGGTGAGATGGTGCGGGCCGGCGGCTACTTGGACCAGGCGGCGTTGGCGCAGGCGCTGGATGGGCCGCATGGGTTCTCGCCTGCTGCCGCACTTGACGTGGTGCGCGACATGTCCCAGGTTCTTCCAGGGTTTGAGTTGCGGGAGGATCTGTCGTTGGGGATCCTCACACACCCGACAGCGCCGATATTCCGCGATGTTGCGGATGAGACGTTTGTTGCGTCCTCGCCCGTATTGACGGCAGCCGCGACCGGGGACGCATTGGGGCCAACCCCGCTCCGCCCCTCCGTGCAGGACCCGACGGATAGGGACCCCTGGAAGGAAGTGGGGTTGGGTGACCAGTCCACGCAGGTGCAGGACGTGGTGGAGACCCTGACGTACGGGGATTCCTACGTGGTGAACCCGGAGCCGGGCAGTGATCCCGTTGGCTTCATTGCGTCGGTCAGTGGCGCTCTCACCGGTGAGGGGAAGCGCGTGTTGGTGGTCGCCTCCGACACTCACCTGGAGGAAGAAATCAGTGGGCGTTTTTCCGAACTAGGTGTGTCGCCAATCGTCGCGGATTTCTTTTTTGGTGATTACGAGGGCGTTGCGGCGTCCCTTGAAGAAGCAATGCGGGACGCGTCGCCATCCATCGATACTGAGGGTGTGGAGCGCATGAGGGTAGCCCTGCGGCGCGCCAGAGAAAGCCTCAGCTCGTATGAGGAACAACTGCACAAGGACTTCTCAGACTGGGGAGTTAGCCCCTTTGACGCGCTGCAGGTTCTCACTGAGCTCACGTCTGACCCAGACGGCCCGTCCACGCGTGTTCGACTGGGCGCACCGGCACTTTCGGCACTGTCCGAAGACGGGGGCCAATACGCGCGCGAACTGCTGGAAAGAGCTTCCGTACAGGGCATGTTCTCAGAGGGCGGTGACAGGGGCGCGTGGGGCGAAATACTCCTTGAGGACAGCGCACAGGTGGAGACTGTCCTGTCTTCGGTGCAGGCGCTGGCAGATCAACTTCTGCCTGCCGTGCGCATGCAGATCGCGCGTGTGAGCGGGCAGACTGGGCTTCGTTCAGCCACAACATTGGCAGGATGGGGTGAGGCGCTTCGGATTCTGGAGCGCGTCCGTTCCACGCTGGACCAGTTCAGGCCGGAAGTCTTTGAGCGTTCGCTGTCAGACTTCGTGATCGCCACAGCCACCGCTCAGTGGCGCGACGATCGCGGTATCGCCCTCAAGAACTCTAGGCGTCGCCAGCTTGTGAAGCAGGCGAAAGACCTGGTGCGCCCCGGGGTACATGTCCCGGATCTCCACTCTGCTTTGCAAGAGGCCCAAGAATGCCGCCAGGAATGGCTGGTCGCGGCCTCTGAGCCTGATGCCTGGCCGCTGGTCCCCGAAGGTTTAGATGATTGCGTCGACACTCTCCAGCACGCGCAGAAACAGATAGCGCTGGTGGCACCCTACCTTCAGGACACGTTCGGTGACCTTCAGACCATGCCGCTGGATGAGCTGTGCCCGATGCTGGAAGCCTTGGCTTCCGACCCCAACAGCGCCAGGTTGATCCCGTCTCAGCTTGAGGTAATGGAAGAAGTGGACCGGTTGGGGCTCTCGGACTTGCTGGCGGACTTCCAGGCTCGCAGGATCGACGGGGATCTCCTTGGGTTGGAGCTGGATTTGTCGTGGTGGGCGTCCGCCCTAGGCATGATGTTGGCGGCGGAACCGCGCCTGGGAGGGTTTGACCCGGAGCTGCTTCAGGGTCACCTGAGAGAAGTACGTGCGTTGGACAAGGCGCAGGTGAAAAGTCTGGGACCGCTGCTGGTGGAACGCGTGCGCAGTCGCAGGCGGGACATCCTTTCGCTCTACCCCGACCAGTACACGGAAATGGTGGCCGCGCTGGCGGAGCAGCGTTCGGTGCCCTCCCTTTTTGCCGACTTCTCACTCAGTTGGGACATGCTTCCGATAGTGTGCGCGGGCCCCGCCCTCGTCCCTCATCTGGTGCGTCGGCGCAGGACTGTGGACACCGTCATTCTGGCGGGCGTGGAGGACCTCCCACTTGGTGAGATAGCGCCCGTGATCGCGCGCGGCGCCCAGGTGATCGTCGTGAATACGGGACGGAAAGAGGGCGACTCTTTGGAGCCCATCGTTGAGGTTCTGCCATCGGTGGAGCTGCCCGCGCGTCCGACACCGTCCACTGGACCCGTGACGGACCTTGTGCTTGCCCACTACCCCGAAACCAAGCTGTGGGCGGCGGTTTCGCCCCGGCGCAATGCTCCCGTTGGGTACGTTTTGGCCGAGGGCGCAGGCATGCCCGGGCCAGAGCAAGTCGCAATCGAATCCACGCTCGGCGAAGCAGACGCGGTTTGTTCACACGTGGAACAGCTGTTTGCGGATGACCCGGAAACACAGTTGGCTGTGGTTACTTTCTCCGACCTTCACGCCGACCGGGTGCGGTCCACGCTGCGTCGCATGATGGTCACCAACCCGGATCTCCGCGCCGCAATTCAGGCCCGTGGCGGGGACAGGGCGGTGGTCGTGTCGCCTGAAGAGCTGCTTGAAATGCGGCCGGACCACGTCATTCTGTCCGTCGGGTTCGCGAAGACCCCGCACGGGAGAGTCATTTACGACTTCGGCAACCTGTCTACGGACGCGGGAATAGAGTTGTGGGAGAAGATCGCTAAGGGCACGCCGAAGGACCTGACTGTCGTTACGACGCTTCGGTCGGAGGAGATCGATAAGGCCCGCTTGAACTATCCCGCTGAGCGCCTGCTGGTTGACCTGCTGTCGTTGGCCGAGGGGAACGAGGTCGAGACTCACACCGAAGACGACCCCGTTGTCCCCGACGACCTACTTGTCGACCTAGCGGACCGCCTCCATGGTTTAGGGCTGCAGGTTGTCCCAAATCTAGGTACCGGGAGGATGCGCATACCGCTTGCGGTTGGGCACCCTGAGGTTCCAGATAGCCTGCTGGTTGCCGTGTTGACGGATGACCTTCAATACCGCAATGAACCGTCATTGCGTGTCAGGGACCGTTGGATACCGGAGCAGTTGGAGGCTCTGGGCTGGAAGGTCCGAACCGAGCTTTCGATGGCCGTTTTCATTGACCCAAATCTGGAGGCGCAGAAGATCGTCGACCTCGTCCTTGACGCGGTTGACGAACACTACGTCGCGACGGGCCGTCCCGTTACGCCCGCGGCGGCGGAGGCGCTTGCGGCGCAGGCCAGGGCTGAGGGCGTCCAGCAGGCGGATTTGGGCGAGGGCGAGGCCGCGGTCGAGGCCGAGATCGGTGGCGAAGCCGCGCTTGCTGGCGCGGTTGCTGTCGAGGACGAAGCCGACTTTGCCGCCGTTGACGTAGCGGACGCAGACGCCGTGGCTGCTGACGTCGCGTCTTCCGACCCCGCGGCTGCTGACGCCGTGTCTTCCGACCCCGCGGTGGCCAACGCTAAGTCTGTCGATGGCTTGCCTGCCGAAGTGGCATCCGTCGACACCGCGCCTGCCGACGTGTCTGTGCCCGACGAGTCCGCAACCCTTGACTCTCCGGCCAGCGGGGTAGTCGAGTCGACGCCGTCAAAGTCGGCTACCGCTATCCCCGAAGCTGCCGTCGAGGCCGCGAAGACCCAGGATCCACTATTTGAGCGGGTATCTGTCCCGACCAAGACGCCCTCGCCAAGTGAAGAAGCGACGGTCGTTGCCACTCAGGACTCAACGGAAGACATAATCGGCACGGCCCCGGTAGAGATCGTAGGTGCTCCTAAGGATCAGGGCGAGGGCGAAGGTGGCTCTGATGCCCCCGATATCCCCCGAGGCCTACCGTTGGCTGCCTACAGCGATGACCAACTTGACGAGGTCGCGCTTTGGGCTTGGGAGAGCAACCCAGATGCATCCCATGAGGAAGTCGCGGAGGCGGTGCGCAAAGCTATCGGTTTGAAGCGCAAGGGTGCCCAATCGGAATCGATCCTTCACAACGTGGCGGTGAGGACATCACCGAAGTGAAGCCCGGTAGTGGTGGGACAGGCCGAAACGAAGGCGAAATAGCGCCGGAAGTCTCGCCGAAGACCCGTTGGCCTCGGCGTGCTGTCTATGTTGCGCGGGTGGATACGGATGGGGATTCCGCCAAGATTGTTGTCGGGGCGGACTACCAGGTAGCTTCCCGACTCACTCCCACGCCTGCGTCGAAGGCGACTCCCGCGTCCTCGGCCGGCGCGGCGGGTGTATCCTCGCCCTCGTCGGGCGCGAACGGCGGAAGTGCGGCACAAAACGGGACGCCCCGCCCTCGACCGAAAAGAGATCGGACTGAGGCCGGGGCGGCAGGTTCCTCTACGGAGAGTGCGACGGATCGGTGGCTCAGGGAGAACGTTCCGCCGCACTGGTGAGGCCCGCAGGTGGCTACTTGGTGGTGGGATCTGAACCCGAAGAAGCCGTGAGTGCGTCGCGGATCTCTGAAAGGAGCGCGACTTCTGGGGAAACCTCGTCCTCCTTGTCCTCTTCCTCCACGCCCAGCATCTTGTCCTTCTTCTCATTCATCTTGTTGATCGGAACGACGACGAAGAGGTACAGGGCGGCGGCAATGATCAAGAAGTTGAGCAGCGCAGTAAGCAGCGCGCCTGGACGTACCACTGCGGGGTCGCCCAGAAGTTGAATCTCAAACTCAAAAAGGTTTGTGAAGTCGGGCTTGCCAAAAATGGCGCCGATCAGCGGGTTGAGGATCTGGTCTACCAGAGCCGAAATTACTTCTGAGAACGCGGCTCCGACGACAACGCCGACTGCTAGGTCGATAGCGTTGCCACGGCTGATGAAATCTTTGAATCCTTGGATCATGTTTACTCCCTCTTATGAAAATGGATACGAGGGGTCCGCGCGGCGTCCCCACGCCAGCGCCTAGCCTAGCCCCCACGCGGGACACGGGGCGCAGTCGTCCCTTATCGGAGCACAAAATGGATGTTCTCTGACTCAGCACTTTGGAGCACGCTTCCCACCTGCGTGGCGGGCAAGATCAACGCGATACTGACCAGGCCCTCCGATGCGAACCCGCCGCGGTCTGATTCCGTGACGGAGATGACCTCCACATTCTGCGCGAGCCTAGTGAGTGCGCAAGAGTCTTCGACACAGGTGCTCGCACGGCCCCACACTTCTATTTGATCCCCGGGAGCTACGAATGCGGTGGTGGGGCTGACTGCCAGAACCACCTGCGCGTAGCCGGGCGGGATCCGCGCAGAGTCTTCTCCCAGACCAACCAGGGTTTCCGTCAGTACGGTCCCGGCGGGTATCGGAAGCGCTGGCACCTGTCCTACCGTATCTTCAGGAATGGCCAGCGCTCCTTCTGGGGAAGCCTCCGGAGGGACAGCTACTGCGCGGACGGCCGATCTTGGGATGGGTTCTTGCGGTAATAGGTCATTTTTTGCGACCACGACTGGCACCCCTTCTGGAAGAGGGCGAAGTGCGAGGACGGCGAAGACTGCCGCCGACATCGTGACAATTGCGAACAAGGCCAACCACATGCCGCGTGGGGGCCTCCAAGAAAACGAAGTATTCATTCCATCACAGTGCGCGAAGAAGGCGCCGCGCGCTTGGATTTTCTTCGCGCCTGTGGATTGCGCCAAAGCCACGACAACCGGCGGCTTGGTTTCCTAGTTATTGTGAGTTTTCCTGCTTGCTGCAGCTCCGGAGCCGCCGACAGCTCTGATCCTGTTGTCACCAGGCTTTGCACGATTCTGTTGGCCGTGTGTTGCCGCCAGTTGGCCCCGGGCGTTTGTCCCCCGGCCAGTCATCTCAGGTCGCCTTCAGGCTTGATTGTGCAGAGATGGCGGATTTGGTTCCAAGCGCACAAACTATCGAAGGTTGTGGTCGAGTATCGATGGTTGTGCCCGGGAACAAGGTTCGATAGTTAGCCACAACCTTCGATAGTCCGTGCTGACAAAAGACGAATGCCCCTTTTGCCGTTGTTGCACGTGTTCGCGCAACACAACCATCTTGGATGTTCGCATGCCATCTTGATTATTTCTGTGGCTGACCGCGTGTTGCAGGCGATATGTGAGGCATGCGGGCCGACCGGGGGATGACCAGGGGGTGACGGGGGTCAGAAGAGAGTCAGAAGGGGTGGAAGGGCACCAGAAGGGGGTCAGAACAGGGTCACTCCCGCGGGCGTGAGCACGCCCTTGACCGGAATGTCGTGGGGTTCCATTGGAATGAGGTTTGCCCCAACGACCTCGTCCTCAAAACACACACCTAAGGTGAGGCACCCTACCGGGGCGGTCGCTAACGCCCTGTCGTACCAGCCCGCGCCGCGGCCCAAGCGGGCACCATCCGCCCCGAACGCCAACCCCGGAACGAGAATAACGGAGGCGCCAGCGAGGGAGTCGGTCGCAGGTACGCCTCGATCCGGCACTCCACCGGGCCCCAACGTCACCCATAGCGGGGCCTCGTATCGTCCCGTTGACATTGACTGAGGTGTAGGAACGAGGGCGGTGCCACCAGCCATCA
The DNA here is from genome assembly GCA_964616925.1 of uncultured Actinomyces sp. Taxonomy (GTDB): domain Bacteria; phylum Actinomycetota; class Actinomycetes; order Actinomycetales; family Actinomycetaceae; genus Scrofimicrobium. The sequence goes on from CAZTTD010000020.1 coordinate 27,851, forward strand.
CCCAACCATTCAGCAGCGCGGACAAAGTCGGTTCTGATCCCAGCGCTTGATATCCGGCGATGATTGCTCCGCGCAGGCCTCGCCCTCGCCCCGCCAAATCTGCCAACTCACCCACCGTCAGCGGGACGGTCGGGCGAATGCCGAGGTGACCGCGTTGGGCGACGTGAGCCTGCCTGCGCGCGAGGTACGCACGTCGCCACGCTTGCTTCTGTTCTGTCAGATCTTGCTCGGTCATGTTCCCATGATAAATCTTTGGCGGTTAGGCTTAGCGGGGCGCCAGAGTGCGCCAAGGTGTAACCCGAAACGGAAGGCGGCGACGGTGCGATCGGTTGCAGAGTTTTACCAGGACTGTCTTCAGGTGGCGCACCAACAGCCCGCGCTGGGCCTGCTCCTATCCGATGCGGTGGGGTGCGTGTTGGCGGAGGACGTCGTGTCCCCGGAAGACCACCCCGCTACCGACGTTGCGGCTCTTGACGGATACGCGGTGCGATCGGCCGACATTCAAGGGGCTTCCAAGAAGAGCCCCGCACGACTTGTAGTGACAGCCGAAATCTTCCCGGGCGAAGCAAACCCTGCGGGACTGGCGGCTGAAGG
>CAZTTD010000020.1:28544-30864 GCA_964616925.1 uncultured Actinomyces sp.
CGCGTGAACGTGCACCCAAGACCCAGAGTCGTCTTTATCTCTGTGGGCGATGAGTTAGTGGAGCCTGGTACACGCTTCCGGGAGGGGCGCGTCTACGACGTAAACGGGCAGGCGCTTGCGGCAGCAGCAGCCGAAGCTGGGGCTGAAGCGTTCCGATGCGCGCCCATTCCGGATGACAGAACCGCGCTGCGGGAGTTAATTGACGACCAGCTGATGCGCGCAGATTTGATCATTACGACGGGTGGAATTTCCTACGGGTCGGCGAATACCGTGCGGGAGGTTTTGGCCCCGTCCGGGACTGTTCGTTTTGACCAGGTTGCAATCGCGCCACGGGCAATGCTGGGGGTTGGGACGGTTGAGCCGGAGGGCGACGTGGAGCATGAGCCCACGCCTATCTTCTGTCTCCCGGGCGACCCGGTGGCGGCGCAAACATGTTTTGAGGTGTTTGTGAGGCCGGCGCTGCGAAGGATGCTCGGGTGGAAACAGTTGAGCCGTCCCAGCGTGCCGGCGGCAGTCACGAAGGGATTCTCATCCCCGGCCGGGGTACGCCAATTTGTGGGTTGCAAGATTAAGGGCGACCCGCGCACGGGGTATGTGGCAGAGGTGATCGGACGGCCGGAGGCGACGTGGGTGTCGTCTTTTGCGGCCTCAAACGCCCTCGTCGTGATTCCCGAGGACGTTACTAGCGTGACCGCGGGCACGGTCTATACCTGCATGCTTCTGGAGTAAGCATGCCTTCATGGTGGGACACTTGGCGGCGCCGGCGCACAGTTTGGGGTTATCCGGAGCAGGAGCTAACACTGACTTTTGACCGGGAGAATCTGGCGACGCTGATAAAGGCCCGGGCGATTTCCGAGGTCGTGGTCCGTCCTGCTGTCGGGCGGGACCACCTTGACGTGGAGCGCGTCCGGCGTGCGGACCGCGACTGGCTCACGGAGTGGGAAGCGACGCTTCCGCCGAACTCTTCCACGGGCTTGCCAACGTGGGAAGAGTACCCGGCGCTGATGGATGCCCGGCATGCCGAGGGCGAAGGCCTGGCAATGATCATTCAAGTTGACGGGCACATCGCCGGCCTAGTTTCCCTAGGCGCGGTTGAGCGCGGCGCGATGCAGAGTGGAATCCTCGGCTACTGGATCGTCAGCGAGTGGGCGGGCCTTGGGATTACGTCGCTAGCGGTTGCGGCGGTGATTGACCTGATCCTTGGGAAGCTCGGTTTGCACAGGGTGGAGGTCAACGTGCGTCCCGAAAATGCGCCCTCGCTCGGATTGGCACGCAAACTGGGACTGCGGGAGGAAGCGTACAAAAAGCGCTACATGCACATCGCGGGCGAATGGGCCGACCACGTTGGGTTCGCCGTGGATCAGCAGGACCTGGCCGGGGAATCACTGGTAGAGACCCGCATTCGACGCTGAAGCAAACACTTGACGGAGTGGCGCACACATACGTTGCGCGATTGCCCATATGTTGGAGTGGTGGAAATAGGTGGGCTGATTGTCGCGGTGGTCGCTTGTGTGATCATCTTCTATGCGGTGCCCGCAAGGATTGCTCGACGCCATGCTGTCGTTACCTCCAGGGAAGGGGACCGGTTCTCCGCTGACGTGACGCTACTCGCTGCGCCGCCTGCTCCCGCCAGTAAAGATGGAGTCCACGGCGCCTCTGTCCTCGTCCCGAAACCTTCCACACAGCCCATCTTTCCTGCCGCATCCCGCGCGCAGATTGCCGCCAGAACGGCGCCTGAAGAGCCACAAATACTCCGTCCCACAAAAGGAACGTCCATGACTGCCGTCCCTAACTCAAGCGAAGAGAAGAATTCGTATACCCCAGAGTCGGCCCCCGTCCGGAAAAACCCGGCGCAACAGATGACGGCGCTTCGGTCGCGTCGCGTTGCGCGTCTGGCGCGGGAGCAGGCCGCCGTCCGCCGCCGCATCGTCACGGCAGCGGTCGCAACAGTGATGATTTTGACGTTTACCGTCTTGGCCGCGTTCGGGATTTTGGCTTGGGCGTGGCTGGCGCTGCCGGGCGTGTTCCTGGCGGGAACGGTTGCCAGTTCCGTATACGGCGCGTCGTTGGCGCAGAAGCAGAATGAGGCGGAGATTGAGGAATTGGAGAGTATTAGGGCCTCCTCAACCCGGTTGCGTGAAGAGATGAAGGGGCGTGCCCCCGGGGTCGCGAAGGTGGGAACGTGGCCCGGACGTGCGTCGACTTCGGAAGGCAAGGGACGCGCGACGCGTACTTCCGCGCCGGCCGCCTCCACTGGAAAACGCGTGACTACCCCAAAAAAGGCGGCTGACCCTGCCCTGGAGGACGACAGAGTCAGCAG
>CAZTTD010000021.1:0-30756 GCA_964616925.1 uncultured Actinomyces sp.
TGGGGCCCTGATCGAATGATGTGGCGTCTGATCGATGCTTGTGCCCGGGAATATCCTTCGATCACCTGCCACATCGTTCGATCAGGCGGACGAATCATCCTTCCAAGATCATGGGGCCGACCATTCCGGGGTGATTGCCAGGGTGCTGCGTAAGAAACCTCCTGGAAACCCTGCCTCCAGAGGCAGTTACCCCATGACGGCTCCAGCTATGGGCAGAGATGGCGCCCGCGTGTGTCAAGTTGGCTCCAGATGGTTCGAGATGGTTCGGGATTGGCCAAGCCGGCGTAGCCATCCCGGCGTTGGCTGCACCAAGTTGGCGCGGCTCGGATCAAGTTGGCTCCAGGTGGTTCGAGATGGCATAGCCATCTTGGGGTTTGCATGCCATCTTGACCATTTCTGTGGTGGACCGTCTGCTGCAGGCTGCGTGTGAGGCACAACTGGGCCCGTTTGCTTAGCTGCAGGCTTCGTGCGAGGCATCGCTGGGTGGGTTGAACGCACGTTGTGTTGGTTGGACGCACGTTGTGTCAGTTGAACACACGATGTGTTGATTGAACGCACCATGGGCACGTGCACAATGTGTGTTGGACTAACACATCGTGTGTTCAGCTCACCCAACCTGCGTTTAGCTGACACATCCTGTGTCCAAGCGCACCTCCCCAGGCACGGGACAGTGGCTCTGCGTATGCATGGCGAATGCGAAAGAGGGTGTGAAGGGGTATTGATGTCTGGTGCATACGAAAAACATGGTCGGAGTGCGGAGGCTAGGCACGCCAAAAGGGTGCAAGGCCACGTCGATGTGGCACTAGAGAGGCTGGGGTGGTCGGACGGGGCAAGCCAGACGGAGGGTAAGGCGTGCGAAAGTGCCGACTAAACACCGGCGTGGTTTTAGGGGGTGCGGACTATCGAAGGTTGTGGCCGATTATCGATGGTTGTGCCCGGGAACAAGGTTCGATAGTTAGCCACAACCTTCGATAGTCCGTGTGACGTCAGGACGAACTCTCCTGTTGGGCTGTGTGTAGGGCGGTTCCGCCAACATTCATGGGCGTTCGTACCCACTGGGAGACTGTTCGTATCCAGCGGCGACTGTTCGTGCCCACCGGTTCCCTACTTGCCGCCCGGGTTCCTGACTGCCTCGACGGATGCTTGCTCGCCCTCGCCAGGAGCCCGCCGCGAGCCTGTTCGTGAAGACCGGGTGCCTGTTTGCCCCCTCCGGGTTTTTTTGGCACCGTTACCTCGCGCTGCGTTTCTAAGGTCGAAGGTTGTGGTGCATGATCGAAGGTTAATCCCGGGATTAACCTTCGATGTTGGGGATAACCTTCGGTCTTAGGGAAACGGCGGATCTAAAACGCAGATTCTGGGCACAACGTTCACAGCTTGGCATTGAGTCGAGCAGCACGTTCGCAACCCGGTAGGCCGAGGCGTCGGAAGGGCGAGCGGCCGGGTCAGCAGGACGGGGATTTCCCATGACTCGGCAACCTGGCAAGCCTACGAGGAGGCCCGACGGAAAGTGGCCCGACAGAAGGCACCCCGGCGGAAGCCCACCCGCGGGCGAGCGTCAGGACCGGGACTGAACAGGCCCCGAGGCTGAAGAGGCTCCTCCGAGAGAGGTTCCGCCCACATCTAGAAAACAGATGCCTTCAGCGGCGGCGCCCCACATCCAGAACACAGAGGCCCTCAAAGGAGGCGCTCTACACCCAGAAGACAGATGCCTTCAAGGGCGGCGCGGCAATGGTGTTTGGAGATACGTCCGGAAAGACACCAACCCACGCATCCTTGGTGGCATTGAAGATGACCAACACCCCGGACTTACTGTGCGTTGGGTCAGGGTCCAGCGGCTCCAACCCCGTTCCATCTATCCACATGGCAATCACCCCGGGATGGTCGGCGCCATCATCTTGGAAGGACGATTCCTCCGCCTGCTCAAATGGAACCGCAGCCGGCCCGGTAGGCAGGAAGCGGACACGGTTTCGGATCTCCTCCGCACTGCCCAGTGAGAACAGAGGCGAAGAAGCCCGCAAGCGCAGCAACTCCAACGACTGCTCCCGGCATTCCCGCATTGCTTCCGGAGTTGGCCTCAGTTCCGGGCGGTCCAAAAGCGGCGCCATATCCGGCCAACGTGCCGCATTGCGCGCAGCAGATGGCAAACCTCTGCCGAACTGGTTCCACTGCGCAGTCCAATCGATCGCGTTGAACCAGTCCCCGGAGTTGTAGGAATCTCCATCCAGCGACTTAGAACGCATCAGTTCTGTTCCGGACGCCCAAAACGCCACGCCTTGTCCAAGGGCGACCGTCGCGTTCGCCAAGACTTGGGCTTGGACCCGCTCCTGCATAGGAGTAGTCAACGGCAGTTTCCACACGGACGCATCGTAAAGCGTTTCATCGTCGTGCGCCTCCACATAGTTCACGCACTCCTCCGGCTCATCCGCGAACGCAGCGTGGGGCCCAAAGTGGCTCTCATCATCCGACATCACGGTCGCGGAACCGTCTGAAAGTGGAAGCGGATACCCCTTGATCGCTCCTATCAAACCCATTTTCACCAGGTCCATCTGACGGTAGAGATCCGCCTTGGCACCGAGGTGGCGCGGGTCCTCCACCGCGTCGTGTCGCGCATCCGTAGGCATGTTCACCCACCCCTGCACCTCATTCGGACTCACAAACTGCCCGGTCGCAAACCCCTGGCGCCAACGGTGATCCCCATCCATGGGACTTCCGCCGCGCACGGCGTCACGTAGCCGGTCGTTGAACACGCCTATCTTGGTGCCGCCGATGTTCTTCTGTGTGGCCTGGATAAACAGGGCGTCATCAGCGACCTCGCCAAAATTCCACCCCTCCCCATACAGGTAGATGGCCGACCCATCCACACCGTCCTTCTCCACGGTGAGCGCGTCCAACGCGGCCCGCACCGCCTTCATATTCGCCAGCGAGTGATGTCCCATCAAGTCAAACCGGAATCCATCAATGTGGTAGTTCCTCGCAATATCGACCACGGCGTCGACCATCATCTTTTCCGCCATCCGGTGCTCCGTCGCCACATTGGCGCAGCACGTGGAAGTTTCCACTTCGCCACCGCGGTCCAGCCGGTGGTAGTAACCCGGAACGACTTTGTCGAGGACGGACGTGCGCCCCTGCCCGCTCATAAACGTGTGATTGAAAACAACGTCTTGGACGACGCGCAAACCCATTCCGTGAAGCGCCAAAACCATCTCACGGTACTCAAGCGTGCGCGCGCCATCCACCTGGTACCCCGGGGATGCATACGACCCCTCCGGAGTCATCCAGTGCTGGGGGTCGTATCCCCAGTTGAACGCGTCCTTGTTCGCGCACGCCCCCACGGCCTCCTGTGCCAAGGGGGACGAGGGCGACCAGTTCTCTATGAGCTCCAGCTCCGCCTCATTCTCAGGGACCAACTCCACACCGTGCACTGACGGCACCTGCTGCTCTGAGCGCGCTTCCGGAATTGAGTCCGAAGATATGTCAAAAGTAGGCAGCAAATGCAACGTAGTCATACCCGCGTCAGCCAGGCTCCTCAGGGCCCGCACGCCGTGCGTGTCCGGTAGGCAGAACGCGCGGTACGTCCCCCGTAGTTCCTCAGGAACACTGTCATCCCACGCGGAGAAGTCCCGCACGTGCAGCTCATAGATCGCTTGTTCCGCAGGGGTTCGCAACGGAGTCAAACCATCTTCAACCCAGCCCGCCGGTGTCCACCTGTCCGAAGCCCGGTTCACAATGACTGAACGTTCAGAGTCGACAGTGAGCCCCACTGAATAGGGGTCCGTCACGCGATTAGTGATGACTGACCCAACGGAAGGCACATAGACGCGCACCTCCCACAGGAACTCCGCCTCTTCCCAGTCCGCTTCGCCAACGACCGTCCAAACCCCGTTGTCGTCCCGGCGCCCGTCCACAACCCGGTGTCGTCCGCCCTCGCCCATCCACAGACGCAACGCAACCTCCACCGCGGTCGGCGCCCACAAACGCAACGTTGGAATACCGTCGGTCCAGGTCAAACCCAGTTTCTGCGCAGCCGCGCCAGGGTAGATTGCGTCGAGGACGGGGGCTATTTGAATGCCGGACCACTCCACGACTTTTTTGCCGTCCAAGACTTCCACTCGCAAAGGTCCCCTCAGAATCTCTCCGGCAGATTCACGGGAAAGGGGCAACCCGCCCTCGCAAACATGGAGGGCAACATAGTCATCCTGGTTGACCCGTGAATCGCGGCGCGCGCTGGTGTCCGAGAGCTCCCCCACGTGCAGCTTCACGCGCGGAGACGCCTGCAACCGGTACGTCGCACCCTCCACGACCTTGTTTTTAGGCCATGCAATTGTGGACGGATCCAACCACACCGCCCACTCTCCGGTCCCTCCGCAGCCGCAGTTATGTTCGGTGTTTTCCATGGCCCCTCCAGGTTCTTGCGTCGCCTTCAGTGTCGGTCAGTGTCGGTGCTTCTCCGCTGCCGCCTCACAGTAGGTGCACCGGTATATCTCCCGCTCCGGGTCCACAAGGTTGAAAACGTGATCTACCTCGTCCTCCACCGATGTGATACACCTTGGGTTCTTGCACCTTACGATGTTTGTGAGCCTGGCGGGCAACTCCAGGTGCTTCTTCGCAAGCAGCTCCCGGTTTTGCACCAGATTCACTGTGATGCGCGGGTCAATATATCCCAACGCATCCAAGTCTAGGTCGATCTCCTGATCAATCTTGATTATGTCTTTGCGCCCGTATTTCCGGGAATCCACATTCTTGATGATCGCAACGGAGCAATCCAAGTCATCCAGCCCAAGCAGATAGTAGAGCCGCATCGAATCCCCGGGGCGGATATGGTCAATGACTATTCCGTTTTCAACGCCGTCGATGTTCATTTCGTTCCCTCCAGACTTCCGGCTTCCGTCAGCAGCTTCACGATCAGCGCCATGCGTATGATCATTCCGTTCTTGACCTGGCGGAAGTACGCTGCGCGGGGGTCATCATCCACCTTCACGGAGATCTCATTCACGCGCGGTAGCGGGTGCAGAATCGCCATTCCGCCATCGGCCAGCCGCAGTTTTTCGGCATCCAGGATGAAGCGGTCTTTCAGGCGAATGTAGTCGGCCTCGTTGAAGAAACGTTCCTTCTGGACGCGGGTCATGTAGAGGATGTCCAGGTCACCCAGGTGCGCCTCCATGTCATCCGTTTCCACGTAGGGGACGTGGTTTTTGTCGAGGACGTCCTCGCGAATATAGGACGGCACCCGCAATTCCGGTGGCGACATGAGCACGAAAGAGATGCCCTCATATGGCGCCATCGCGGTGATGAGTGAGTGCACGGTCCGACCAAACTTCAAGTCACCCGCCATGCCGATCCGAAGGTTCGTAAGACGCCCCTTTTCCCGCTGGATCGTCAGCATGTCGGTAAGCGTCTGCGTGGGGTGGTTGTGTCCGCCATCCCCCGCGTTTATCACCGGCACCGGCGCCTTCATGGAAGCAAGACCCGGGGCGCCCTCCTTGGGGTGGCGCATCGCGATGATGTCGGCGTAGCAGGCGACTGTCTGGACCGTGTCCGAAACGGACTCTCCCTTGGCAGCAGAAGAGGAGTCTGCGCTGGCAAAGCCTAGGACCTTGCCGCCAAGTGCCATCATTGCGGCCTCGAAGGAGAGTCGGGTACGCGTGGAGGGCTCAAAGAACAGGGTCGCCAGTCTCTTATGAGCACACACGTCCTGGAAGGCGACAGGGTCTTCGATTATTCGATCCGCCAGGTCTAGGAGCTCCGTTATGTCTGAACGGCTGAAGTCGCGAATATCGATGAGGTGACGTGGCATGTTTTTGTCTCTCTTCCTTTCGCCAAGCAAGGCCCGGTTCGGTTGCTAATCGGTTGTTTCTGTCCACCACTTGGCCGGATTGTCGCGGAACCGAATGACCTGGGGCGCCTGCTCGGCATCCAAGTAGTCTTCGGTGACGGCAACTTCTACCAGGGTGTCCAGGTCGGTGAGCGCGACGTATTCCAGCCCCGCTTCCGCCATTGTGGTGTCTGCTTTTTCCATGTTGTAGGAAAAAATGGAGACTACCCCGAGCACATCCAAACCTGCGTCCAGCAGGACGTTCGCGGCCTCAACGGAGGATCCGCCCGTGGAGATTAGGTCTTCCACGACGACAACTTTCTGACCGGGGCGCGTTGCGCCCTCGATCTGATTTCCGCGTCCGTGGCCCTTGGCTTCACCCCTGACATACCCCATCGGCAACCCCAGCAGATCCGATACGAGGGCAGCGTGCGCAATGCCGGCCGTGGCCGTACCCATCAGCATCTGGACATCCGGGTACCGGGTTTTAATCAGCGCCGCTAGGTTCTGCTCCACGCGTGAGCGCACCTCCGGGTAGGAGAGGATCAGGCGGTTATCGCAGTAAATCGGGCTTTTGATACCACTGGCCCACGTGAACGGCTCTTCCGGACGGAGAAAAACCGCGCGGATGGACAGTAGGTCGGCTGCGGCCTGCGCACTGGCTGCTGACGCTGAAAAATCAGTCATTCTCTTCTCCTAGGAACTCCGCCTTGCACCGTAAGTAGGCTGCTCTGGGGTCATCGGCTGCCGTGATTGGACGTCCAACCACAATGAAATCACTGCCTACTTCACGCGCGGCCGCAGGGGTCATCACGCGCACCTGATCCTGCGTTTGGGAGTCAGCAAAGCGGATCCCCGGCGTCACGGTGATAAAATCTTTCCCGCAAGTTTCCTTGACGAGGGCGGTCTCCCGCGCGGAGCACACCACCCCATCCAATCCCGCGCCTTGCGCAACCTGCGCGTAATGGGCCACCGCGTCATCCACGTCGCCGGGGATCATGAGCTCCTCATTGAGCGTTTCTTTCGAGGTCGAAGTCAGTTGCGTCACCGCTATCAGGATCGGGCGACTCCCGTCGGTGCGCGTCAGGCCCTCACGCGCGGACACCATCATCCGCGAGCCCCCCGCAGCGTGCAGGTTCACCATATCCGCGCCAAGGTCCGACAGGACCGCCATCGCGGAACCAACCGTGTTCGGGATGTCATGGAGTTTCAGGTCCAAAAATACCTTGTACCCCTCTGCCTTCAGGCGGCGAACCAACTTAGGTCCAGCCCCATAGAACAGCTCCATACCCACCTTCAGGTAGGGACGCTGATCGCCCAGCTTCTCTAGAAACGCGTCCAGCGCGTCCTCGTTCGGAAAGTCCGCGGCAACAATTACGTCGCGTTCGGTGCTCACAGGCCAGCCCCCACAATCTCTTCGATCTGTTCTATTCCCAACTCATCCATCAGCGCCGGCAACTCCTCCAGAATCTCCGGAATAACCATGGGATTGCGCAGGCTTTCCGCACCGATCTGGATCCCGGTCGCCCCCGCCATCATCATTTCGAGGACGTCCCTGGCATCCGCCACTCCACCGCTTCCCATAACCGGGATGTCCAACGCTTGGCACACCTGGTAGATCATGCGAAGCGCAACGGGGAAGATGGCTGGGCCCGACAGCCCGCCTTGTTTTTCAGCGATCACGGGACGCCGACGCGCCACGTCGATTCGCATCCCCTGGAGGGTGTTGATCAGGGTGAGTCCATCAGCGCCCTCGTCGACACACGCCCTCGCAATCCCCACGATGTCCGTGACATTGGGACTCAACTTCACAAACAGTTTGGACTGAGTGACCACCTCACGAACCGTCGCAGTGACCATTGCAGCAGCGTCTGCGGATGCCCCAAAACTCATGCCGCCGCCGTGGACGTTGGGGCACGAAACATTCAACTCAATGATTTCGCATGTGCCGTCCGTGAGTGCGCAGCAGTGGACATACTCATCAACGGAGAAGCCAGAAATGTTCATGATGACTGGCTGATGATAAAACTCCGCAAGCGCCGGCAGTCTCTGCCCCAGCACCACGTCGATCCCGGGATTCTGCAGGCCAATAGAGTTGATCATGCCCGCCGGTGCCTCCGCGATTCGCGGGGTTGCGTTCCCGTCCCTTGGCTCCCGGGTGGTCCCCTTTAGGGAGGCCGCGCCCAGAATATTCGGGTCGTAATAGTCCAAAAACTCTTCCCCGAAACCGAAACAACCGGAGGCGGGAATCAGAGGGTTCTGCAGCTCCACCCCCGCAAGGTTCACTGAGAGTCGCGATGCATCGGCTACCACGGCAGGTCCTCACTCTCAAACACCGGGCCTTCCTTACAGATCCGCTGGAGGCCACTCTTGGTTTCCAAAACGCATCCCATGCACGCACCGAACCCGCAGGCCATCCGCTCTTCCATGGAATACTGACCCGGCGTTTTCGCCTGCGTGAACACGGCTTTCAGCATCGGGGTCGGCCCGCACGCAAAAACGTAGTCCCAGGGGACTCCGACGGGCTGTTCTTCGCGAAGCACGTCCATCGCATCGGTCACGAATCCGCCAGTTCCCGCGGAACCGTCGACCGTCGTGATTAGCACGCGCGCGCCCAATTCGGATATTTCTTTTTCGAGGGCGACTTCGTCTGCCGACCCAAAACCCAGGATGACGGTGGGCGTGGTGCCCCGCGCCAGCAGGTCCTGAACCAGAGCCAGCATCGGCGCGACCCCTATCCCGCCTCCGACAACAAGTGGAGAGGATACGTTTTCGGGCACGGTGAAGCCGTTGCCCAGTCCGGAAAGAACCTCCAGCGTGTGTCCCGCGGGGACACTAGTTAGCGCATCGGTCCCTTCCCCAAGGACCTTGTACATGAGGGTCAATAGACCGGGTTCCCACGCACACACGGAGAAGGGCCTACGCAGGTAGAACCCCGGAACCGCGACGTTCACGAACTGTCCCGGAGCGACTAGAGACGTGGTGTCTCCTGCCAGCTCTAACAAATACGTGTCCCGCGCGATGCGTCGGTTCTCTGTGATTTCGAAGAGCTGGACGGATCCCATGTCAGGCCTCCACCCCGCCGATCAGTTGATCTGGGTCCCAGACGGGGACCCCTTTACAAAGCGTGAGGTCGATCCGCCCAAACAGCGGCTCCCCCTCAAACGGGGTCGCTTTGCCCATGCTTTCAAAGTCTTCAGGATCAACGGGTTCTTCAAAGTCGGGGTCGAACAAAACAAGGTCTGCAGCTTCCCCCTCAAGGATCTCTCCGCCGCCTAACTTGAAGCGCTCTCTACCAGCGGTCCCCATGACCCGAACGAAGTCAGACATGTCCATCCGGCCGGTGCGCACGAAGTGCGTGTACACAACGGGAACAGAGATCTCCAGTCCCACGACACCGTTGAGGCTCTCCGCTAACGTGCCGTCCTTCTCCGCGTGGGAATGCGGGGCGTGGTCCGTTGCCACCATATCGATGGTTCCATCAACCAGCGCGGCCTGCACCGCCTCCATGTCCTCACGGGACCTGATCGGAGGGTTCATCCGGAAACGGCCCCTGTCCTGAAGCCTGTCATCCGACATCGCCAGGTAGTGGGGTGCGGTTTCCGCCGTGACCGGGAGGCCCTTTGCCTTGGCTTCCCGGACCATTTCAACACTCTTAGCGGTGGAGAGGTGGCACGCGTGGTAGTCACAACCCGTCTCTTCAACCAGGGCCAGGTCACGTTCCAGTTGCGCCCATTCACTTATGCCCGGCTTACCTAAGTGGCCGTGCTGCTTCGCGTACTCTCCGTCGTTGATGTACCCGTCGCCGGACAGCTCCAGGTCTTCAATGTGCTGGGCAACGATCCCACCCACACTTGCGATCTGGGTCATGATCGTCCTCATGACGTCCTCGTCCTGAACGCCGAAACCGTCATCGGAAAAGCCAACGGCTTTCGTCGCCAGAGCTGCGTAGTCCAACGTCTCTCCGCGCCCCGTTCCGCCCTTGGTCAGGCACGCGTAAGGGAAAACTTCGACGACCGCGCGCTCCCTATAAACCGCGTCTTGGGCTTCCAACTCCGCCAGATTGTCGGGCGTTGGGTCCAGGTTCGGCATGGCGCACACGGTTGTGAAACCACCGCGGGCTGCCGCGCGCGTCCCCGTCACAATGTTTTCTTTGTAAGTGAAACCCGGTTCGCGCAAGTGGACGTGAACATCGGCCAGGCCCGGCATTACGTACTTACCGGTGGCGTCGATTACGCGCGCACCTTCGCCCTCGACCAACAAAGTGTCTGGCTCCGCGACACTCTTGACCACGTAGTTGACTGCGCCGGAATCAGACGTGACTGGGGAAAGCAGAATATCTGCCTTCACAAACTGGCCCTTGAAAAAAACTTGGGCGCCGTGCAACAGGATATTCATCAGAACGCTCCTAGGTAGCGGTTGCTCCGCGTAGATTATTGCACTTTCGAGCGGGGTGCGACTACCGAATTATGGCTGCCTCCCGCGCCTTGCCAACCCCGATCGTGGAAATCTTGGTACCAACCTGGTCCTCAATGAAGTTCACGTAATCGATGGCTTCCGTAGGCAAATCCTCAAATTTGCGCACACCAGTTATGTCTTCACGCCAGCCCGGCATGTCCTGGTAAACGGGGACGGCGCGGGCAAAATCAGACTGGAAGACGGGCATTTCTGTGACCAACTCACCATCGATTTCATACCCGATCGCTACCCGCAGCGTCTCGTAGGAGTCGAGGACGTCCAGTTTGGTAAGTGCCATATCGGTAAGTCCGTTGACGCGGTTTGCGTACCGAAGCACGACTAGGTCCAGCCAGCCAACCCTGCGGGCGCGCCCCGTAGTGACCCCGTACTCTCCGCCGAGCTCACGCAAGTGGTCCCCTTCTTCCCCGTGCAGCTCCGTGGGGAAGGGTCCGGATCCAACGCGTGTCGTGTACGCCTTCGCAACCCCGATGACGCGGTCGATCTTGGTTGGCCCCACGCCAACTCCCGCCAGTGCACCTGCCGCGATCGCAGTCGAGGACGTCACGTAGGGATATGTTCCGTGATCAATGTCCAGCATGGCGGCTTGGCCGGCTTCAAAGAGCACGGTCTGCCCGCCATCAAGGGCCTGATTCACCAGGAGAGAAGAGTCAACGATCATGGGGAGTAGGCGCCTGCCATATTCGACAAGGGCGGCGCTTGTCGCTTCAAAGTCGAAGGAGTCTTTCAACTCTGCGGGGATAACATCTTCGCTGATCCCGCGCATCTTGCCCTTGAGCGCTGCCTTCATTTTGGCGCGGACTACGTCCTCATCCACAAGATCTTGGATGCGTAGCCCTATCCGGTTCATCTTGTCGGCATAAGTGGGTCCGATGCCCCGTCCGGTAGTCCCAAGGGATGCCTTGCCAAGATCCGCTTCGATCATTCGGTCCAATGCCCTGTTGTAGGGAGGAATCACATGGGCATTCGCGGAGACTTTGAGTCGGGAGCAATCCACGCCCCGTGCTTCCATGGCCTCTATTTCAGAAAATAGTGCATCTGGATCAACAACAACTCCGGCGCCAATCACGGGGATCGCGTTTTCAGAAAGTATCCCCGCTGGGAGCAGGTGAAGCGCGTACGATTCCTCACCGATTACAACGGTGTGTCCAGCATTGTTGCCGCCGTTGAATTTCACGACCATATCAACGCTGGATCCCAGCTGGTCGGTTGCTTTACCTTTACCTTCGTCGCCCCATTGGGTTCCGACAACAATTATGCCCGGCATTGGCTTGGTCCTTTTGTATAGGGACTGTTACCACCGCAGTCTAATGGGAGGCCCCTACCGGAAGATAAGGGGCCTGCCCGCTGAGACCGCCCTAGACCTCCGCAAGAATGTCCGCCGTTATGGCGGTTGGGTTTCCGTAGCGGTGGTTCGTGATCGAAACTGCTTGTTCGTGTAGGAACGGCAGGGCCTCCACCCTGGCTGCAACGGTGGCTGGACCGTCCCAGACGGCTACCTTGAGGTCCCCTCCCAATGCCTCTTGGATCGCGCTACGGGTTGTGCCAAGGGCCCGCACGCGAACCTCATCCACGTCGTCGGCTGCTGCGATTCTCTCCAAGAATTCGGCGCTGGATTCCTTCACAAGTTCAAACCCGTAGATCTCTGCCCACTGCGCGACTTCGGCGGGGAGGTGGCGGTCCACAGAGAGTGTGATCATCGGAGTATTCACCGCGTAATTCGGGGACTGTCCTGGTGCGACGCGGACTAGGCGCCCCAGTTTCGTGTCTTCCCTGTATTCCCCCACCGCGCATGCTGCTGCCGCAATGCTTAGCAGGTCGACCATTGACCAGTCTCCTTCTGCTCGAAGGGTTGACTTGGCGGGAAGGTAGCGCAAGACGTTGCGTTCGCTGACCAGCGCACTTGGATCGGCTAGGCGGTCAAAGTACTGGTCCGCAGCGTGTTCGGCATTGTAGGCAGCGCGCACGACTTGGCGGGCGTCGTCCTCCAAAAGTACCTGCCTGGCAACGCTGACCAAATCCACCAACTGTGGCTTCACAAAGTGCGGGTCCGTGTTTGCTGGCAGGCCTGCCAGGGGCTCTACTGCCTCTCCCTCTGTGGCCGACGTTGGCGTGAGACTCCCAAACCCGTAGAGGTAGTTCGGCCCACCGGCCTTCATCGTCGCACCAACGGAGGACTGCTTCCATCCACCGAAAGGCTGGCGTTGAACGATGGCCCCGGTGATGCCACGGTTCACGTAAACGTTGCCTGCCTGGACGCGGTCCAGCCAATACCGGATCTCCTTTTCGGAGAGCGAATGCAGTCCGGCCGTTAGACCAAACCGCGTGCCATTTTGGACCTCAATGGCCTCCTTCAACGTGTCAACGCGGATGACACCCAGAACCGGTCCGAAGTACTCAACCTGGTGGAATTCGCTTCCCGGTTTCACCCCTCCGCGCAGTCCCGGCGTCCACAACCTATCTGTGTCGTCCTTGCGGTACGGCTTCTGCACCCAAGACTGCCCGGGCTCAAGTTCGGTGAGTCCGCGCCGCAGTTTGTCCCCGGGAACAGTTGTGAGTGGGTCCATCTCCGCCGCTAGGTTGTCGGGCCAGTCCACGACCAGTGACGCTGTTGCGTCAACCAACTGGTCATGGATGCGTCGCGACTTACCCGCTGAACCAACCAGGATCAGGAGGGAAGCTGCCGAACATTTCTGTCCCGCGTGACCGTAAGCGGACTTGACCACGTCACGGATTGCCAGGTCGAAGTCGGCCGAGGGCGTGACGATGATTGAGTTCTTCCCCGATGTCTCCCCCATGAGCCCCAGGGAGGGTTTCCAATCAAGGAACATCTGGGCGGTTTCCGAAGATCCCGTGAGGACCACGCGTTCCACAAGGTCGGATTCAACGACCGCACGCGCAACTGTTCGGTTCGCGGGAATGACCAATGGGGCCAAGTCTCTTGGGACCCCGGCTTCCCAGAGGCACTCCATCAATACGGCACCGCAGCGCTGCGACACTCCCGCTGGCTTCAGGATTGCCGCACTGCCGGACGCCAAAGCCGCCGTCATGCCTCCCAGTGGAATTGCCAACGGGAAGTTCCACGGCGGAATAATCGACGTGACGGGCACGGGGTTGAATGTAGCCCCACTCATCCGCTCAAGCCCAAGTCCCTGCTGAGCGTAGTAGTGGGCAAAATCCACAGCTTCGGTCACTTCGATGTCGGCTTCGCCGAAGGCCTTACCGACCTCGGATCCTGCAACCTCAATGAGGTCCCCACGTCGGGCCGCCAGCTCCAACCCCGCCCTGTGGAGAATGTGTGCGCGTTCCGAAGCGGTTTTGTTCATCCACTTCTCTTGCGCCTTAGCCGCTTTTTTGACGATCTTCTCCAGGTCTTCGACCTTGTGAACGGTGTGTTCCTTCACCGTCTTTTCGCCAAGTTTGGAAGTGGCGTAGCGTCCGGCTATTTCCACTGCCCATTCGCGGTTGGCCACCAGCGAGGGGTCCGTGTCTGCCTCATTGCGGAAATGCCAGTCTCCCCCGGCGGCCTTCGCAGATGCCTCCAGTTTCCTGAGCGTCTCCGCCTTCCTGTTTTGGGTTCGCGAGGGCGAGCACCGCAGATCCCCCTCCGCCACCATCTGAGCAAACGCGTTCTGGTAACGGGTCTTTTCCTTGCGGAATGCGGCCGGGTCGGTCGCCAAATCGAATATGGAAGCCATGAAGTTCTGCTCGGCTGCGCCCTCTTCTAGGCGGCGCACCAGGTAGGCAATGGCAACGTCGAACTCACTTGGGTTCACTACCGGCACGTAGAGGAGAATGTCGCCAACCTCTTCGCGAATGGCTGCGGCCTGCGCGTCCGCCATTCCAACCAGCATCTCAAAATCAACCGCGTCGGTTACACCGCGCAGCTTGGCCAGTTCCCAAGCCAGTGCAAGGCTGAACAGGTTGTGGCCGGCTACACCGATCTTCATGTTTTTCGTGTGCTCAGGGGTAAGCGCCCAGTTCAGGATCCGCATGAAGTTGGCATCCGTTGCAGACTTGGATTCCCATGTCGCAACCGGCCATCCGTGACTCTCTGCGTCTACCTGCTCCATTGCAAGGTTCGCGCCCTTCACCAGTCGCACCTTGATGGGTGCGCCACCGCGCTCTACACGCTTCGCGGCCCATTCTTGCAGCCGCTTCATTGCGGGTAGCGCATCTGGCAGGTACGCCTGAATGACAATTCCGGCCTCAAGTTCAAGGAGTTCTTCACGGTCCAGAAGACGCTCAAAGACATCCAGTGTCAGGTCCAGGTCCTTATACTCCTCCATATCCAGGTTTATGAACTTCGGGGTCGGGGATGCTGCCGCGAACTCATACAGTGGCAACATCTTTGCCACCGCGGTTTCTACGGCCTGTTCGTGATCCCACGGAGAATGCGGGCCAATAACCGAAGAAACTTTCAGCGAAACGTAGTCGACGTCGTCACGACTTAGGAGTCGCTCAGTTTCACGCAACCTGCGGGCGGCTTCAGCCTCCCCCAGGACCGCTTCGCCCAAAAGGTTGATATTGAGCCGGTTCCCTGCCTTACGAAGCTTCTCTATCGAGGAGCCCAACTTTTCTTGACGCGCATCCAACACCAAATCGGCAACCAGTTCTTGGAACACGCGACGGGCTGCGGCAACCACCATTTCGGGAGCTACTTTGGCCATCCGCCCACCTGCAAGAGCAGGCAGCCGCAGCCAGGATGGTAGGAACTTGGGCGACTTCTTCACCAGATCAGACAGACTTTTTGCCGCAACCTTCACGTCTTCGGGGCGCACAACTCCATCAACAAACTCAACTGTGAAGGCCAGCCCGTCGGGGTCTTCCAGGACATCCGACAGGAGACGCGCGGGGCGAGAGGTCGGGTGGTTTGTGGCCAGGTCGATCCAGCGCGCCGCGGTTGCTACTGCAAGCTCACGCGCCTGATCCAAATCGCTTAATTGCTCCCACTTTCGCATTTAGGGCCTCTTTCACAGGTTGTGTTCGACGTCTGCGTCGCCAATGCCCTTGTAAGAGCTCCGTCTTGGGACGCGGTGTGGCTTACGTCAAACGATACCCGCCCAACGGGAGGCAAGCCTAGGTAAAGAGTTCCGGTTCAGTCAGACTTCGCATCTTCCAGCTCAGAGCGGGTCACGTCGATCTCATACAGTGCGATTCCGGTAGCAACCGCAGCGTTCAGCGACTCCACTTCACTGGACATCGGAATGGAAACCAAAACATCGCAGGTATCCCGCACCAGCCGCGACAGGCCTTTGCCTTCCGCACCGGTCACCAAGACCAGCGGTTGATCCACCAGGTTTAGTTTCCGAACCGACGTGTCCGCGCCCCCGTCAAGGCCCACCACGAAGAACCCCGCCTCCTTACATTTACGTAAGGCCTGTACTAGGTTCGTAACCCGCGCCGCTTTCACCTTCGCGGCCGCACCGACAGAAACTTTCCACGCGGTGACGCCAATCCCAGCGGAGCGACGCTCCGGGAGAATCAGCCCATCCGCCCCAAACGCGGCTCCCGAACGCAAAACAGCGCCAACATTATGGGGGTCGGTAACGTGGTCGAGGGCGATCAGCAGCCCCGGACGGTACTGCTGGAGTGAGTCGATGATCAGGTCTTCTAGGTCCGCGTACTGGTATTCCGCAACCTCCACGGCAATACCCTGGTGGGCGGAGCCATCACTGACGCGATCCAAATCCCGTTTTGTGACCTCAACGAAGGGCGCCCCGGTCTCCGCCAAAAGTTCAAACACTTCCCGCATTTTCCCCTGGCTGGGATCAGACGCCAGGTAAACGCACTTCACCTTGTTACCAGCCTTCACCGCCTCAATGACAGCGTTGCGGCCAATCACCAACTCATTGCCTTCAGCCACCCGCACGCGGCTCTTCGACATGGACTTCGCGCGCGCGGCTTCCCGCTCTGCGGCACGCTCTTTGGCTACCTTCTGCTTGTACGCCGGATGCCATGTGCGGTCCTCAGCCTTAGGCGTTGGGCCACGGCCCGACAAAGATTGGCGGTGCTTTCCACCAGAACCCTTCTTAGGGGCCACATTCTTCTGCGACGCCTTGGACACTGCCCCGCGTCGAGCCTGATTTCCCTTGGCCATTGCGCCTCCTAAAAAGTCCCCGGTCGCGAAATGCGACAGCTCAATCGATCATTTTGGGCGGTCCGCCCTTCTGGCATTCCAGATTACAGGTGCCAGCGGGCTCCCGACGCCCCGTCCTCGACCTGAATCCCCGCAGAAGCCAGCCGGTCACGCAATGCGTCGGCGCGCGCCCAGTCCTTGTCGGCGCGGGCCTGAGCCCGTTCCTCCAGAACTTCAGTGACCATCACGTCGAGGGCGTCCTGCAGTGCCTGGGCCTGCCCATCCTCCTCCGAGCCGGTCACCCAGTTGTCGGCCAAAGGATCCACGCCCAGAACATCCAGCATTGAACGGACGTTCAGCAGCTCCGCGCGTATGGCGTCCTGATCTTGGTCCGCCATGGCTTTGCGACCACGCTTCACGTGTTCATGGACCACAGCCAAGGCGGCGGCGACATTCAGGTCATCATTCATGGCCTCCGTGAATGCCGCGGGCAACTCTTCGGGCGTTAGGAACACAGACTCCGGCTGGCCAACGGCCGCTCCGGAATCCTCAACGAATCCGGTCAACTTGTCCCAAGTCTTGCCCGCGATCTGGAGGGTCTCATCAGACCACTCAATCATGGAGCGGTGGTGGACCGAAGACAGCGCAAAACGAATCACGGACGGAGGTGCCTGCGTGAGGAGGTTGGCAAGGTCCAGTGTGTTTCCAAGCGACTTAGACATCTTTTCGCCGGCCGTAGTAACCCATGCGTTGTGAACCCACAGGTTCGCAAAGTCGTAGCCTGCAGCGTGGGACTGAGCCTGCTCATTCTCATGGTGGGGGAAGCGCAGATCGATGCCGCCGCCATGGATGTCGAATGCTTCTCCCAGGTATCGGTGGGACATGGCGGAGCATTCCAGGTGCCAGCCCGGACGCCCTCGCCCCCAAGGGGAAGGCCAGGCAGCCGTCCCTGGCTCATCGGCTTTCGTGGACTTCCAAAGAGCAAAATCGCGGGGGTCGCGCTTCCCTGCGGAAATCTCCGCTGACTCATCCTCACCTTCCGTCATCCGCATCTGGTTCAGGTCCTGATGGGTGAGCGAGCCGTAGTCGGGCTGGGAGTGGACGTCGAAATAGACGTTGCCGCGGCCGTCATCGTATGCGTGTCCGCGTTCAATCAGCCGTTCCACGAACTCGATCTGGTCGGTGATGTGACCGGTGGCGCGTGGTTCAATGGTGGGCTCAATCAGACCCAGCGTCGCGTATGCACTTTGGAACTCCCGCTCAAAATGCTGCGCAAGCGCCCACCACTCCTGTCCCGTTTCAGCCGCTTTAGAGAGGATCTTGTCATCGATGTCGGTCACGTTGCGCACGTACGTCACGTCCAGACCCTGCCTCTTCAGCCAGCGAACGAGGACGTCGAACGACACCGCTGCACGCAGATGCCCGATGTGGGGCATCCCCTGCACAGTGGGTCCGCATAGGTAGATACCCACATGTCCGTCCTGAAGTGGTTCCAGGGGTTGAAGGGCAGCAGTTTTCGTGTCATAAAGGCGCATGTCCATGGGGTACATGGTACTTGGGGCCGGGATAGGGTGTGGGCATGGGTTTCGAAATACGTGTGGGACAGGGCGTGGACGTGCACGCATTTGAAGACTTGGGCGCTGAGACAGGCACTCCTGGCGGCCATGCCGCGGGCGACCGAACGGACCAAGGCAACGAACCCACCCGGCCGACGCGCACGCTTCACCTAGCGTGTTTGGAATGGCCGGGAGAGCGTGCGCTGGCGGGCCACTCTGACGCTGACGTGGCCGCGCACGCCGCCTGCGACGCCCTGCTCTCGGCAGCGGGTATCGGTGAGCTGGGAAGTGTCTTTGGCACTTCAGACCCGAAGTGGGCTGGCGCGTCAGGGGCCGCGTTACTTGGTGAAACGTTGCGCCTGGTAACTGAGGCGGGCTGGCGCGTAGGAAACGTGTCGGTGCAGGTGATTGGGGAACGCCCTCGCATGTCTGCAAGACGCGAAGAAGGTGCACGGGCACTCTCAGAAGCCCTTGGTGGCGCGACGGTTTCGCTGGGTGCGACCACCACCGACAAACTGGGATTCTTGGGTCGGGGGGAGGGGTTGGCCGCGGTCGCCACCGCCCTCGTCATTCGCGACTGACGCTTACTTCCGCTTCACTTCGCCGATCTTCTTGTTGTCGGACTTGACCGGCAGCATGAGGACCAGACCCAAGAGAATGACCGCGACGATTCCAAGGATCCCCCACTGCGTGGGCTCCCCACCGACGACTGCGCGGCCAAGCGTGATCGCAAGTCCGTACATGAGTGGTGCCAGGAATGAGACGGCGCGGCCGGTGGTGGCGTAAAGGCCGAAAACCTCACCCTCACGACCCTTGGGAATCAGGTTCGCCAAGAAAGTGCGGGACGCGGACTGCACCGGACCGACGAAAATGGTGAGGCCAAGCCCAAAGATCCAGAATGCCTTCGGTCCGACGGTGTAGAAGAAGAACACACCCATTCCAAGGAAGACCATCAGCGCCAGGGAAATCATGATGATCCGCTTGGAGCCCCACTTGTCGTCAAGCGGGCCGAAGCCGATTGTGGCCAGACCTGCGACAACGTTGGCCGCGATTGCGAAGATGATGACCTCTCCGGCAGAAAAGCCAAAAACGGATGCCGCGATGACGCCGCCGAACGTGAAAACGCCCGCCAGTCCGTCACGGAAGATTGCCGATGCAATGAGGAAACGCAACGTGTTGCGGGATTCGTTCCACAGCATCTTGATCGTTGCGAAGAGGTGCTGGTAGGAATCCAGGAGCGTCTCGCGTGGGCCGGCGTCTTTGATCACGCGTTTCTTGGGTGGGTTGAGTAAGACGGGGAGCGCAAAAATCCCGAACCAGGCGGCGGCGAACAGCATGGAAACGCGCACGTCCATCCCGTTTACGTCCGTTACCCCGAAGAGTCCGACCTCCGGATTTATGAACCCGAAGTAGAGGAACAGAAGTAGCACGATTCCGCCGATGTAGCCTGCTCCCCAGCCGAGGCCGGAGATCGCCCCTCGGTTCTTGGGCGTGGATAGGTCATTCAACATCGCGTTGTAGTTCACGGATGCGAACTCAAAGAACACGTTTCCAACACCGAGCAGGCCAATTCCCAGCCACAGCGCACCAATCGGCCCCAGCGGAGACTCTGGGTAAACGAAAAACATCAACGCCAAGCTGATGAAGACAAGCAGGGAGAACCAGCCCAACACCCGAACGCCCTTGCCGGAGCGGTCCGCGCGCTGACCGGTGATTGGCGCCAGCAGCGCAATAACGATGCCCGCTGCGGTCATTCCCCACGACAGGAACTGGTTTGCCTGAAAACTGGACGTGAACATCCCGTCCGACGTCAGGTAGATGGTGAAAACGAAGGTCGTCGCAACAGCGTTGAATGCCGCCGACCCCCAGTCCCAGGACGCCCAAGAAATGACTTTGGACTTGGGAACCGGCATCTCATCCTCTAACAGTGCCTCTACATCACGCACTTTCGGAGGCCCGGTCATCGCGTTGCGCGCCAATATGCTGCCCGCGGGACCCAGGTCTTCCGCTTCGGGGGTTACAGAATCCTCGCTTGGCTCCGGTGTGGGACTCATACGACCTCGCTTGTCGATTTCGATATTTGACCTACGCGCAGACTAACAAAGTCGCATGGAGCCTCATCAGCGCCCCGTGGCCCGTGGACGCGCGATACGAGTTAACCGCGCGACCCACACGTCGGCCCGTCCACAACTTGCCGCGCCACGCTCAGGTTTCAAGCACCGACTACCGTAGTTGATAGCGAGGGCGAGGCCAGATTCGTGGAACACCGCCCTCGCCTGCAGACAGAGGGGGAAACCATGGCACGGATAACCGTTATCGGCGGCACGGGATATGCAGGGAAGAACATAGTCGCTGAGGCGGCGCGGCGTGGACATCAGGTCCTCTCATACAGCCGCTCGCTTCCGGATGCGCGGGTTCCAGCCGTGGAATATCGGACGGGTGACGTGCAGGACGACGCGGTCCTCGCGGCTGCAGTGCAGTCGACCGATGGCAGCGATGTCGTGATTTCTGCGCTCTCTCCAAGAGGTGCCCTTGAAGAGCCTGGCAAACTGCGCGAAATCGAACGAAAGATAGCCGCCCTCGCCCAGGCTCAGGGTGTGCGCCTCGGAGTCGTAGGCGGTGCGGGATCACTGCTGGTCGCAGAAGGGGGCCCGAAACTTTTCGAAACTGAAGGGTTCCCTGAGGCGGTCAAGCCGGAGGCAACGGAAATGGACGGCGTCCTTCAGGACCTGAGCACGACCGACGACGCGCTGGACTGGTTCTTCGTCAGCCCGGCCGGCGGCTTCGGTCCTTGGGCGGCTGGGGAATTCACGGGAACGTACCGCGTCGGAGGCGACGTTCTGCTGGTGGATGCTGAAGGCAACTCAAATCTCTCCGGACCCGACTTGGCTCACGCCATTCTGGAAGAGGTCGAAAAGCCCGCGCACCGACGCAAGCGCTTTACCGCCGCCTACTGAGACCCAAGGCTTTCCGCCCGCGCCAAGTCCGCGGGTACGGTCACCTTAAACGCGTCCTCATCCCCGGGGATGACAGTTACGGTGGTGCCGAACTCTTCGACGAGGGCGGCGTCATCCGTTGCCGCCACCCCCTCATCCGCACCCCGATCGATGGATTCGACGTGCGCGTGCCACAGGACCGGCCAACGAAAGGCCTGCGGTGTCTGCGCTATGCGCAGGTCGGCGCGTGGCGGAGTTGCGACAATGATCTGGTTTCCCTGGGGGTCGAGGGCGACCTGCTTTATCGTGTCCGCCACCAAAAGCCCTGGAATCACCGCATCCTGGCCACTTCGCACGGTTTGGATGAGCCGCCCCATCAGCGAAGCTGGCGCGAACGCACGCGCGGCGTCGTGAACGAGGACGATGTCCTCCCCGCCCTCGCCCCCACGCATATCTGCGACCGCGTCCAAACCGGCCTTGACGGAAGCCTGCCGACTGGGGCCTCCAACGACGTACTTGACGCGCCCATTCCCCCCGTCCACTTCGCGGGCGGCCCGCGCAAAGACGTCGACGTACCCTTCGGGGCACGTCACGACGACACCGGCCATGTCTGGCACGCTAAGGAGCCTGCTCAGCGCACTTTCCAGCAGCGTCTGATTTCCCGCACGTACCAGAGCCTTCGGCACATCCGCACCCAGGCGACTCCCTGAACCCGCCGCCGTCAGCACCGCCCAAACACGCGCAGACATTAGAAACTACTTCTTCTTTTTGGCCTTGGGATTCTTGGCGTTGAACTCCTCTACCGCCACAATCCCCTCCTGGAGAACCTCATCCAAGAGCTCCCCTGCCGCTTCTTCATCAATCTCACGTGCCAACGCCAGCTCAGACGTCAGGATTTGACGGGCCTTCATCAGCATCCGCTTCTCACCAGCAGACAGCCCCTTGTCAGCATCGCGGCGCGACAGGTCACGTACGACCTCCGACACACGAACGATGTCACCGTTTGAGATCTTCTCCTGGTTAGCCTTGAAACGTCGCGACCAGTTCGAAGGTTCTTCCACGTCCGCCTCACGCAAAACGTCCAGAACCTCTTCCACCCCGCGTTCATCCACGACGTCACGGACCCCCACGTCCTCAACATTCGCGGCGGGAACCTGGATCATCAGGTCCCCTTGATTCACCCGGAGCACTAAGTATTCGGTGTCCTCACCCTTAACCTTGCGGGTCACGATCTCTTCGATCGTCGCCGCTCCATGGTGGGGGTAGACAACGGTTTCGCCAACCTTGAAAGCCATTCAGACTGCTCCTGCTACAGATATTGGGTCTTCGGCACAGCGCCTGGCTACGCCACCGGGTTTCCGGCCCAAGCACCCCATTCTACCAGCGCAAGAAAAAGACCGCCTAGCACTAAAGCGTGCTGGACGGTCCGTTTCTTACGATGAGACTACTTACCCTGGTTTGCTACCGCGTCGATCTTCGCCTGAGCATCGGGATCAAGGTAGGTGCCCCCCTTCTTGACGGGCTTCAACGTTTCCTCATCCAGTTCGTAAACCAACGGGATACCCGTGGGGATATTGACGCCTGCGATGTCCTCATCAGAGATGTCATCCAAGTACTTCACGATGGAGCGCAGAGAGTTGCCGTGAGCCGCAATCAGGACGGTCTTCCCGGTCTGCAGCGCCGGAACAATGTCACTGTTCCAGTACGGCAGCATCCGCTCCAGCACATCCTTCAGGCACTCCGTGTGCGGAATGGGGTCACCCGCATACCGCGGGTCACCGTCCTGGGCGAACTCTGAGTTCGGGTCGATGGGTGGCGGGGGCGTGTCGTAGGAGCGGCGCCACAGCATGAACTGCTCATCACCGTACTTATCCCGCGTCTCAGCCTTATTCAGGCCCTGCAGAGCACCGTAGTGCCGTTCGTTCAGGCGCCAGTTCCGCTGAACCGGGATCCAGGAGCGATCCGCCGAGTCCAAAGCAAGGTTCGCGGTCGCGATCGCGCGCTTCTGCATGGAGGTGAACAGCAGGTCGGGCAGAATCCCCGCCTCCTTCAGCATGACACCCCCGGCCTTCGCTTCCTCAATGCCCTTCTCCGTCAGCGGGACATCGACCCATCCGGTGAAGAGATTTTTCTTATTCCAATCGCTCTCTCCGTGGCGCATTAGGACAAGTGTGTAGGTCATTTGACGCTCTTCCTTCTTTTTTGATTCGAGGGCGTAACGCTTCCCAAAACTTGGGCGCTACCTACCAATTTAGTACGTGGACGCCCTTTTAGCCGCTCCTCCAGTACCAAAGTTCTGATTCATCAGCCGCCACCGGAAAATAAGGCAGCGATTTGCGCGAGGACCGCGAACAGAAGCGGTAGGGACGAAAAGACAACCGCCGCCACGGTCCATCGTGGATACGCGGCCAAGATGGCAATCAGTTCGCGTAGTTTGGCGCTGGCCCAGAAGTATCTGACTGACCTGGCCCCAATGGCGTTTCCCTTGATCTTCTGCTCACTCAGAAGCATCGCGGCACGGAACGCGTGAAAGTCGCTGGTGACCGCAGTCCATGGGCCCAAAACGCCCTCGCCCTCAACAATCTGTTTCGTGAACTGGATGTTCTGCTCCGTGGAGACGGACTGGTCCTCAAGGATAAGACGGTCCACGCTGGCATCCTGGGCCCGCACATACCGCGCCATTCCCTCAGCTTCCGGTATCTTTTCATCACTTCCTTTGCCACCGGAGACGACCAGCACGGGATGCTCCCATACGGGAAGTGCCCTCAGATAGGTCGCTATCCCCAGATCCAGTCTGCGCGCCAAAAGGGGCGGGACTTTGTCGCCGATGAGGCCGGAGCCCAACACCACCACGACCTCACCCACAGGCGCCCATTTTTTGGCCCACAGCCCATAAAGACCCGAGTAGAGGAGGTAGGAAAAGAGGATAAACGCGAACAACGCGACCGGGAAGATGAGCAGCACCAGGTAGACGAAAGCCATGAGAGCTCCGGTCAGAGCCGTCACCAATCCCAAAATCAGGTAGAGCAAAATGCCAACACCCAGTGCCAAAGAAAGTAGGTGCGCCGTAGAAACCCCTTCGCGCAAAACAAGGACAAGTCCCGCCCAGATCAGGAACGCGGACACCCCGATAACCAGGAGGATCCCAAGGAGCAGGAACGCCAACAGGAGGTACGGGGTGTCCTCCGGCACCAGTGCCTCCAGCCAATTCACGAATCTCAGTTGAATCGTCAGATACAACTGGGAAAGGGTGAGACCTAGGAAGATCGCACACCGCATTCGGCGCGGATCATGCACGATCATGACGGTCGTGGTCACGCCCAGAATGATTGTGGGCAACCACTCCAGGAGAAGTCCCAGAAAAAGCCCAAGCAGCTGCGCGCCGCTCACTTAGACATCCTCCGCGCCCAGCCCATCGGAGAGCCGGTTCAGAAGATCCATGTCCTCTCCGGTTAGCTGGATTGTCACGCCTTCCATCATGGGGCCCACCTGTGAGGCATTTCGGGCGGAAGCGGCCGGGGCCGTCACCGTGGGATTCTCCAGCAGCCATGCGATTGCAACCGCAGCCGGGTCAACATTGTGCTCCGCGGCAATCACCTTCACGGCGTCCACGACGTCCCATGCCTGTTTGCTGGCATGGCGGTTCACCGTGTCCGCCCGGGCCCCCTCCACAGGGGCGTTGCGGTCATACTTCCCGGTCAACATGCCGCCAGCAAGCGACCAGTAGGTGATCACGCCAAGGTCAAACTCTTTTGCGATCGGCTGCCACTTCGTTTCGTATGGCGCGCGCCGCAGAAGGTTGTATGGGGGTTGCAACGCCACCGGACGCGGCACGCCCTGCAAATCCGCCTGCTCCATCCACTCCCGAATCTGTTCCGGAGACATGTTCGACAAGCCGATCTGGCGAACCTTGCCCTCAGCCTGCGCCTTGGCAAACGCAGCCACCGACTCCGCAATAGGAGTCGCCTTGTCAAACCGGTGCGCATAGTACAGGTCGATATAGTCAGTTTGGAGGCGTCGTAAAGATCCCTCCAAAGCCTCCGCGACACGCCGAGCCGACAGCTCCCCCGTCGGGTTCACAAACCCCACCTTGGACGCCACGACAACTTCGGATCGAGGACGCTTGGCCAACCATTCCCCAATAATCCCCTCAGATATTCCCGGCGCGCCCTGGTCCCCGTAGCGGCCGTACACATCCGCGGTATCAAGGAAGTTCCCGCCGGCATCCGTGTACTCATCAAGCACCGCGTGGGACGTCTCTAGGTCCGCGGTCCTACCAAAGGAGTTCGTGCCCAAGCAAAGCGGGTAAACATCTATGTCTGAGGTGCCAATAGCGGTCATATGTTTCTCCTACATCACAGGCCGCGCGCTGTATGTGGGACAATCCCATCGTGAACGGCACTCTGAAACATGATTCTATCGAAGAGGTTGAAGACCTCCCTACCCCCACGTTGGACGCGCTGCGATCCGTGGTGGAAGTCGACGATTCCGCCAGGTGCCGCGCAGAGTATTCCTCCGATGCATCCAACTACCGCGTGCTTCCGGCGGCCGTAGTTTTCCCGCGTTCAGTCGATGAGGTCGAGGGCGTTTTGGCCATCTGCCGCAACAACGACGTCCCCGTAACATCGCGCGGCGCAGGCACGTCCGTTGCCGGGAACGCAATCGGACCGGGCATCGTAATTGACTTTTCCCGGTATATGAACCGGATTCTGGAGATCGACCCGGAGGCCGCCACAGCGCGCGTTGAGCCGGGCGTCATCATGTCCGACCTGCAGGAGGCGGCCGCGCCATTTGGCCTGTGGTTCGGCCCGGACCCGTCAACGAAAAATCGTGCGACGCTGGGCGGGATGATCGGTAACAATGCGTGCGGGCCACACGCCCTCGCATACGGTCGCACGGCTGACAACACGTTGGCCCTAGACGTCATTGATGGTCGAGGGCGACGTTTCACTGCAAGCGCCGGGAAAGACCAGCTGGCGCTGGTGCCCGGATTGGACGCCCTCGTTCGTGAAAACCTGGCGATTCTGCGCACCGAACTGGGTCGTTTCACACGTCAGGAATCTGGGTATTCCCTGGAGCATCTGCTTCCCGAAAATGGCACTGCCCTGGCAAAAGCACTGGTTGGGACAGAGGGCACGTGCGTGACGATTCTTGAGGCCACCGTGCAGCTAAAGCCGGTGCCGAAGAAGCCGATTCTGGTCGTCTTGGGTTATCCAAGCATGGTGGCGGCCGCCGGCGACGTCGTGAACCTGCTGCCGGAGAAGCCGTTGGCTCTGGAGGGAATGGACTCACGCCTGGTAGACGTCGTGCGCCGTCACACCGGATCCGTTCCGCCCCTGCCGGATGGGGAGGGATGGCTGTTTTGCGAGGTCGGGGAGTCCGCCGATGACCCCCGAAGTGCAAAGCAGCGCGCCCTCGACCTGATCAAGACTTCCGCATCCATCGATTCGCGCGTTGTGACCGACGCGCAGGAGACCGCCGCGCTTTGGCGCATCCGCGCTGATGGCGTGGGATTGGCGGGGCGCACGCCTGCCGGGAACCAGGCGTGGCCCGGCTGGGAAGATGCCGCGGTGCCACCGGCGAACCTGGGCCCGTATCTAACGGACTTTGAGGCCCTGATGGCGCGCTACGGCATTGAGGGTTTGCCGTATGGTCACTTCGGCGACGGCTGCATCCACGTTCGGATGGACGTGCCACTGAACGAGGAAGGCGACATCCCTGTCTTCAAGGCTTTCATGGAGGACGCTGCGGCGCTGGTGGGGCGTTACGGTGGCTCGCTGTCCGGGGAGCACGGGGATGGACGGGCCCGCGGTGCGCTCCTACCCCACATGTACTCCGATGACGCGATTCTGTTGTTTGAGAAGTTCAAGGCCCTTTTCGACCCATCCAACTTCCTGAACCCGGGGGTGCTGGTGGACCCGGCGCCCATTACGTCCTCGCTCCGACGCCCCTACGCCAAGCCGATTAAGGGGCAGGGGTTCGCGTTCACGGAGGATGGCGGGGACTTCACTGCCGCCGTCCACAGATGCGTCGGCGTGGGCAAGTGTCGCGCGGACAACTTCGGTATAGGTGCGTTCATGTGTCCGTCGTACCAGGCGACGAAGGATGAGAAAGACGTGACGCGAGGGCGCTCAAGGGTCCTGCAGGACCTCACGCGTGGCGCCTTCAAGGGGGATTGGTCCTCCCCCGCGGTTCACGACGCCCTCGACCTGTGTCTGTCGTGCAAGGCGTGCGGGCGTGACTGTCCGGCCGGTGTCGACATGTCGATGTACAAGTCGGAGGTAACGTACCGCAAGTACAAGGGGCGTTTGCGGCCCATGAACCACTACGTTTTGGGTTGGTTGCCGCGCTGGGCGGAACTGGTGACGACCGTGCCGGGAGTGGCGCAACTTGCGAACGGCGCGCTGTCGATTACGCCGCTACGGAAGATCGTGTTCACCATCTCCGGGATGGACACGCGACGCAAGATGACCGCGTTTACAAAGCAGCGTTTCTCAAGGTGGTTTAAGAAGGTCGAGGGCGGATTGGAAGCTCGCCCTAGCCCCTCTTCGAAGACACGCAAGGACGTGATTCTTTGGGCGGACTCCTTTAGCGAATACCTGGACCCGACAGCTGCGGAGGCGATGGTCCAGTTGCTTCAGGACGCGGGATATACGGTGCGGATTCCGTCCTCGCACGCATGTTGCGGGTTGACGTGGATTTCTACGGGGCAGTTGGACGGGGCGAAGAAGAGGCTCACCGGACTGCTGGATATTTTGGGTCCCGCGGCGCTGAAGGGCGTGCCGATCATCGGAATTGAGCCGTCTTGTACCGCCGTGTTGCGCTCCGATCTGCAGGAACTGCTGCCCGATGACCCCCGGACGGCTGCGGTTGGCAAGATGACAATGACGTTGGCGGAGCTGCTCAGCGACCCGGAGTTGGGTCCGGAGGATGAGTGGTTCGATGGGTTCTCATTAGATGGGACGAACATCGTGGCTCAGCCGCACTGTCATCAGCATGCGGTGATGGGGTATCAGGAGGACCTGGCGCTCCTCAAGCGGTTGGGGGCGGACGTGACGGCGGTTGCGGGATGCTGTGGGCTGGCGGGGAACTTCGGGATGGAAAAGGGCCATTACGAGGTATCGGTCGCGGTTGCCAACAACGGACTGCTGCCTGCATTGTCGGAAGCGCCGGCTGGAAGTCTGTATTTGGCGGATGGTTATTCGTGCCGAACGCAGGCTGAGCAGCTGGCTGAGGTGAGCGGTGTCGCCCTGCCGTCGCTACTTATGAGCGCTAAGGTGAGATAACTCATCTTTTACTTGTTGTTCGCTGGTCACAACCAGTTCTGAACAGAAGCAAGACATCTGATGACTGATGTTCGCACCGTTGCGGGTAGTTAACGCCCCTCTGCCTGCGAATATCCACTGAATATTCAGTACCATTAGCGCGGCGTGATTACCGTTGATCGACGCCAAGTCGTCTGTTGAGGCAGCGCCGGCCCCGGTTTGCACCAGACACAGACGGTCATAACCGTAGGGGGATATGTTTTTATGAAGTTTATGCAAAGACTTGGCAAGTCAATGATGTTGCCAGTCTCCGTATTGCCGATTGCGGCGATCCTGATGGGTATTTCCTACTGGATCGCAACAGCAAGCGGCGGGGACACCATTGTGGGTGTGTTCCTGGGTGCAGCGGGTGGCGCACTTCTGGACAACATGCCAATCCTGTTCGCGATCGGTGTTTCGATTGGTATGGCGAACAAATCTGACGGTACCTCCGCCCTGGCGGGCCTGGTTTCGTGGCTGACAATCACAACCCTGCTGGCACCCACCGCTGTCGCCGGCTACATGAACATTGAAGTGGACGCGGTAAACCCCGCGTTCGGTAAGGTTCAGAACGTATTCGTCGGTATCATCGCCGGTTTGATCGGTGCATGGGCGTACGACAAGTTCAAGAACACCAAGCTGCCTGATGCGCTGTCCTTCTTCGGTGGGCGCCGCTCAGTTGCAATCGTTTCTTCGGCGGTTTCCATTCTGGTTGCAATCGTCTTGTTCTTTGTGTGGCCGTTTGTTTACGGCGGACTTGTTTCCTTTGGCGAATGGATCGTTCGTCTTGGCCCGCTTGGCGCCGGCATCTACGGTTTCTTCAACCGCCTCCTCATCCCGCTTGGCCTGCACCACGCACTAAACTCCGTGTTCTGGTTTGACGTTGCCGGCATCAACGACCTCAACAACTTCCTGTCTGGCAACGGTGTTCTGGGTGAAACCGGCCAGTTCATGACGGGCTTCTTCCCCGTCATGATGTTCGGTCTCCCGGGTGCGGCGCTGGCAATGTACGTAACTGCAAAGCCTTCACGCAAGCAGGCCGCCTACGGTATTCTGCTGGCCGCTTCGGTCTCCGCATTCTTCGTTGGTGTCACGGAGCCCCTTGAGTTCTCCTTCATGTTCGTGGCTCCCGTCCTCTACGTAATCCACGCTCTGTTCATGGGTATTTCGTTGGCGGTTTCCGCGATCCTGCCGGTTCGTATGGGCTTTGGGTTCTCCGGTGGTTTCATCGACCTCGTCCTGAACTGGACCAACCCCATGGCCGTCAACCCGTGGCTGATCCCCATCATGGGTATCTTCTGGTTCGCGATCTACTTCCTGGTGTTCCGTTTCGCGATCACTCGTTGGGATATGAAGACACCGGGTCGTGAAGACGATGATGTTGAGGAGTTCACCTCCGGCTCCGCACCTGCTTCTAACACCGATGAGGGTTACCTGCTAACCGGTTCACGCTTCATCAAGGCGCTGGGCGGCAAGGAAAACATTGCAGACATTGACAACTGTGCAACACGTCTTCGTATGGAGATTGTGGATCCGTCCCTGGTTGATGAGCGTGCTCTCAAGCAGGCCGGCGCAGCAGGTGTAATCAAGCCGGGTGGCCGCAGTGTCCAGGTCATCTACGGTCTGAACGTCCAGTTCGTGAAGGACGCGATGGAGACCATCATCGAAACCAACTTGGAGGTCCCGGACAGCGCGGCTGCCGCAGCATCTGCTGCCGCCGATGGTCGCCTGGTTGACAGCGACCTGATGGTCGCGGCTCCAGCCACTGTGGTTGTGAAGCTGAAGCAGCCAATGGCCGGAAAGGTTGTTCCGCTGAACACCGTGCCGGACAAGACATTCGCTGATGGAATGCTTGGCGCAGGCGTGGCCATTGAGCCGACTTCAGGGGATGTCGTTGCGCCTGCCGATGCGACGGTAGCAATGGTGTTCAAGACTGGACACGCGGTTGCGCTGGTGCTGGATTCCGGTGAAGAACTCCTGATCCACGTTGGTTTGGACACCGTCCAGATGAACGGAGATGGGTTCCAGAAGCTGGTTGAGAAGGGTATGCACGTAACGGCGGGCACCCCGCTGCTGAAGGTTGACTTGGCCAAGATCAAGGCAGCCGGCTACCCGACGGTTACCCCCGTCGTCATCACGAACGACAAGAATGCGAGCATTCAGTTCGTCTAGTCATGACCTCATGACATAAGGAAGGGTCGGCCCGGTTGGGTCGGCCCTTCTTCGTGTTAAAGCGACGCTTATAAAAAGGGGTTGTGGTGGCGCTTGGTTCATGGCGGGTTGTGGCGGCCGGTTGGTTCACGGCGGGTTGTGGCGGCCGGTGCCTGCGCGGGCCGGTTCCTGCGCGGGTCGGTCTTGTGCGGGTCGGTGGCCTCCAAGATTTCTAAGAACGATGGTTATCCCCAACATCGATGGTTAATCCCGGGATTAACCATCGATCATGTGCCACAACCTTCGGTCTTAGGAAACCGTTGATCGTAAACACCCGAGAATGTCGGCGCAACAGCCGCCTGCCCCAGTGTGGCTACCGTCCTCCCTAGGGTTGGCTACCCCAGTGTGGCTACCGTTCTGCTCTCGAAACTACATAGCGGGG
>CAZTTD010000022.1:0-3757 GCA_964616925.1 uncultured Actinomyces sp.
GCCACGAACGGAACGTCTCCGCAATCTTGTCTATGTCTTCCTGGCTGAACGTGCGCTCAACGCGGTCAACCATGTGCCCCATTTCGCGGGCGTCTATGAACAGCACTTGGTCGCGGCGGTCGATGTTTCCCTTGGCGCCCTCGCCCTTATCGTTGGCAAAAAACCAGACGCACACGGGGATGGCGACGGAGCGGAACAGGTTCGGCGGCATCGCAATCACGCAGGAGACGACGTCGTCTTGGACCATCGCCTTGCGGATCTGCCCCTCCCCACCCGTATTCGATGCCATGGTTCCGTTTGCCATGACCACGGCTGCCTCACCCTGCACGTTCAGTTTGCTCAGGATGTGCTGCATCCACGCGTAGTTCGCGTTGCGCGCCGGCGGGACCCCATACTTCCAGCGGGCATCGTCCTCACTGCGCGCCCAATCCTTAATGTTGAAAGGCGGGTTGGCCAGCACATAGTCAGCCTGGATGTCCGGGTGGATGTCGCGGGCAAACGTGTCACCCCAGCGCGCCCCCAGCCCGCCGGAGTCAATCCCGTGAATCGCCAAGTTCATCTTCGCCATCCGCCAGGTCTGCTCATTCAACTCCTGGCCGTACACCGCGATCTTCGTGGGGTCCTCATCATGGCGAGTCAAGAACTTCTCCGCCTGCACAAACATTCCCCCCGACCCACAGCACGGGTCGTAAACGCGGCCCTCATGCGGCTCCAAGATTTCCACCAGGGTTTGGACCAGGACGGGTGGCGTATAGAACTCCCCGCCCCTCTTGCCTTCGGCTTTGGCGAACTTGTCCAAGAAGTACTCATAAACCTCTCCCAGCAGGTCGCGCGCCTTCGTTGCGCCCTGCCCGGTGAAGCGGGTCGTGTTGAATAGGTCCACCAGCTCACCTAAGCGGCGCTGGTCGACGTTGTCGCGGCCGAACATGGTGGGAAGCGTGCCGGAAAGGGAGGGGTTGTCCGCCGCGATGGTGCGCATGGCGTTGTCGATCAGGTCCCCAACCGACAGGGCGTCCTGCGTCGGTGTCGCCTCGATCCCCTTCGCGTGGGCTGCGATGTAGGACCAACGGGCTTCGGGGGCAACCCAAAAGACGCCCTCCGACAAATACTCATCCGTATCCTCAAGGGTTTCGGCCAAGAAGTCGGCGTCCTCGTCCGCCAACTCCTCACGCAATGCCTCCCGCCGCTCCTCAAACGCGTCCGACACGTATTTCAAAAACACCAAACCCAAAACTACGTCCTTATATTGGGAGGCGGCCATGGAGCCACGGAGCTTATCCGCGGCCTTCCACAGGGTGTCCTTCAATTCCTTGGAGGAAGTGGCGGTTTCCTGATTGCTCATCCTTGACTGCTCCTAGTTCTCAGTTGCGCTGCGGTTCGGGGGTTGGCTTCGTGGTGGGCAAGGCGCCCGGGACTTCGGGTTTGCGGGTCAGCAGCAAGGGTGCCGTCCCCCAGACCTTCAAGTATTTCGCGTTGCAGGTGGGTAAGGTTCCGTAGTTCGGCTTCCAGTTCCTGTCGTTTTTGTTCGAGGGCGGCTGAGGTTTCTTCCGCGGCTACCGCTCCCTCACGCGTGACCGTGCGCAGCTGCCATTTCGAGCGGCTTCCGCCCCGACTCTGCTTGATGTCCAACGCGACGACGTTGGGGGCGAGGACGCGGTCACCGTCAGGATCGCCCTCGCAACGGAAAATGCGGGCGGGCGCCTGGACGACGGACCCGCCATGGGTGTCGACGAGGGCGGCCGGCGTGGCCTGCTGCATATAGACCACGTCCCCGGGTTCGGTCAGGCGAGCGTGCGGTGCGATGCGTTCCAGAAGGAGGCGGTTAATGGCTCGGATACCCAGCGCGGTGGTGCCTTCCAGCTCCTCCTGCCCGATGACCGGCGCGGTTCCCGGGGCTTGCGTCGTGAGCGCATCATCGGGAAGCAGTGTCCCGGCATGGTCGGATCCCAGGGTTCGTGCCGCGGTGTCGAAGTCAACTAGGTCCGGGGCGCCGTCCTCCGCTATGAAGCGGGTGCCCGTCGCCTGGTCAAGGTCCAGTTCCCAGATGCGCGCCAAGCGGTCACCACCTGGAGTGGTGTGGGTCGGACTGGGGGCGACACGCAAAATATCGCGGCCGAGGAACTGGTGCGATGCGCGGATCACAGAGTTGTAGAAAGCGTGTTGGAGGGTTGCTTGGGGTCCGTTGAGGGCCGCGGATATGTCGGAGGCAATCAGGGAGGCCGTGTCGGCACCGAACGCCAAGTCCTCATGGTTTCCACTGACCGTCCACGTCGACTCCGGCGCCCCGAAGGCCCAGAGCGCCAACGCTTTGCGGGGCTGGAAGCGGCACATCCCGCGCGGCAGCGCCGTCGTGTACCGCAGGCGCTCCGCATACCGGGGGTTAGGAACAAGGAAGGCGCGGCGCTCCCTGGCACCTTCGTCCTCGATCATGAACTGTGTGGGTCCCAAGACGATCAGTTGGTCACCGGAGTTTAAAGGAGCAATGAGATCTTCCAGCTTCGCGAAGAACTCTGCGGGATTGGGAGCGGAGGTCCAGGAGAAAAGGTAAGTCGTGGGCGCAGGCTGAGTGATGGCGGGTGTCCCGGCGCGTTGCGGCGTGTCCGCGGGCGCAGAGGCGAAGATCCCGGTCGACTGGTCCGTGTCCGCGGGTGCATCCGTGGGTTCTGAGATCGTCCCCTGCGTCGCCAACAGTCGCCAGGCGGCCTGTTCAACGTCATTTCGAGGGCGCTCATGCGTCATCTGGAACCGGAGCTGAGCGTCCTCGCCGACGCCGCGAGCAATTTCATCTGCCCAGAGGAGCGCGCCCAGCCCACTTGGCGCCAATACCTGTGGTCCTGCCCGGTGGAGCTCCGCCAAAACGGCCCCCAGGAATGAGGTCGCCTCATCACTGAGGATCTCCAAGCTCTGCTCCACGTGGTCCTTGAGGCGGGT
Organism: uncultured Actinomyces sp.; assembly: GCA_964616925.1. Lineage (GTDB taxonomy): Bacteria > Actinomycetota > Actinomycetes > Actinomycetales > Actinomycetaceae > Scrofimicrobium. The sequence goes on from CAZTTD010000022.1 coordinate 2,932, forward strand.
TTGGAGGAGATGGCGAAGAGCGCCCTCGCCAGAAAAAGACGCGTCCACAAGCGCGTCCGCCAACTGGCACGCATCCTCATTTGCCAGCGCGCTTGCGGCATCTTCCCAGGTCAGAAGGTTTTCAGAACCTGCGGCTTGAACCAACGGGAAGGCGTGGGCAAGGTCGAGGTCGTCCAGGAGTTCCCCTGTCAGAGCGCTGAGTAGGAGAAGCGCGGACATGGTTGGCAGATACTCTTGAGCACTCTTCGCTTCGGCGCTGTGGAGTATCACTTCGGCACGCGCGTCGGGGTTGTTACCCCGCCCGGTCTCCTCAAGCCACGCTGCGACCTCCTCTGCGTCGAAGAGCAAGGGTTCCGTTTGGAGGGCAGTGGGGAAGGGCGGGTTGCTATTTCCATGGCGGCTTCGCCACATGGAAACGACGGGGCGCCGCACATGCGCTAGGTTCGCCACCGACTGCATACTCAACGTCGTCATGGCACTCCCTTCGCACATGTTCTCTGGGTTGATGGTACGTGACCATACGTATGTTGCGTACTGTTTTATTGATAAGGGGGGTTATCAACCATATTTGGCAGGTGCTGTCCGAAGCGGATCTACAGTCACAGCACGTGGCCCGTGTACGGGTCGTGGCTGGTTGAAAGGGGGTCCGATGTGGGCAACGACGTGGGTGGCGGCGTGGGCGACGCAGAGATGGACGCCTCGGAGATGGATACCCCGGAGATGGATGCCTCGGGGATGGACGCTCCGGAGATGGACGCCTCGGAGATGGATGCCTCGGAGGTGGACGCTCCGGAGATGGATGCCTCGGAGGTGGATGCTCCGGGGA
>CAZTTD010000022.1:3857-30556 GCA_964616925.1 uncultured Actinomyces sp.
GCCTCGGAGGTGGACGCTCCGGAGATGGATGCCTCGGAGGTGGATGCTCCGGGGATGGACGCTCCGGAGACGAATGACACAGCCGGCGAATCGGGTGCTGGCCAAGGTTTGGAGGGGCTCGAAGCCCAGGAGGAGGTCGTCCGCATGGAACCGGAGACTCAATCGCGCAACAGATTCCCGTTCTTAGTGTGGTTTCCGTTGATCGCAATAGCGGTTTTAGTGCTGGGTGCCGCGGTGACCCTAGGAATGTTGATTGCCGGGTGAGATATCGGGGCGACGGTCCAGGCCGTAAGCGCCCATCAATCTAGAATTCGGACGGCACGCTGCACGCACCCTGCAAACGCACGGCACAGATCAAGTTGGCTCTGGAGGGTTCAAGATGGCGTGGCACGGATCAAGTTGGCTCTAGAGGGTTCAAGATGGCTTAGCCATCTTGGGGGTTGGCATGCCATCTTGGTGATTTCTATTGTCGATCATGTGCTGCAGGCTGTGTGCGCGGCGCGAGGCGCTAGGTTGAGCGCCGGTTGGGACGATTGAACACAGGTTGGACGCACCTTGTGTCAGTCGGACGCACGATGTGTCAGTTGGACGCTCCGTGTGTGAGTCGAACGCACCTTGGGTACGTGCACAACGCGTGTTGAACGTACACATAGTGTGTTGAACTGACACAACCTGCGTTCAGCTCAAGGCAACAAAGACACCTTGTTAACTGTTAACTGCGCCCGAAGCGGAGTGCTTAGCCGGCCCCTACAGAGCGTCAGGATCCGACTTGGCCTTGATGGTCGCCACCATCAGGATGGCGGTGATGACGATTGCGCTGGCAATGGAAAGTCCACTCCACAGGACATCCAATCCGAACCCTGCGGCGCCGCCGCAGGAGAAGGCCACAAGAACAGAGAAGTACATGCCGGCAACGCGAAGATTGGATGTCCCGTCTGCACCGGTCTTGGCATAGAAGGATTGCGCAAGGTAGTTGAAAGCCAGCTGGGCTACAAGAGTGACGGCCACGTTACCGTAGGGCATTCCATCCAGTTTGTGGAAGCCATTCCCCTGCATTCCGGCCGCAAAGGAGATCAGCCATGCAATGTACTGGGGCGGCCAAGCATTCGTCGCAACCAGAATCAGCGCGATTGTGAGTGCAAAGATTAGGGCAGCCTGTAGTGGGGGAGAGTACCGGCCTCGTTTGCGCAGGGCGGATGCAATGAACGCTCCGGCAATGAATGATCCGATCCCGAACGACAGCAGTGTGCCCAACGCGTAGAAGAACTTGTCCCAGTTGCCGGCGACCAGCTGATAGCCGATTTGAACCACGTTCCCAGATTGAACAGTGGCGAAGATCTGCGCGTGGGAGAACGTCCAGGCGTTCAACATTCCGGAGCTGAAGGCCAGCAAAATAGCAGCCGTCGGTCTCTCCATGAGCGGGAAACTGGAAGGGTTCGTCGACCGGCTTCGCGGCTTCAAGGCCGTTGTTGCCTTTGATGTTCCTCCCAGTGTTCCCTTCGAAGGTTCCTTTCCCGTGCTTGCAGCACCAGCAGATTGGGACATGCGTGCTCCTAAAGGCTTGGCAGAGTGCATTGTCAACATAGCGGAATGGCGGACCGGCTTTGCGGTGAAGTTGTGAATGCAGGTTGATGTATGCGCCCTTGTGCACGACAAGTTGCGTCGGATCCATAGCTGCGAAGCGGCTGCTACGTCTAGAGTGGCTAACAAAGCGGCCCCAACAGCGACACTGGAAGGAACCCGCCTGCCCCTCAATGACGAAACGATCCCACAATGGCAACATTCCTGCTCATCCTGACCTGTGCGGCATTCATTGCCGTCAACGGGCGGAATGATGGTGCGCCGCTAACGGCCATTGCGCTGCAGTCGCGTGGGGACCGCGGTTGGATCGCACTCGCTTACCTGTGGCTCTTGCTGCCTGTCGTTCCACTTTTTGGGTTTTGGGGTGTGGCAGATTCTCTGTACAACATGATGGGTCTGAATCCGAATGCGCCACTCCAGGCCGCACTCATGATCCTGGCCGTCCTGGCCACCATCACCCTCTCTAACCTGGTCAACATTCCAACCTCCATAACTTTGGCGTTGGTTGGTGCCTTGGCCGGAAGTGCGTGGGCGAACGGGACAGTCGCGCCCACCGCACTGTTGGTTAGGGTCATCCTTCTTGGCCTCAGCGCGCCGCTTGTGGCTGGAATAATTGCGTTTGGACTGGGCAGACTTGCCCTTTCCGACACCAAGATGACCCGGCGGATCCTGCTTACGTATCGCCACTTCGCGCTGCCTTTGCTGATCTTGGCTTACGCCGCGAATGACGGGCAGAAGATGGCGTTCGTGATTGCGTCAGCATTCGGCGCCACGATCCCAGAGGTCGCCACAATGCCGTTCGCTCTCTTTGCCGGATCCACCCTTTTCGTGCTTGGCGTGTGGTTTGGGCTGCGCCCATCAGGCAGGTATATCCGCCACGGAATCACCCCTGTGCGCCCACTGGACCTGCTCTGGGTTGAAACCGGTGCTTCCGCGGCCGTCCTAGCCGGATCTGCCCTAGGCGTTCCACTTTCCATGACACAGTCCGTCACGGGCGCCGTGGCTGGTGTTGGGATAAGCAGATCCACCAAAGTCATCTATTGGCAGAGCGTGGGGCGCATCGGAATTGCGTGGCTGTGGACGCTACCGGTCGCCGCGGGGCTGTCCTATCTGCTCGTTCTAATTGCCTGATCACTGCCCGACCACTGCTTCACCCTGACGAATCATTTGTGTTTCCCGTTCCTTTGATCCGATAGTTTGGAGGACTGGGGACAACGAAGGAGGAAAATATGGCCTCAACCTCGCGACGCCGGTCGGGAAGAACAATGATGTTCATGCGCCCACGCCCTCGCTCAAAACAGAACACGAAGGAAAGCGTCAAGGAAATCATGATCCGCCAGGTGGATGTGGCGGCGGAGGCACTGGATGTCGCAAACCAGGTCCTGTCCCGCGAAGCCAGCGCCCAGGCATCGCGCAAAACCATGCGCACTATTGAGCACGAGGGCGACGATGCGCGCCTTGATTTGGCCGAACGCGTGAACGTGGCGTTCACGGTCCCACTGGAACGTGAGGACCTGATCCGCGCCTCCCGCGCGCTGGACGACATCACTGATAATCTCCGCGACCTGGTTCGTGAGATGGCGAAGTGGGAGGTGAAGCCGGGTTTGTGGTCTCGGGATGCCCTAGCCCCGGGGGAAGACGCACTCGGTGCCCTGCGGGCCGCGGTGGAAGTGACCGGCGCGGACGAGTCGCGCAACGCATGCCTTGCAGCGCGTTTCCACGCGGGGCAGCTCCGGCGCAAATACCAGAAGGGCCTGACCCGCGTTTTCGCAGATGAACTGACCATGGACACATTGAAACAGCGTGAGGTGCTGCGCAGGATAGACACCGTGGGCGTCCTTGTCACGAACGCGGCAGATGCCCTGCTGGACGGGATTGTGAAGCGGTACGTGTAGTTGGGCGCCATGTACACCCGGTGGGGGCGGGCGGTGGACCCTGCGCTTCCGCTGCCCGAATATCCGCGCCCGCAGCTCACCCGGACCGGGTGGATCAATCTGAACGGGCAGTGGGACTATGCTATCCGGCCGCTTGGGCTCGGCGCCCCAGTAGGTGACGTCCCGCCCGAAGAGCCCCTTCCGTTCGAGGTCGATGACCCCACCTCACCCCCACACACCTGGGATGGCGCGATCACGGTTCCGTTCTCTCCGGAGGTGCCACTCTCTGGCGTCGGGCGCACGCTCATGCCGGATGAAACGTTGTGGTATCGGCGCGCATTCGCCCTCGACCCCGCGAAAATGCGGCCTGATTCCCGCGTTCTTCTCCACTTTGGCGCGGTGGACCAGAGTTGTCGCGTTGCCGTAAACGGGCGGGAGGTCGGCGGTAACGTCGGCGGGTACCTGCCGTTCACGGTTGATATTACGGACGCTTTGGACGAGGGCGAGGAGCAGGTCCTCACCCTCTCCGTCCGCGACGTCACGGACACGTCTTACATGAGCGCGGGCAAGCAGGCGCTGAAGCGCGGCGGCATCTGGTACACGCCGCAGTCAGGCATTTGGCAGACCGTCTGGGTCGAATTCGTTCCGAAGACGCACGTTGAGAAGTTGGTGTTCACGCCCGCACTGGACCACGTGGAGGTCACGGTGGTTGTGATGGGCGAGGGCGACGCCACCCCCGCCCACATCTCCATCGGGAGGCCGGGCCTCTATCAGGAGGGGTGCCCGACGGACTGGGATGGGGGCGGCGCCCTCGTTCGCGAAGAGATTCCCGTGAACGTGCCGACCGTGATTCCAATGCCGCAAGGGCGGGTCTGGACGCCGGAGGAGCCCTATCTTTACCCGGTGCGCGTGAGAGTTGGGGATGATGAGGTAGCCTCTTATTTCGCTCTGCGTACCGTCGGCGTTGGTAGGCGTCCTGATGGGCGCGCCGCCCTCACCCTCAACGGTGAAGCGCACTTCGCGTGCGGCGTGCTGGACCAGGGGTTCTGGCCGGACGGCGGGTATACCGCCCCGGCGGACGAGGCCCCCATTTTTGACATTTCCGCCGCCAAAGACATGGGTTACAACATGGTGCGCAAGCACCTCAAAGTGGAGCCATTGCGCTGGTACTACCATTGCGACCGGCTGGGGATGCTGGTGTGGCAGGACGCCGTGAACGGGGGACGCAGGCCGCGCAAGTCTCTGCAGATTTCCCGCGTTGTGGTCCCGTATTGGGTGCCGGATCGGCCAGGTCCGTTGCTGGGGCGCCAGGATCCGGAGGGCCTTTCGATGTTCGCCGCGGAGTTGGCCGACATGATCGCGCTGCTGTACTCCACGCCCTCCGTGGTCATGTGGGTTCCGTTCAATGAGGGATGGGGGCAGTTTGACGCAGGCTTAGTTGCGCAGATGGTACGTGGTTTGGACCCGACCCGCCCGGTGGATCACGCGTCGGGGTGGTTTGATCAGGGCGAGGGCGACCTTCACAGCGTCCACCTCTACTTCCGCCCACCCACCATGGTCGGACGTTTGCCGGACCACCGCGTCCTGGCCCTCACGGAATACGGCGGGCTGTCCATGCCGGTGGCCGGACACACTTGGGGGGACAAGACGTTCGGCTACGGGCTGCACCGGTCGCCGCAGGCTCTCAGCGCCGCATTTGAGGCGCTTCATGCCCGGGATCTTCCCCGCGTTGTGGATCGTGGGTTGGGCGCAACCGTTTATACACAATTGTGTGATGTGGAGGACGAAACTAACGGTCTTCTAACCTATGATCGTGTTGTTGCAAAGATGCCGGCGGAACTGGTCCGCAGCCTAAACCGGGCCCTACAGGAGAGCACATGAACAACGAAACCCTTTTGGAAGAATTTTACGCGCTGGTTCGTTTCGCGCGTGGTTCCAAGGTGCCGACCGGGTTCGGTTATATGGATGAGGACGGGGTGGTGGACCCCGACCGGCCGGTCGAACTGTGGATATCGGCACGGATGACGCATATCTTCGCCCTCGCCACCATGATCGGTGTGGAAGGCGCCCGGGACTACATGGATCACGGCGTGAAGTCCCTGTTGAACTACTTCCGCGACCCGGTTTATGGGGGTTGGTATTCCTCGATTGAATCTCATCCGGGTGAAGACGGCGCTGGTGTCCCCGTGAATGACCGCAAGGAAGCGTACGCGCAGGCGTTTGCGATTTTGGCGGCCGCGTCTGCCGTGGCTGCGGGCAATGATGAGGCACCGGGCTTGCTGGACTCTGCGCTGGCTGAGCAGTTGGAGCACTGGTACGACCCTGAAACCGGCATGGTCGCGGAGTCCTGGAACCGGTCCTTTACGGAGGCGGAAGACTACCGGGGCATCAATGCCAACATGCATACAGTGGAGGCGGAGATAGCGGCATCAGACGTCCTTGGCGACACGGAGCTGCTGGAACGTGCGACCCGCGTGTTGAGGTTTGTCTATGAGCAGGCTAAGCCAAGGGGATGGCGGATCCCGGAACACTACTCCCTGGACTGGGAAGTCATCGAAGACTACAACAAGGACCAGCCCGCACACCCGTTCCGTCCCTACGGGGTCACGCCGGGGCACGCGTTGGAGTGGGCCCGTCTAATGCTCCACGCTCGCGGATCCCGCATTGCGGCTGGACTGCCGGTCGGGGACTGGATGCTGGAGGGCGCGCAAGAACTATTTGCCGCTGCCGTTGCAGATGCTTGGGAAGCAGACGGTGCGGAGGGCTTTGTTTACACAACGGACTTCGACGGTGAACCTGTCGTGAACGCCCGCATGCACTGGGTCCTGTGCGAAGCAATCGGGGCTGCGGCGGTTTTGGCGAAGACCCTGGAAGCCGAAGGAGAGTCGACCGGGGAACTGCCAGAGCAGATCCAGAAGTGGTGGAATTACGCCCTCGAAAACCTGATTGTTGCACCGGGCCAGTGGAACCATGAGCTGGATGCCACCAACGTGAAGTCCACGGGAACGTGGGCTGGAAAACCCGACGTTTACCACGCGGCACAGATGGTCTTGTTGCCGATGTTGGATCCAGCCCCGACGTTTGCGGCGGCGCTACGTGAGGGGTTGCCGCAAGACTGAGGTGCGCGGGGCGTCCTCGACCCCCAAAATAGTGGCGCTCTACTGGGCCAGGCCCTGGACGCTCTGGCCTAGGACGGCGCCGGTGCCACCGCGCTTGCGGCCCGACAGGTAGCGGCGCTGCTGGCGCTTACTCCACCCATCCGCGACCCGCGTGATAGCCAAGTTCACCAGGATGAAAACAACCGTGACCAGCAGGTAAGTTTGGATCAAGTCGCCCGTGTTGGACACCAGGACCTTGGCAGAGAACTGCAGTTCCGGATAGGAAACAACGTAACCCAGGGTCGTGTCCTTGATGAGGATCGCAACCTGGGCCAGCAGGGACGGCATCACCAGTCGAACCGCTTGGGGCAACACGACGTAGCCCATCACCTGGTTGCGGGTCATCCCCAGGGCCTCCGCGGCCTCAGCCTGCCCTTTCGGTAGCGCAAGAATCCCCGCGCGGAACACCTCCGCGATTGTCGCACCTGAACAGAGGCCGATTGGGATGACCAACTTCCAGTACAGGTCCGGATTCACGCCGTATTTCGGCAGTGCGATGAAGAAGATGTAGATGAGTAGCAGAAGAGGGATGGAGCGGAAGAACTCAATCAGCCCGGTCCCGACCCACCTGATCAGGTTTTGGGGGGAAAGGCGCATTAGGGCGAGGACGACGCCAAGCGGCAATGCGATCATCGCGGATCCAGCCGCAGCCAACAGTGTGTTACGCAGGCCCTTTAGTAAGTATCGGATGATCGGCCACTTCGTGAAGATTTCCCATTTCGCGGGCGCCAACTGGCCGTTCACCCCGAAGAGGTAGATCGCGTAGAAGATGGAGGCGGCTATCGCGATGACGGAAACGATTGTGATCCAGCGGATCCTGCGGGCCGCGATGGGTCCGGGCGCGTCGAACAAAATGGTACTCATCGCAGCACCCTCAACTTGCGTTCCAAACGGTCTCCGACAACGCCGGCGCCCAAGGAGATCACCAGGTAGATGACGGCTGCGACCATGAAGGTCATCAGGCCACGGGCTTCACGGTTGTTTATGTAGGTGACCGTGGCGGTCAGGTCCATGACGCCGACTACTCCGGCCAGGGACGATGACAGGAAGATCCCGATGAACACCGTGACTAGGGGTTGGATCATTGAGCGGAACGCTTGGGGCAAGACCACGTAACCAATGGTCCCTGTGAATGTCAGGCCAAGGGACCGTGCCGCCTCTATCTGGCCTGCAGGGACAGAGTTGATACCCCCGCGGAGCGCCTCACAGATGAAAGCGCCACCCACCAGTGACATGGAGATGATGATTGAGGTCTTATAACCCCACATCAACCCCACTTCCGGCAGGGCGTAGACGACTACGATTATGAGGCTCATCAGGGGGACGTTTCGGAAGATGTCGACGTAGATCAGCCCGACTGCGCGCAACGGCACAATCGGGCTGATCCGAAAGATTGCCATGATGGTCCCAATGAGCATCGCGAAGATGAACCCCAGGGCGGTGAGCTGCAGTGTTGTGCCCAAGCCCTGTAGAAAAAGGTCGCGATACTGCCAAAGAACCATTCGAGGAATCCTAGCTATCTTTAGGTTTTATTCCACGTGGGAACCAATGGCCGGAGGCGTAGGCTCCGAAAGGACGCCGGTCATTTCACCGATCGTCGCGTACCAAAGCGCCAGCCACATTCCGTTGTCCTGAATGGTCTTCAACCATTCGTTGACGAACTCTGCTCCGTCGGTGTCGGTTTGGATACCAACGCCGTAAAGGTCCTCATCACCGAACGGTTCACCGACAACCATGAGGTCGTCGTTCTGGACAACCGCGTTCAGCAGAAGGGTCTGATCAATAACGTAGGCATCGGCGCGTCCCTGCTGGACGGCCTGAACTGCCTGCGCGTGGTCTGGAAGAGCCAAGATCTCTGCCTCAGGGGCGAACTCTTCAATGGTTGTAACACCCGTGGAACCAGCCTGCGTCGCTACAATCTTGCCTGCCAGGTCGTCCACACCCTTGATGTCCGTGTTGTCGGACTTCACCAGAACGGCTGCCGCTGAAGAGTAGTAGGGGCCGGCGAAGTCAATGCGTTCCATGCGCTCAGGTGTGATGGAGTAGGTCGCAAACACGACGTCTACCTGCCCGTTCACCAGCAGCTCTTCGCGGGTATCAACGCTCACCTGGGTGAGCTTCGTGTTGGCGGAGTCCCCGGTGATGTACTGGGCCAGCATCTGGGACAGACCCGCATCAAATCCGCTGACAACCCCGGAGATGGGGTCCAGCTTTGAGAACAGCTCTGAGGTCTCCGTGCCGCCGACGCGAAGCACGCCGGATTCCTTGATTGCGGTTGCCCATTCGCTGGCCGCGATGATTTCGTCGCTGGCGACGGGGGCGCTATTAACGACCTCGTCATAAACACTGTTTCCGGAATCCAGGTTGCCGGTCAGTGAGGACGTGACCTCACCCGTGCTCTGCGACTCTTCGGCTGCTCCGGACTGTTTTGCGGTCCCGCCGCTGGAGCAGGCCCCAAGTGCAAGGGTCGCTGCCGCTGCGACAGCCACAAGTTGCGTGAAACGCACCTTGGACCGAGTCTTTGGTGTACTCATTTTCTTCTCCTTAGCGCCAAATAGCGTTTTTAGGTTTTGAAAGCCGTGTGCGGGCATACGGCCGCGCCGCAAGTAAATGGACCGTAAACTAGGCAGCCACCGGCGTTGGGCAGCAACGGGCGTGCATTCGGGACATGATACGGGTGAGTCCCGTGGGGTCCGCGTCAGGATCTTCCGGATGCCACTGAACGCCGGCCACGGGAGCCGAAACGTGCTCCAGCGCCTCAATCGTCCCATCATCGGCCCTGGCCGTCACGACCAGACCTTCACCCACCTCTTTCACCGCCTGGTGATGCGCGCTGTGCACCAGCGTTCGCAGACCGGTCCCGGGTTCGCGATTAGGGGCGAGGGCGTCTGCCAAGCGTGAGTTGTCCGCAACGTTCACCGTGTGACGGTCAAATACGAAGTCAGTCAGAAGGTCGAAACTGGCGTGTCCAGTTAGTTCCGACATGTCTTGGATCAAAGTGCCGCCGTGCGCGACGTTCAGGAGCTGCATTCCGCGGCAGATCCCCAAGGTAGGCATGTGACGGTCAACCGCAGCCTGAATCAAAGCGATCTGTGCTTCGTCAGTGCGGGGAAAATGAGTCTGTGCGTTCTTGTAATCCGCGTCGCCACCATAGAACTGGGGGTCGACGTCTGGGCCACCCATAAGGACGAGGGCGTCGGCATTGTCCAGTTTCCCCAGCGCACCAGAGGTCCCGTCGCTTTCACCCCATGAGAAGTCCACGTCCCAGAGGCCGGCGGCCGCAGTCATGATCCCGTTGACCAATCGCTTAGTAAGCGCCTGCTCACGAAGATCATCCGAGCGCACTAAAGCGACACCTGAGACCAGGAGAGTTGGGCGTTTGGTTGCGATCGTCACGAGAGGCAAGTTACCAGGGGAATTTCTTGAAGGGAAGCTTTGGTCACAGGGTGGAACGGACTTTGGTCCCAAGTTGTTATAAACGGCCCGCTACGCACTTTATCTGCGAAGCATAGGAATAACGTCCCTTATTAAGTAGCCTTGGGGCTTAAGCACTTGTGAACGGAGACGGCATGGCCAAACATCGGGTTGTCATTGTTGGTTCGGGGTTCGGGGGGCTGTTTGCGGCGCGCAACCTAGCGCGCGCCGACGTGACGGTGACCCTCATTTCTTCCGACAGCTACCACCTTTTCCAACCGCTGCTGTACCAGGTCGCGACGGGGATCTTGTCGGAAGGGGCAATAGCGCCCTCGACCCGCGAAATACTGAAGCGCCAGCGTAACGTGAAGGTGATGCTGGGAACGGTGACGGACATTGACCCACACAAGAAGACGGTTCACTGGCGCAACTACGGACGTAAGAAGACCACGCATTATGACACGTTGATTTTGGCGGCGGGCGTCGGGCAGTCCTACTTTGGTAACGATCACTTTGCGACGTTCGCGCCGGGCATGAAGACGATCGATGACGCGCTGGAACTGCGGGCGCGGATCTTCGCGGCGTTTGAGCAGGCGGAGGTTGAGGACGATCCGCAGAAAGTCCAGCAACTACTGACGTTCGTCGTGGTTGGTGCGGGGCCGACGGGCGTTGAGATGGCGGGGCAGATCCGGGAGCTGGCGACGCACACGCTGAGGCATGAGTTCCGAAATATCAACCCGACCGACGCGCGCGTTCTTTTGGTCGAGGGCGGTCCGCTGCCCCTACCCACCTTCGGTAAGGAGCTGGGGGAGCGCACCAAGGAGGCGCTGGACCGCCTGGGCGTGGAGTTCCGCGGGAACACGTTTGTGACGGACGTTGACGCGGACTCGGTAACCATGAAGAACAAGGTGGGCAACATTGAGGTGCTGCCAAGCACGTGTAAGGTCTGGGCCGCGGGTGTGCAGGGCCCACCTCTGGCAAAGACGCTGGCTGAACGCACAGGTGTGACGCTGGACCGCGTTGGTCGCGTTGAGGTGGCCCCTGATCTGTCGGTACCGTCCCACCCGGACATTTTCGTGATCGGCGACATGATGAGTCTGAAGGGCGTCCCTGGCGTTGCTCAAGGCGCCATTCAGGCAGCCAAGTTTGTTACCGACAAGATCAAGGCGCAGTTGGCAGGCATCTCCCCGAAGAAGACGACGTTCGGCTACCGGGACAAGGGGTCAATGGCTACGATCTCAAGGTTCCAAGCGGTCGCCAGCGTGGGGGACATTCAGATGGACGGGATAGCCGCGTGGGGCGCGTGGCTGGGGTTGCACGTCCTGTACATCACGGGGTTCAAGTCCCAGGTTTCCACGCTGTTCCACTGGGGAATCAGCTTCGTTTCACAAGCGAGGGCGGAGCGCACAACCACGAACCAGCAGATGATTGGGCGTTTGGCTATCAAGGAGCTGGGGGTTGGCGGCTCCACGCGCCTGATCCGTGGTGAGAACGTGAAGTCGGTGTACGCGGATAAGTAGGGACCTTGCAAGAAGGCCGGCGCCCCCACTTAGGTTGTGGGTTGCGCCGGCCTTCTTGGTTCAGCCTTGGGGACGGCCTGTGCCGTACGCCCTACTTGTTCTCTTCTTCGGCTTCCGCTTCGGCTTCCGCAATGGCCTCTTCGATGGCTTCTACGATTGCCTCATCCAGTGCGACCTCTTCAGCGGAGATTTCCTCTGCGCCCGCCTCATCCTTCAGGTCCACCCAGTACTCTTCAGCCCAAGGATCCTCAACCGGGCGGGAGCGACGCCACAGCAGGTAGGCGACCCCGCCTACGCCAACGGCTGCCATTGACCAGCCCAGGGCCTTGCGTCCCGTGTGGGACTTCTTCTGCTCCTTGGCGTGCTTTTCCACAGCCGACAGTGCGGCCTCCGCGTGCGCCTTGCCCTTCTTGTCTAGGTTTGCGATCACGGCCTCACCCTGCGCCTCAATCTCTTCCCACTTTTCCTTGGTAACATCAAGGGCCTTCGCAGCCGCGGGAACACCGACCTCTACGGCCTTATCCGCCATATCCGAGGCATGTTCCTTTGCAGCCGAGAAAATCTCCGTTGCCTTTTCCTTGATTTCTTCGATATCAGCCATTTCGGACCTCACTGTTCAGTTGCGCCTACTCCCCTACAAAGTTAGTCGCCCTTTGACTTCCCTGCCACCTTAACGTCGAATCGGGAGAAGGCTTGGCGGGCATGGCCTAAGAAATGTTCAAGCGCACACACGCACCTAGTCACGCTCAATATACCCCCGGTAGTATCTATGTATGAAAAATAATGTAATGCGTTCTGTCGCTCTCCTGACTCTTGTCGGTGCTCTTGGTATGGGGGCCGTTGGCTGCTCCAGCGGATCTGGGTCTGCCGACGCCGCCCCAGGTAGCTCTTCCAGCGCGGGGGAGCAGGCCGCTGTTCCCGTGGAGGACAGCGTCATCATCGATGTCAGGACCCCTGAGGAGTTCGCGGAAGGGCACCTTGATGGTGCGACCAACCTGGATTTGAACGGCGGGCAGTTCCAAGAAGCGATCGCAGGCTTGGACCCGGATGTCAACTACCTGGTTTACTGCCGCAGCGGCAACCGTTCCGGGCAGGCAACAGCGCTACTTCGCGATGCGGGTTTTGAGAACGTGGTCGACCTTGGGTCAATGGAAGCCGCTAGTAGCGAAACCGGCGTCCAGATTGTCCAATAAACCCACTGCCAGCACGGACTTGGGTGGAGGGCCCGCGTAGACTGTTTGGGCATGGAGGGGCCTGGGGAATGGGGCCTGGTGGTTTGGGGGACGCCCTCGTTCAAATCGGGTCTTAACACTTGACGCTCCAGATTTAGCGCGCTGCGCAGATATTCGTTTGAGGGAATGAGGAAAAATGGAAGCAACTATTCACACCAGCATGGGTGACATCCGCATGGAGCTGTACCCGGCACAGGCACCGAACACGGTCCGTAACTTCGTTGGTTTGGCGACGGGGGAGAAGGAATGGGATGATCCCGCGACGGGGAAGAAGACCTCTCGTCCTCTTTACGACGACACGATCTTCCACCGGGTAATCCCGAACTTCATGATCCAGGGCGGGGACCCCATGGGGACCGGCATGGGCGGACCGGGCTACCAGTTCAACGATGAGATCTCCCCGGAGCTCACCTTCTCAGAGCCCTACCTGCTGGCCATGGCTAACGCGGGGAAGAGGTTCGGTAAGGGCACCAACGGCTCCCAGTTCTTCATCACGGTTACACCCACGCCTTGGCTGAATGGGAAGCACACCATTTTTGGCAAGGTTTTGGATGAGGACTCGAAGGCTGTCGTAGACGCGATCTCCAATGTTCCGACCGGGGCAAACGACCGTCCTGTGACGCCTGTGGTGATAAAGAATATTGAGATCACCAAGTAGGTGCGGTAAACGGGTGGGCGGAAGCGCTGATGAGTGAGATTCCAAGGTTTGGACAGCGGTCCACTTCGCCTCGTCAAGAAACCTGCCCGAAGCATCGGGGTGTTCCGGCAGTAGCCTATTGCAAGCGTTGCAATAGGCCCGCATGTGCGGACTGTGCGATCCAGACTGAGGTTGGCGCAGTTTGTGTGGATTGTGCGGGTCGGCAGGCACGCACCGCGCACCGGGCTGCAGGCGGAAGGCTGGCGAACACCCGCTTTGCAGGTGCCCCGGCTACCTTGACGCTGATGGTGATGAATGTTGCCGTCTACGTGATCGTGAAGATAGTGCCGGGGTTGTACCAGACCCTCGCGATGTCACCGGCTGCAGGTTACTTTGAGCCGTGGAGGTTGCTGACTGCAGCGTTCCTACACCTTGGTTTCTTCCACATCCTGTTCAACATGCTGATGCTTTACGTGCTGGGAACAGCTGTGGAGCGCGCAATGGGCAGTTGGCGGTTCCTTGCGGTCTACCTATTGAGCGCACTGGGCGGATCCATGGCGGTCATTGGGTGGGTCTTCGTTGCACCGGCCACGTTCACCCAGGGGGTGGTGGGGGCTTCGGGGGCAATATATGGCCTGTTCGGCGCAATCTTCATTGCACAGCGAAGATCCGGGATGTCCACAAACTCCATCCTGATCCTGTTGGCGATAAACCTTGCGTACGGGTTCTTGGTCCCCGGCATTTCCTGGCAAGCCCACATCGGGGGATTCCTGGCTGGTCTGCTGACCGCCGCGGTTTACGTGTGGGTTGCGGACCTTACGCGTGGGCCCCGCCGATCCCAACGACTGCTTTGGGACATTGCTGCCACTGTGGCGCTGACGGTGGCGCTTGCGGGTGCGACCTGGGGGATGTACATGGCGTTGGTTTAGGTCGGCGCGGTCGTTGGACTGCGGCGGCTGGGGCGCCTCCGTCTGCCACGCTGCCGCGCCTTCGTCCACTCCGTTCGCTTCGTCGCCCTCGCTGATTGCGGACAATCCGCGCATCGCAGGCTTGCAACCCGTGCAGTAGCGGCATCCACGCAGGCCAGACTGAAGTTACAACCGTGTAGTTATCCCCACTTGTGGACACAGGTGGGGATAACTCTGCGTGGGGTGCTGTTGCTGCGGTGTTTTCTGGGCACATCGGCGCGGCTTGGCAGTCAAGAATTGCGTCTGTTCTGTTCTTGTGATCGAACGATGTGGCGCCTGATCGAGGCTTGTGCCCGGGAATATCTATCGATCACACGCCACATCTCTCGATCAGGCACAACCAACGCAACCAACCCCGGGTTGCCCGCCGCAGAAGATGTCAAGGTGGCACCGGAAGGGGCGACGTGGCTTTGGAGGATCCGGACTCTCGAAGGACTATCGAAGGTTGTGGTCGACTATCGATGGTTGTGCCCGGGAACAACGTCCGATAGTTAGCCACAACCTTCGATAGTTCGTGTTGCGTCAACATGAACGCCCCCTTTTGCAGCTGCTTTTCTGAGATTCCCGGGTGTTTGCACCTACTGGTTTTCTAAGACCGAAGGTTGTGGCACATGACCGAACGTTAATCCCGGGATTAACCTTCGATGTTGGGGATAACCTTCGGTCTTAGGATTGGAGCCGCTTGGGGGGCCGACGTGAGCCAGCAGTGCCGGCACAGGTGCATGTCGGGCCGATGTGGGTGCGCGGGGTTGGTGCAGCGGCGGGGACGTCGGTCCGCGGGACGGGTGCGGGCACACAAAAGGCGCCCTCGCCCCGACCCAAGCCAAGTTGACACCGGCCGTGACGGCAAGAACGCCCCTGATCGCGGCGCCCCTACTCAGGACCGCGCCCCGACTCAGGACCCCGCAGTTGCAACTGCGAAAAGTGCTACTTCCAGCGCAAAGTCATGATGAACCCCGCCATCATGATCACAATCCCAATCACCAGATTCGCGTAGCCGATGCCCGGAATCGGGTAGGCCGTGCCACTGAAGTAGTACACAACCAGCCAGACCAAGCCAACAATGAGGAGGGTCACGAAGGTAGGAGCCCACCATGAGGGGCTTAGCGGAATGCCTTTTGTCCAGCTATCTGGGACATCATCGTCCTCAGTCACCCTGCGGCGGTCCTCTTCGCGGCGCTTCTTATCCTGTTTGGCCACGTTTCCTCCTCTTAGGTGTGGTTCCTGCTCCACATCAGTGCAATCAGGTCGTCCAGACCCCGATTAATTCTGCGGCGGCGTCCGCCCTCCACTTTTTTGGGCACCCAAGACGCCGACGAGTGAGACAAAGCCACCTCATAGACTAGTAGCCTAGGGCCAAACCAACTAATCCGAGGAGAAGGGGTTCTATGTCACCAAAACCTAGTACTTCTCGCGGTAGGTCCACCTCAGCGCGCCGCGTCGGGGTGATGAAACGACAGAGACTTCCGGTGCGCTCCGCATTTGCGGTGCTCCTTGTGACCATCGCCGCGGGTCTCCTTTTTGGGATTTCAGCGTACAGCGCCCGCTCCCACGGGAACCCTTCAGAGCTGAACATGGCGGGGTTGGTGAGGGAGCAGCAGAAGGCCGTCCTCGACCTAGAAGAAACCGTGGAGCAAATGCGCCTGGATCAGGACGATGTCATCGCAGAATCGTCCCCCCTTGTGGCAAGCGTGGCCCTTGGTTTCCGCGGCGAACTGGCAGGCCCGGGCGTAACTGTGACCCTAGATGACTCTCCGGCTGACTTCGTGCTGGATAACGCAGCCAACGTCAACGCCGCCGTGGTCCACCAGCAAGATGTTGACGCCGTCATGAACGCGCTGTGGAGCGGCGGTGCAGAAGCGATGAGCGTGCAGGGTGTCCGCGTGACGTTTTCCACGCCCGTGCGATGTGTCGGAAACGTCATACTTGTCGGCGCTAGGTCCTACGCGCCCCCCTACAGGATCACCGCCATAGGAAACGTGGATGGAATGCTACTTGCGTTGGACTCTGACCCATCCGTTAGGCTCTACAAGGAAGATACGGTGCGTTACCAACTGGGTTGGGATGTACAGGTTCACGACTCCACGACCATCTCGGCCGCATCGGACCTGTCCGCACTGCAGTACGCCACGCTTCCAGGAAGGGCATAGATATGTCGAACGCTGTGCCTCCGCAGGCAGGGCTAACGTCCAATGGCGCGTCCCCCTATCCATCTAGGGTGGGGGCGAGGGCGGAGGGGGATTCGGGAAATCCCGCGCCTCGCCCTCGAAAGAAACGTGGATTCTTTTCCGCCCTTGTTGGAGTCGTAGGCGAACTTCTGATCACCGCGGGCATGTTCTTGTTGCTCTTCATCGTGTGGCAGTTGTGGTGGACGTCGTTTGAGTTGGAGGGCTCCGTCGCACAGGAAATCGCGACGTTCCGTGAGGTGAATCCGCCGACTGGGACGGTATACACGGAAGTGCGGAATACGGACGACCCACCTCCAGTCGGGGACATTCCGGAAGGGGAGATATACGCGCTCCTGCACGTGCCTCGTTGGAATTACCGCGTAATGCCAGTCGCGCAGGGCACCAGCCACGCCGTTTTAGACAACGGCTGGGCCGGGCATTACATGGATACGCAGCAGGCGGGGGAGATTGGGAACTTTGCCATCGCTGCCCACCGGCGCACCTACATGAACAACTTCCGCAGGATAGACACGCTGGAAGACGGGGATCCCATAGTCGTTGAGACGGCTGATGCGTGGCTGGTTTATGAGGTGTACGGCCGCGAAATCGTGGACCCCACCGCCACAAGAGTTATCCTCCCCGTCCCAAATGAGCCGGGGGTGGAGCCGACAAAACGCATCATGACCATGACCACCTGCCACCCGGAATTCGGCAACACGGAGCGGTTCATTGTCTGGAGTGAGATGAAGTACTGGGTGCCGAAGTCCGATGGAATCCCGCTGCTTCTCAAAGATGAGCCCGCCGGTGGCGGCAGCGACGGAACGTGAGAGGAAACCTAATGTACTCCTGGATTTTTCGCCACCTACCCGGTCCAATCTGGCTGAAGGTGATCTGGTCCGTCCTCATCATTGCCGCGGTAGTTTATGGCCTGTTTGAGTGGGTTTACCCCTGGTTCAATGCGGAGTTTTTCGACACGACAGTGAGCTAAACAGGGTCGTGAGTTAACGGAAAAAGGGGGTGAGAGCGCGGCTCCCACCCCCTAAACCATTGCGGCGGCTATCCGCTCTGAGGCGGCTCCGGTGCGGGCACCGGACCAAGCGAAACGGTCACGGTGATAAGCGCTCCCTGACGTTGCAGGCCCGTTGGACTAATGGAAATTACGTTTCCAGCGGCAACTGAGTCGCTGTTCGCGCTGGTCAGCGTATACGTGAACCCAAGTTCCGTAAGCCGCGCTATCACGGTCTCCTGAGGCGAACCTTCCATCCCGGTGGGTAGATCCACGTATCCGGATGCAACCGTCAGGTTCACCGTGGTCCCTTTAGGTTGGGTTGTGCCGATCCCCGGATCAGAGCGTATAACCGTCTTCTCCTTGTAACCCGGCTCATTCGCCTCAACAACCGTTCCAACCTTGAAACCGGCGTCGGTCAGGGCAGTGGTTGCCTGATCCACGCTCATGTTCACAAGGTCCGGAATCACCGTGGAAGATGGACCCCCAGCAAGTCGCACAACGACTGTGGAACCCAGTTGCACTTCCTTGCCAGAGGGCGGATTTGTCTCCGCCACCAATCCCACCTCAATGTCCGAGTCCATCACCGGTGTCTCATCCAACGTGAACTGAAGTCCGACGTCAGTAATGGCAGCGCGGGCCTCCGCTTGGGTCATGCCGATCAAGTCGTCCGGTACCGCAACCATTTCTACCTGGTCGCTCTTATCTTGGTTCAAGAACGTGTAGACAACGAAAGCAACCATGGCGGCAGCCAGAATAACCAGGAGCCAAACGATGACAGCCATGGTCTTTTTCTTCTTCGGCTGAGTTTGTGCGGGAATGGTGCCGGTCGAGGTCGGGTCTTGAGTCGCCAACGCATCCGCTCGCGTCGGCCCGGTGTACTGCATTGTGGAGGTCACGGGACTCAGCGGTTGGGTGGCACCGCTCATCGTCGCGCCACTCATGGTCGCGCCAGCCGCGGCTGCGCCACCTAGGACAGCGGTCTGGGCCGAAGTGTCACTGGTGTATGCGGACAACGGTGGTGCGCTTATGGGCAGCCCGTCGGCAGCCCGCACCAAGTCGACCTCCATGTCCGCTGCGCTGGCGTACCTGTCTTCAGGATCTTTCGCCAAGGCCTTCAACACGACACGGTCCAGCTCAGGGGGAATGTCGCCCGCGACGGAAGACGGAACCGGCGGCGGCTCCGACACATGCTGGTAGGCAAGCGACACGGCGCTGTCCCCGTTGAACGGGGCTTGGCCGGTTAGCAGCTCAAAGAGCAGGCATCCTGCCGAATAGATATCGGACCGCTCATCAACCGCCACACCA
Organism: uncultured Actinomyces sp.; assembly: GCA_964616925.1. Classification (GTDB taxonomy): domain Bacteria; phylum Actinomycetota; class Actinomycetes; order Actinomycetales; family Actinomycetaceae; genus Scrofimicrobium. The sequence goes on from CAZTTD010000022.1 coordinate 22,724, forward strand.
CGCGCCTGCTCTGGCGACAGGTACTGGGCTGTGCCGATGACCGCGTTCGTCTGTGTCATGGTGGCCTGGGAATCCGCCATTGCGCGGGCAATCCCGAAGTCCATGACTTTGACCTTGCCACTGTTCGTAAGCATCACGTTGCCCGGCTTTATGTCTCTGTGAACCAAGCCGGCCATGTGGGAATACTGCAGCGCCGCCAGGACACCCGCGGAGATCTCAACCGCCTCCGGGATCGGTACGGGGGTGGAGTCCGCAAGGAGCTCCTTCACCGTGTGCCCCTCCACGTATTCCATCACGATGTACGGAACCGAAACGGTCTTCCCATCCGCGCCTCTCACCGGCTCTTCCCCGGTGTCGTAAACGGCAACGATGTTGGGGTGGTTCAAGGAGGCAGCCGCTTGGGCTTCCCTGCGGAAGCGCGTTTGGAACATAGAGTCCCGGGCCAGGTCGACACGCAACATCTTTATTGCCACCAAGCGAGACAACCGCGTGTCCCTCCCCAGGTGGACTTGCGCCATTCCGCCACGGCCTATAAGGGAGCGGACTTCGTACCGTCCCCCTAGGAGACGTGAATCGGACTCAGCCATAGTTCAACCTCCAGCTCTACTGCATAGGAGGACCACCCGGGTCCTGCTGCTTGGTCATTTTCCGTGGGCGTCTTATCGCGCAGCATCGCAACGATAATGAGCACCACTGTAAGCGCGACAAGCCCAATGATCACCCACAGACCCACGTCGGTCTTCTTCTGGCCCGCTTTGTCCGCAACACGGCTTCGTGGTGCCGGAGGGTTCTTCTGGCTGCCTAGGGAGGGGGCGGCGGAGACGGGGTGCCACAGGGAGTCGCGCTGTGCGGATGAGGGCGAGGGTGAGGGCGACCGACGTCGGCTTGGTGTCGCCCCTGGCCTCTGCGCGCGCGAAGAGGAAGGCGAAGGCGAAGGTGAGGGAGCAGGCGCCGGTGCGGATGAGGGTGCAGCCGCGGGGCTACGCGCGGCCATGCGGGTTTGCGAGGGCGTAGCCGCGCCGGCATTCCTAGATCGGAGGGCGCGTCGAGAGGCGAACCTGGCGTCCATCTTCGGAGCCTCCTCGCCCTCGCCCTGCCGCTTGGGAGGTTCGGGCGCCCCGGGTTTGCGCAGGGGCCGCGGGTCCGTTGCCACTCCGATTTCCGCGGCCGCCTTGTTCAACGCGCGCACAAGTGCCGTACCGGACGCGGGGCGCTTCTTGGGTTCCTTCTCCAGCAACTGATAGACGACGTCCGCCAGCGGCTCTGGAACGTCGGCGGGTAGCGGCGGCACGTCCTCGTTCACATGGGCCATTGCTATCTCCACCACGGTCTTTCCCGTGAATGGACGGTAACCCGCCAACGCCTCATACGCGATGATGCCAAGCGCGTACAGGTCCCCGGAATGGGTCGCAATCGACCCCATCGCTTGTTCCGGGGCCAGATACTGAGCCGTCCCCATCACCATCCCAACGGCCGTCAGATTCGCCTGACCGGCCGCGTAAGAGATCCCGAAGTCAGTGAGTTTCACAAGGCCGTCTTCGCGCACCATGATGTTTGCGGGCTTGATGTCGCGGTGGACAATCCCCGCTTGCGCGGCTCCGTCGAGGGCGAAGGCGGTTTGGCTGAGGACGGGAATGAGTTCCTCGGCGCTCAGGCGCCTGCCCTCTCCAACGAAGTCGGTGAGCGGGTCACCCGGGACCAACTCCATGACGATCCACCCCTGACCATCACTTTCACCGGAATCCAACACGGCTGCGATGTTGGGGTGGCGGGCTTTCATTGCGTTCTTGGCCTCAATACGCAAGCGAGACAGGGAGATCTCTTCCCCCGTTAGCTCCGGGCGGAGGACCTTCGCGGCGACCATCGTGCCCGTGCGCGTGTCCCGAGCACGCCACACTTCCCCCATACCGCCCTTCGCGATGCGGTTGATGAGGTTGTAGCGCCCCTGCAGTTGGCTGCCCGCGCGAATCGGCGCTGGCTGCTTCTTCTTCCCGTTCTGATCCTGGGGAGGCACCGGTGTGCTGGTCATCGCAATCCTTCTCCTAACAGCGCCCCGGCGATTGGTGCGGCCGTGGAGCCACCGCCCGGGGTCGGGTCAGCGTCGGTTGCCTCAACCAGCACGGCGACCACCAGTTGTGGATTCTCTGCGGGTGCGAATGCCACGGTCCACGCGTTCGTGCGGCTTCCATCCCCAACTTCGGCCGTGCCGGTCTTAGCCGCCACCTGAACACCGCTTAGACCCGCTGCGCCCGCCGTTCCGTAGGACTCATTCACCGCTGCGACCATCATCTCCACCAGTTCTTTGCTGATCTGGGCGCTGATGGGGGTTAGTAGTTCCTTTTCCTGCGTCGTTGCACGCACCTGGTTATCAGCATCGACGATGGAATCCACTAAGAACGGCTGCATCATCACCCCGCCATTCGCGACGGCCTGGGTGACCATGGCCATCTGCATGGGTGTTGTCTGCACCTCAAACTGCCCGATGGATGACATCGCGGTTTGTGCGGCGTCCATGTTTTCGGGGAATTGCGAGGGCGTGACTGTCAGCGGGATTTTGAACGTTTCACCGAAACCAAACCGCTTTGCCATGTCGTCGAGGGCGTCTGCCGGCATCTTCTGTGACGCAATGATGAACGCGGTATTGCACGACTGCGCGAAAGCCCGGGTCAAAGTCGGCATGCCATCCCCACAGGATGTGTTGTTGATGTTGGCAACCGATGTGTCCGTGTTGGGTAGGACCGTTGAAACAGGGGCTTCTACCTGCGTGGATGGGGAGATCCCGTTCTCCAGCATCGCTGCGGCCGTCAGTATCTTAAATACGGATCCCGGGGCGTACCTTGTACCAGCGATAGCGCGGTTGTCCAGCGGACGGGCAGGGTCTTCCTCCAGCGCCGCCGCGGCCTCGTTCGCCACTTCCGAATCCATGGAAGCAAGTGGCGTCGGATCAAAACTGGGGGAGGAGTAGAGCGCCCGGATTGCGCCAGATTTGGCGTCCATGACGACCACGGCCCCGGGACGGTCGCCCAACTGCTGGGCAGCCAGTGCCTGTAGGTTGGGATCCAAGGTCAGGACGACGCCGCCACCTTGGCGGGGTGTACCGGCAACTAGGGAGCGGATGCGCTGCCACAGGAACCCGCTTCCGTCCCCTTCAAGAACGGAGTTCTCCGCGGCTTCAATCCCTGTTGCAGTGAGGCTGGCAGCGGAGAAATACCCCGTGACGGGGGCGTAGAGGGGGCCTTGGGTGTACTTGCGCACGTAGAAGTTCGACCCCTCAGGCTTTTCGGAGTACGCGACCGGGCTTTCCGCGACGATGATGGGCCCGCGGTCCCGTTCAGCAGCCTCAAGGTAGCGCCGCGCGTTGCGCTGGTCAGATAGGAGCGAGGGCGCCTGGAAGAACTGGATATACGTCACCGCTATCCCAAGGAGCCCAAAGAGGGTCAACACGATCAAGAAAAGGCGTCTAATTTGTGGGTTCACGCGCCCCCCTTTTGCGAGGGAGAGGCGGCGGGTTTGGCGTCGCTAGCCTTAGGACGCCCAGAGCCCACCACCGGGACCGGCTGCGTCGTCGGCTTGGGCTCATCGGCCTTGCCCGCATTGCCCACATACCACGGCATAGGTCGCGGACCTGGACGTCGGGAACTGTCAGATATTCGCAACAGCAATCCCACCGTGATCCAAGATGCCATCAGTGAGGAACCACCTTGCGCCAGGAACGGCGCGGTAAGTCCCGTCAGGGGGATCAACAGTGTGATGCCGCCAAGGACCACGAAAACTTGAAGGGCAATCGAGAATGAGAGACCCACCGCCAGGAGTTTCCCGAACCCGTCGCGACACCCAAGGGCCGCGCGCAGACCCCGCTCCACCAAAAGCAGGTACAGCAGCAGGATTGCCAGCATCCCAACCAGCCCCAGCTCCTCAGCCAGAGAAGAAAGAATGAAGTCAGAGTGCGCAAGCGGCACCAACTGTGGATAACCGCGTCCCCAACCCGCCCCAAGTAGCCCGCCGGTAGCCATACCGAACAACCCCTGGACGACCTGGTATGAACCGCCGGTCGCGTTGTAAACCTCCGGGTCGAGGGCGTTTAGCCACACATTGAACCGGTTCTGCACGTGTGGGAACGCCTTCACCGCTAGGAATGCGGCGGGCACGAACAGGGCCGCCCCGATGACGATCCAGGAAACCCGGTTCGTTGCGACGTAAAGCATGGCCACGAACAGGCCGAAGAAGAGAAGGGACGTGCCAAGGTCTTTTTGCATGACGAGGACGGCAATGCCGACCAGCCAGACGACAAGGATTGGCCCTAGGTCACGCAGTCTGGGAAGCCTCATGCCAAGAATTTTTGGGCCCCCGACAGAGAGCTTGTCGCGGTTTTGGACTAGGTAGCCGGCGAAGAATATCGCCAAGGTTACCTTCACCAGCTCTGCCGGCTGGAACTGAAATGGACCGATCTTTGCCCAGACTTGGGATCCGAAGTTCTCCACACCAATGCCGGGGATCATGGGCAGCACTAGGAGCAGCAGGGAGATCACCATGAACGTGTATGTGAACTTGGAAAGTATGCGGTGATTCGGTAGGAAGAGGAGGATGGCGGACGCCAACGCGACCCCCATTACGGCAAAGACCGCTTGTCTTGTGGCGTTGGTCCCGTACCCCAGAATGGCGTAGGAGAGATCCAAACGGTAGATCATGGCCAGCCCAAGCCCTGTTAGCGCGACTGCAATCGGCAAGATGACAGGATCTGCGTAGGGTGCGGCAAAACGAACAACCAGTTCAGCGACTACTGCAACGCCAATGAAAATGCCCACGATGGTGCCCAATCGTGCAGGCGTAGCGCCCGTTCGGTTGATGCTGGTGAGCACTAATCCCAACACGCCAATGGACACCGCCAAGACCATTAGACCTATGCGTGTGAGGCTGCTTGTCCGGCCGGCGGACACCTGGACAGTTGCCATTATCTGTCCCCTGTGTCGCTTGTCGTGTCGCCGTCGGTCTTAGTTGTGGCGCCACCCGACTGCGCAGTCTGCCCACTTTGGGCGCTGCTGGACGACTTGCGTTTGTCTTCCTCTTTCTTTCCGCGGGCGCGGATTTCATCCAGGTAGGTCTCCACCTGATCTAAGGAAGCGCGCACCACGGGCTCATCCAACCTGATTCGGTCAACTTCAGACAGCGAGTCCAGTCGAATATCAGTTATCTCTATCGGATGGGAGAACTCCCAGGGTCCAATTGCCTGTGGTATCCCTTGGTAAATAACCACATTTCCGTCCGTGCCCTGAACGTAATACTGCGTTTGGGACCACTGCCAGCCAGCGATAGACCCGCCGACCAGCCCCAAAACGGCCAGAATAAGAAGAAGTGGGCCCAGCCAGAATCTGCGGCGCGCGTTCTCCGGTTCGTCCTCGCCCTCGTCCGTCGGATTGTCGACCCCCTGTTTGGCGAGGGCGGCTGCGCGACCCGCCGCTCCGGAAGTCCCCTTGGAAGGCGCGTTGCGATCAACCGCGGCTGCGCCAACGATGACGGGCGCTTCGGTTCGGGTGTCGGTGGAGTCGACCACGTCGGCCAACACGCACGTGATGTTGTCGGGGCCACCCCCAAGTAGGGCCAGTTCGATCAGTTTGTCCGCACACTGCGAAAGGTCGGGGAAGTCTTTCAGGACCTCAGCCAACGTGTCATCAGAGACAACCCCGCTCAACCCATCGGAGCAAAGCAGCCACCGATCACCGATGACTGCTTCCCGCACGGTTTCATCAACCGCAACATCCCCTGGGGTATCTCCCAGCACACGCAAAATGTAGTTGCGCTTTGGGTGGGTTTCCGCTTCTTCTTTGGTGATCTGTCCGGTGTCAATCAGGTACTGCACGAATGAGTGGTCGTTGGTGACCTGGGTGAGGACGCCGTCACGCAGCAGATAGGCACGGGAGTCGCCTATGTGGACCATAGCCAACTTGTTTCCCGACCGCAGGATCGCGGTGCAGGTGGTGCCAAGGCCGCGGAGCTTCCGGTCGTTGGAGGAGCGTTCCACTAACTCATCGTGTGCTACCTGCAGCGCTGACGTCAGGTCAACCAGCATGGTGTTGGCCGTGCCGGATGCTTCACCAAGGGGTGCCAAGTGCGCGATGACAACCGATGACGCGATGTCGCCTCCGGCAGCGCCGCCCATTCCGTCTGCAACGGCAAGGAGATTGGCGCTGGCGTAGGCTGAGTCCTGGTTATTGTTGCGTAACAGGCCGACGTCGCTGCGGGCTTCAAACGCGAACTCTGTTGCCATTAGGTTCCCAGCTCAAACGTAGTTTGCCCTATGCGTATGGGCGTGTTGCTGGTCAGGCTCTGCGGCTCATATAGGCGCTCTTCGTCAACGAAGGTGCCATTAGTTGAACCCAGGTCGGTGAGGACCCATTCACCGTCGACTTGTCTCAGTTCCGCGTGGCGTGTGGAAACGTAGGGGTCATCCAGAACCAAGGTCGCGGAAGGGGAGCGGCCAATGGAGATTGTCGCAGATCCAAGGGGGAGGGTCGTTCCCGTGAGGGGGCCGTCGGTAATCAGCAACTTCGTGGGGCTACGGCTCAAAGCGGCCTTGCGCTCCTTCTTGTTGTAGCGCTTCCTCTCCGCTTTGGACGTCGGCCGACCACTACCGCGCGGTGTCACCATTGTCCCGTATATGTCCCTGCGCAAGGTTGCGACGACCGCAAGCACCAGTAACCACATGAGCAACAAGAAGCCCAGTCGGAAAACTGTAAATGCGAGGTCGCTAGTCATATATCCCTACTCTTCCGGGTGCGTCCAAAAGAGGATACGCGTGCGGCCAATAGTAATTTGGTTACCGTCCAAGAGGCTGGCTGCTTCGACGCGGTGCCCTTCGACGTAGGTGCCGTTGGTGGATCCTAAGTCGGTGAGGATGACGCCGGTCGGGGTGATGCGGAACTCAGCATGTTTGCGGGATATCCCGGAGTCATCCACCTGAATGTCTGCCTGCGATGATCGTCCAATTACGGTGACTTCTTCCGTGAGCAGCCATTTTTCCCCGTCAACATCGATGATGGGGTGTGTGGGCGAGGGCGTTGCGCCCGTAGCCGGAGCCACGGAACCGCGTTTTACTTCCGCGAAGACCTCTAACATGCCCGACGTCTCATCTTCGCTGGCTTCGAACGTAACGGACACGGGGCCAGCAAGAACGTAGTTTTGGTCCGCGGCATGTTCAGTTGCTTCGCGGACCAGCTCTTCCGTGATTGCTTCCAAACCTTCTTCACTTAGTGACTCAAGGTCGGACGGGCTGACCCTAACGATGAACACATTGGGGGCTACGGGGTTAGCGGTTTCGGGGGATGCACCTTCGGGGACTTGCGTCTGGTCATCCATGACACGGTAAAGGGCGGAAGAGATGTCCACGGGCTTCAGTCCCGAGCGAAACACTTTTGAAAAGACGCTGTTCACGCCCTTCTCAACCGCGTTCTCAAAACGATCGAAAATACCCAAAGTATGCCCTCCAGCCGTGTTGTGGGTAGCCGATACCCACTGATGGATTACTACATTCTAGAGCCTAAGGAAAGATGGACCTCACTAATAGGGAAGAAGACGGGTTTCGAATGGAATTTCTGTGATTTATACCAGAACTTTTGCCCCGGTTTGACTAAGGGTAGGTAGAGGTCTGTATAGTTGCAAAGTCGCAAGGGTCGTTAGGTTTCGGCCGGGCCCAAGTGACGTGGCGCGAGTGGCGGAATAGGCAGACGCGCACGGTTCAGGTCCGTGTGCCCGTGAGGGCATGGGGGTTCAACTCCCCCCTCGCGCACAGTTGTGAAGTGTCGGGACATCGTTTACAGGTGTCCCGACATTTTGTTT
>CAZTTD010000023.1:0-5658 GCA_964616925.1 uncultured Actinomyces sp.
GGCAGGTAGCCTCAAATATTGAAATGGTGGCCCGATGAACATAATCGGGCCACCATTTATTGTCTTTCCCGTTTGTTTCACGTTGACTGTGCGCATCCACGACCCACTGTCAGGCAGTCGCGATCCCCGTTCCGCGCGGGCAACGCGTGCCGTTGAACCCGTGATTGCAGTACCCATTGGGATTCTTGTGTAGATAGCCTTGGTGGTAGTCCTCTGCGTAGTAGAACGGTGGGGGAGGTGGTGGCGTGATCTGCGTAGTAATCGGCCCAAACCCGGCCTTTGCCAACTCTATGGCGTAGAGGTTCTTCAGATTCTCCGCCTCCTTGAACTGCGTTTCGGTCGTCGTCCAGATAGCGCTTCGGTACTGAGTGCCCCGGTCATTCCCCTGACGATTCACCTGCGTGGGGTCATGGTTTTCAAAGAACACTGCAAGGAGATCCGTCGTTGAGACAACCGATGGGTCGTAGACCACGCGCACGGCCTCCGCATGGCCTGTAATGCCGGTGCAAACTGCGATGTAGGTCGGGTTCTTGGTTCGACCACCCATGTAACCGACGGCCGTGGATACGACCCCGGGAGTTTCCCAGAGAAACCGCTCCACGCCCCAAAAGCATCCGCCCGCTAGGAAAACCTCCAGCAGATCCTCTCCTGCCGGTAGACTCAAACTTGTCCCTAGGACAACGTGGCTGGTCGTTTCGGGTTCAGTCATGACGTTCCTCCAAACTGCGACGGCGTGCTCAAAGAGCATTTCAAAGGCTCAAGGTGTATTCACTGAGGTTGTCATCAGAGACTTGAGCACTACCTGCCAGTTTTCCACTATTCAACGCAAAGAGGGAGAGGGAAGCCAAAGATGGATGACGCCCCCCGGGATGCCTCCGACAAATCCGCTGCCTCACAGGTGAGCTTGAGTCTTCGCGTGGCTGCGGCGTGGAGTTGGCGAATACTGGTTGTTATGGCTGCCCTGGCCGCCCTCGCCTGGATACTTAGGCCAGTCAGCCACCTTGTGATCGCATGCCTGGTCGGGCTCCTCTTGGCATTGCTGTTGGCCCCCATGGTGTCCTTCCTGCGGGATCGGCTGCACTTTGGCAATGCGCTGTCCGCTGTTGTCGGCCTACTGGCTGGGATCGCGGCCGTCACCGCGCTCATCGCGGTGGCCGTCGGACAGTTGGTTGATCAAATTTCGTCCATGTCTGCACAGACTTTGCGTGGGATTGATCGTCTCATTGAGTGGATTTCTGATGGCCCGCTGGGCATCGATACGGACGCATTGGACGGGTTCTTGACGGAGTTCCAATCAGATCTGGGTGCTTTGGCGAAGAACTATGGTGGGCTGATTGCCTCAGAGGCACTGACATTCGCCAGCTCCGCGGCCAGCTTAATGGTCTCCGGCTTACTAATGATGTTCGTCCTTTTCTTCCTTCTGAAGGACGGACGCTCCATGTGGATCTGGTTTCTGCGCATGTTGCCTGAGGACTGGAGGGACCAGGCGAATGAGGCGGGCATCCGCGGCTGGGTCACACTTGGCTGGTACATCCGCACACAGCTAAAGGTCGCCGCGATTGACGCTGTAGGTATTGGTCTGGGAGCGTGGGCTTTGGGCGTGCCCGCCGCTATCCCAATCATGGTCCTAGTTTTCCTTTTCTCCTTCATCCCGATTCTTGGTGCGTTTATTTCAGGAGCGGTTGCGGTGCTTCTGGCGCTTGTCAATAACGGCATGACATCCGCGATCATCATGCTGCTTGTCGTTCTTGCTGTTCAGCAGCTTGAAAGCAACATCTTGCACCCTTGGCTAATGTCACAGGCAGTATCACTGCACCCCGTCGCGGTTGTCTTGGCGGTTATGGCCGGCGGTGCTGTCGGCGGCATAGCGGGTGCCGTCTTCTCCGTTCCCATCTTGGCTTTCGTGAACGTAACAGTTATGTACCTGCACGGCCATGACATGTATCCGCAGTTGGCGACGGACGCAAAGCGCCCCGGCGGGCCCCCTGGATCACTGGAAACCCAGATTGCGGCCTCGTACAGAGTCGCTCACCCCGTTGCGCGTGGCAAGGGCAACGCAGACGCCAAACGGGTAGAAGTCTCACCCGCGGATCCTGCAGCAGTTAGAGAGCTGTCCGATGATGAGAAAGTGGACGGTCCGCTGTAAGTTATCGGGCGCGCAACACGCCTTATCCCATGCGAACAACCGGCTGAGCCACGGGGCCCGTCGGCTGGGGCACACCGTTAGCAGCGCGCCCCTCAACCCGGGTAGTACTAAGCGGTGTAGGGGACCGCGGAGATTACCTCTACGGTGATCTTTGCGCCGGAAGGGGCGTCGTACGAAGTCTTTCCGCCCGCGCTCATCCCAATAATGGCTTTGCCCAGCGGTGCAGTTGGTGAATACACGCGCATGTTGAGGCCTTCGCCAGCGTCCCTGGCGCCCAGCAGGAACGTCTCTTCGTCTCCTGCTATCTTCGCCGTGACGACCATTCCGGGTTCCACAACCCCGTCGTCCTCTGGCGTTTCGCCCACTTCTGCGTCACGAAGAAGATCTTCCAGCTGAAGAACCCGCGTTTCGTTCATGGATTGCTCTTCGCGTGCGGCCTGGTAGCCGCCATTTTCGCTCAGGTCACCTTCACGCCGCGCGTTCTCAATCAGCGTTGCGATTTCGGGCCTGCGCACTTCGCGTCGCTGGTCCAGTTCTTGCTTCAGTTTGTCGTACTGACCCTGTGTCAACCAAGTCTTATCTGTCATGGGGACAGCCTACGCTGGCTGGCGGCCCGTGTGGCACCGACGTGGCGGCTTCACGTGAGAACAGCGATGTACGCGGCCACGCATTGGCACGCCCAAGCAAGCACGGTAAAGACATGGAAGATCTCATGAAAGCCGAACCACTCCGGCCACGGGTTAGGCTTCTTCAGCGCATACGCCACCGCGCCGATCGTGTACAGGACACCGCCCGCGGCCACTAGGATGACGAGGGCGGCACCGCCTTTCTGCCACAATTCCGGCAGGTACCAGATGGCGGTCCACCCTAGGATCACGTAGATCAGCGTTGACAACCAGCGTGGCGCGGACGGCCACAGCAAGTTCACGCCTATGCCGATGATGGCACCGGCCCACACAATGCTGAGAAGGATAACCCGGCTACTGCCCGTGAGTGTGCCCACGGTGATGGGTGTGTAGGTACCTGCGATCAGCAGGAAGATGTTGGAGTGGTCAAGTCTTCGCAGCACTTTTTCCACGGAGGGTGTCCAGTAGAAGAGGTGGTAGAGGGCGGAGACGCCGAACAGTATGAACGAGGACGCGAGGTAGACCGCAGACGCCCATTTCAATCCAGTGGTCGGTGCCAGTGCCACCAAGACGATAGAGGCCGCTAGGGAAAGCGGCGCCGCAGCGAAGTGAACCCACCCGCGCAGCCGAGGTTTACGAGATACCGGGTGCCCGGGAATCCACGCGACAGGCTTTGTCGAAGCGATTGGCATACAGCTCCTTTCCAGATTGAAGGCTACCTCAATCAATCATCAACGCCCGAACAAACCTGGTGTTTGGCTACCCGTCCCTTGGGTAGAGTTGGGGTTAGCGACTGGGGAGCGGAGGGGTCATGCAGGGGAAACTCCTCTATGAGCTTTATGAGTACCGGCTGGCGCGCTCACTGGACAGGGCGCAATTGCCGCGCCATATAGGCGTGATATTGGATGGCAACCGCAGGTGGGCCAAGGCTTCAGGGGCGGTTGCGTCAGAGGGGCATAAGGCGGGCGCCAGTAAAGTACTTGAGTTCTTGACGTGGGCGAACGAAGTGGGAACCGAAGTTGTCACACTGTGGCTTCTTTCTACGGACAATCTCTCAAGGGATCCCCAGGAACTCCACCAGTTAATGGACATAATCACTGGTTTGGTGGAGCAGTTGGTTCAGACCGGTCAATACAGGGTGAAGATCGTGGGGGATCTGAACCAATTGCCGGAAGGCGTTGCAACCAGGCTTCGTGAGTCCACAGAATCCACGTCTGACCTAGAGGGGGCCATGCAGGTGAACGTGGCTGTCGGATACGGGGGACGCCAAGAGTTGGTGGACGCTGTCCGTGGTTTCCTGCTGGAGTCTGCAGAGGCGGGGAAGAAGGCAGAGGAAATTGCGGCCTCTTTGAGCGTGGATGATATCGCGGCGCACCTGTACACGCGTGGCCAGCCCGACCCGGATCTAATCATTCGCACCTCCGGAGAACAGAGGTTGTCGGGGTTCCTAATGTGGCAGTCCACCCACTCCGAATACTATTTTTGCGAAACGTTTTGGCCAGACTTCCGTCGGGTCGACTTCTTGCGCGCACTGCGTTCCTATACCCAGAGGGAGCGCCGACTGGGGAAGTAGCCAACCGGCAGGGGAAGTTACTTAGGTAAGAACGAAGAGGGTGCGGCTGGGATCAACCCCAGCCGCACCCTCTTCGTTAATGGGCCTGCGTCAGCGCCCTAGTTCATGTGCCCAGGGAGGGTTTGCGCCCCTTCGCTGCACGACGATGTCTGCAACTGCGCTGGCGTCGACCAAGATCTCCCTCAGCTCATCCTCACCGATGCCAGCCAGATCATCCCGCTTGTCAGCACCCTTGTAGCCACGACGCCAAAGGGCGTCGATGAGGCCGCCCATGAATGTGTCACCCGCACCGACCGTGTCCACGACCTTCACCTTGGTTGGCGTCACTGCGACGCGCCCTCCGTTGCGCGTCCACGCGATGGGACCATCCTTCCCGCGGGTGATGACGATCAGCGCGACCCTCATGTCATCCGTCCACTTCTGGGCTGAATCCAGGGGATCACTGTCCGGGTAGAGCCACTCCAGGTCTTCATCCGAAACCTTCACGACGTCGCTTTGGCGCACAAAACCCTCAACGACCTTGCGCGCATCAGCGGCGTCCCCCATAAGCGTGGGACGGGCGTTTGGATCATAAGAAGTCACGGCCTGTGAACGTGCCCGCGTCAGTGCATCCAACACGGTGGCTGTGCCGGGTTCAATCACAGCCGCGATTGAACCGGTGTGCGCGAATGCGACTGTTTCGGGTATTTCGACGGGGGAGACCGGTGCCCACTCCAAGTCGAAGGTGTATGTGGCTGCACCCTTCATATCCAGGTTTGCCAGAGCTGTGGGGGTACGCTCGGCACCGTCACTTCCGGCGGAGACCTTCACATTGGACTTGCCAAGGTGCGTTGCAATCATTTCCCCGTGGTCGTCTTGGCCAAACCAAGTCACCAGCTCAACATCAAGGCCAAGGCGCCCAAGTGCGAGTGCAACGTTTGCAGGGGAGCCACCTGGGACCGCATGGGGTTCTAGAGTGTCTTTGCGTGGATCAACAACAAGGTCGATAAGGGCCTCACCCAGGACGAGGACGGATGGCTGCGGGTCTGACGTACTCATGGCTACCTCTTTGTTCAGTTGAGCGCGGGTTTGGGTTATACGGTCGGACCCCTATTTCTTGGGCCCCAGATTAGTCAGGAGCTGGAAGGCGTTGCGACGGCGTCGATTTGGGCGGCCGCTACGTCCAGAATGGAGCGGCACCTAGACGCAAGCGCTTCGCCTCTTTTCCATAACTCTAGCGTCTGCTCTAGCGGAACGGAGCCAGCTTCAAGTGCCGATACGATTCCGCGTAGTTCTTCTTTAGCAGTTTCGTATGACATGTTCTCCGGCGGGAG
>CAZTTD010000023.1:5758-14506 GCA_964616925.1 uncultured Actinomyces sp.
TCGGTCACCACGCTTCCCGAAGGTGTGCGCAAGATGGCGTACCCCCGCTCCAGCGTCGCAAGCGGCGAAAGCGTGGTTAGTTTGGCTGATAGTTCCCCGATCTGTGTATTCTGCCGCGCCAACATCTGGGCCACGGCCGCGCGCATCCGCGCTGTTGCATGTTCAAGCCCGGCAGCCTGCGCCTCAATGGTTGCCGTTGGCCTCTGAAGGACGGGACGCGACGTAATGAGGTTCAAGAGCTCAGCCTCACGGCCCAGTCGGGTCCTAACGGCAGACATTGCCAGCGTCCTCAGATGCGACACCTCCTGCAGTTCAGAACGGAAATCAGGAACAATACGTCGTGCGGCGTCCGTTGGCGTTGAAGCCCGGTAGTCCGCCACTAAGTCCAGTAGCGGCACGTCCCCCTCATGTCCAATTGCGGACACCACGGGCTTGATACTGGCCGCGGCTGCGCGAACCAGACGTTCATCAGAGAAAGGCAGCAGGTCTTCCACAGATCCGCCGCCGCGCGCAATGACAATCACGTCCACCCCGGGCACCTGCTGGAGTTCGACGAGGGCGCTTCCGACCTGCTGTACCGCATACTGCCCCTGGACCGCCACTTCCCGAATCTCAAAGCGAGCCATCGGCCACCGAACCCGCGCATTTTCCAAGACGTCGTCTTTGGCCTTGGCATCCCGACCACAAATCAGCCCGATGCGGTTAGGTATGAAAGGTAGCGGCCGTTTCCTCTCCGGTGAAAACAGACCCTCCCGCGCCAACTGTTGGCGCAACCTCTCAATTTGTGCCAAGAGAGAACCGACGCCCTGGACCCGGATCTCCTTGGCCATCAGTGACAGCGAGCCGCGCTGCTCCCAAAATGACGGCTTCACACGCATCACCACGCGTGCGCCCTCTTCAAAACCCGCGCCGGCGTCCGCCACCAGGTTTCCGAAGGCAGTTACGCGCATGGAAACGTCCTCATCCACATCCCGAAGAGTGAAGAAAGACATCCTTGTGGAGCCGCGCTGGCTGTATTCCACAACCTGACCTTCCACCCACATTTCGGACATGCGGTCCACGTACTTTGAGATGTTGGACGTGAGCAGCTTCAGCGGCCACGGGTTCTCCGCCGTGGTCTGGTTGGCGCGTGGAGCAAGTGCGGGTTTATTCATGCAGACAGTGTTGCAGACTCCTCCGACACGCGTTCTCGGTTATCCACAGGCAGTGCGCACGTTCTCCCGCTACTCCCCGCGGGTAAGGCCCGTCATGGAAGCAATCACGTCCTCGTACGCCGCGTCTATGGCGCTGAACCGGCCGTTGATCCGTCCGTGTCTGAGGACGATAATTCGGTCTGCAATGGCGCGAACATCGGGCAGGTTGTGGCTTATGAATATGACACCCTTACCCAGCGTTCGCAGCCCCGTGATGTGGTTGAGGACTTCCGCGGTTTGCGCCACCGACAGGGAGGCTGTGGGTTCGTCAAGGACAAGCAGTTTCGGGTTCGAAACCAACGTCCTAGCAATGGCCACACACTGGCGCTGCCCCCCGGAAAGGGTAGAAAGTGGCGCCGTGACGTCCGGGATCCGTCCTCCCAACTGGTCCACGTACTCTCTGGCGCGGGTCTCCATTATCTTCTCACTGAGCAGCCGCGTTGGTTCCCGCAGCTCCCTGCCCAAGAAGATATTGGAGGTGACATCCAGGTTTTCACAGAGCGCCAACTCTTGAAAAACAGTTGCGATTCCAAGATCAAACGCCACTTTCGGTGACGTTATATCGACTCCTTTTCCGTCGAGGACGATTGAACCCGAAGTGGGCTGGTACGCCCCAGAGACGATTCGCGCCAGAGTTGACTTCCCGGCGGCGTTGTCACCGACGAGGGCGACTATTTCGCCTGGATGCACATCAAATGACACGTCCGACACTGCCTCTACGGCACCGAAAGTCTTTGTAATATTCCGCAGAGAGAGGACGGGATCAGTGCTCATCGGCTACTCCGTTCAGAAAAAGGGTTGGGCGCTGTGTCTAGCGCGCCCGCTGCTTCAAGTTCCTCGGCTTCATTCAGGGCGAGGACGAGGGCGCCATACAGTTCCGCTTCCTCCCCAAGGGCAGAGAGTTCCACGGTTACCTCATCACCCAAGATTGGCCGTTCCTTTAGGGCGTCGCGGATAGGGGATAGGAACAGCTCTCCTGGTTTGGAGAGCTCCCCACCAACAATGATCTTTTCCGGCTCATAGAGCACTGCCACATTGGCCAGAACATTTCCGACCATGTCTGCCGCGTCTGAAATCACTTGGCGACAGCCGGGATCGCCCTCGATCGCAAGATTAACTACTTCGGAGAGAGACATTGGACCTCTGGTAAGGCGCAACGACTCAACCAGGACGTCTGCCCCGACGACTGTGTTGAGGCACCCGCGGCCACCACAGGCGCAGATCAGGCCCGCGGGTTCGACCTGCATGTGGCCGATTTCGCCGGCGACGCCCCTCTTGCCGCGGTGTAGGCGTCCGCCGACCAGGATGGCTGCGCCGGTTGCATACGATGAGCGGACGAACAGGGCGTCATCAATGCCGCGGAGGTTGCCTAGGCGCACTTCGGCAAGCAGTGCGCCGTTTGCATCGTTGTCCACAATTACCGGGCGGTGCAGGCGTCGGTAGAGAACACCGGCAATATCTATGTCTTCCCAGCCAGGCAGAAGGCCCGGTGTGGAGACCTCCGTTGTTTCCGGGTCTATGGGGGCAGGCACGGTCACCCCAACTGCCTGAAGAGAATCGCCGCTGGTACCCATGCGTTCCAGCAACTCAGCTGTGAGGATTGATGTGCGGTCCAAAGTGGTGTCAGGACGGTGATTCACAGGAAGTGGCAGAGAGATCTTCGCCTGAATCTCAAGTGATAGGTCTGAGATGGCTACTGTTACCGCGCGTCGGGCTATATGGATTCCTGCGATGAGTCCCGCGCGTTGCACAAGAGAAACCAGCTGTGCGCGCCTGCCTGATCGGATGGTGCTTTCGACCTGGAGGACGTCTTCACGAACCATGCGTTTGACGATGTTTGAGATGGAGGCCTGGGAAAGGCCCGTGGCTGCACTTAGCTCCACCTGCGTGATCTGTCCGTATTTTCGCACCGCTTCTATGACGCGGGCAGTGTTCGCTTCACGAAGTGAAGACTGCGAACCTGGACCTGTACTCACCGCTCCAGTTTATCAGTGAGTCGTTGTATCCAGCAGGTCGAGACCTTCAGCTAGCACCCCTGGGAAGCGCTTTCTGTTGGTAAATCGGCGTATTGTCTTCAAATGACGCGCGAAGTGTTCACCTATTGAGACAAAGTAGTAAAGACAGTAAAAACGTCGTTACGACGTGTTGTTACAGGGCAAACGGCTACTTTGCCCGGAAAACTATACCGCCTATTATAACGGTTTGGTCTCTTTTTGACTTTTAGAAGTGAAGACAAGACGTTTTGGATTTATCGTTTAGGGCGAACGGGTAAGAACCTGTTTGTGACCTAATGGAGCGCTGGAGGATGCATGGCAGAGAAGCCGCCCCCAATCTTGGAGATGCGCAACATCGTTAAGGAGTTCCCGGGCGTCCGGGCCCTTGACGATGTGACTATGACCGTTCAAAAAGGAGATATTCACTCCATTTGTGGTGAGAACGGCGCCGGAAAATCAACTCTTATGAAGGTTCTGTCTGGTGTTTGGCCAGCCGGCACCTATGAGGGTGAGATTTTCTTTGACGGAGAGCTCTGTGAGTTCTCAAATATCAAGGCTTCGGAGCAGGCGGGGATTGTGATTATCCACCAGGAACTTGCACTCATTCCGGAGCTTTCGATTACGGAAAACGTGTTCCTGGGATCTGAGATCACCAAGGGTGGACTCATCGACTGGCACGAACAGCGTCAGATCACGAAGGACCTTCTGGCTCGTGTCGGTCTTGATATTGACCCCAGCACACAGATCAAGAACCTGGGCGTTGGCCAGCAGCAGTTGGTGGAAATCGCGAAGGCGCTTTCTAAGGATGTGGAGCTGCTGATTTTTGATGAGCCAACGTCTGCTCTCAACGAAGAGGACTCTGCGAACCTGCTTGACCTCATGCGTGGACTGCAGGGCCGTGGAATCACCTGCATCATGATTTCCCACAAACTCAATGAGATCGCTGCGATTTCGAATGCGGTCACGGTGATTCGTGACGGCCGCACGGTTGAAACGTACGACGTGGTTGCCGGGAAAGTCGATGAGGACCGCATCATCCGTTCCATGGTGGGGCGCCCCCTGGACAACCGCTACCCTGACCACACCCCGAAAGTCGGACCTGTTCGCTTCGAAGTTAAAGACTGGAATGTTGAGCACGCGACCATTGCGGACCGCTTGGCCGTCAACAACGCTTCCTTCAATGTCCGGCGTGGGGAAATCGTGGGTTTCGCGGGCCTCATGGGCGCCGGTCGAACAGAGCTTGCGCGCTCCCTGTTTGGTCGCACCTACGGAAGGTACATCAGCGGTGAGATGTACATGGATGGTGAGCAGAAAAACCTCACGACCGTACAGAAGGCAATCAACGCCGGTCTGGCCTACGTCCCGGAGGATCGCAAAACCCTGGGGCTGAACCTTCTGGATTCGATCAAAGCGACCATCGTCAGTGCGAACCTGAAAGCGATTGTCCGTGGCGGACTGCTTGACCTAAGTGAAGAGCGGGCTGTCGCGGAAAAGTACAAGAAGGACCTTCTCATCAAAGCGCCTTCCGTCAACGTTGGTGTCACAACTCTTTCAGGTGGCAACCAACAGAAGGTTGTCTTGAGTAAGTGGCTGTACCCGGATCCCGAAGTGCTGATCTTGGATGAGCCCACACGCGGCATTGACGTAGGCGCGAAATATGAGATCTACAGGCTGATCTTCAAACTGGCCGACGAGGGCCGGGCCGTAATTGTTATTTCCTCTGAGCTCCCGGAGCTACTGGGTATCAGTGACCGCATCTACACGATCTGCGAAGGCCGAATCACGGGTGAGGTCAACGCAAAGGAAACCGACCAGGAAGAGCTCATGCATCTGATGACTCTTTCCTCCACAACCAGCAATGAAAACTCCAGCATCTCGCCAGCCGCTGTCGGCGCGGCGGCTAACTGATAAGCACGACAGGATCACGAAGATGAAACGACTTAAAGAAGTCTTTGGAGGAAATCTCCAGCAGTACACAATGATCATTGCACTGGTCGCTCTGGTCTTGATTTTTGAGGTCATATCGGGTGGGCGCATGCTAACGCCCTCGAACTTCCAGAACCTGATCTCCGGCAACGCCTACGTCCTCATCCTTGCGATCGGCATGGTCATGGTGATCGTCATTGGTCAGATTGACCTGTCCGTCGGCTCGGTTGCTGGGCTCGTCGGCATGGTGGTGGCCCTTTCCATCCAAAAGATGGGTATCCCATGGTGGGTCGGCCTACTTATCGGCTTGGCAGTGGGCATACTGATCGGTTCATGGCAGGGCTTCTGGTTGGCGCAGATGGGAATCCCCGGGTTCATCACGACCCTTGCCGGACTACTTATGTTCCGCGGCGTGATCATCTGGATCTCCGGGTCCATCTCAGTACCCGTTCCAAGGCAGTTCTCCGTCCTAGGCGCAGGCTACCTGCCGGAATGGGGGCCTAATACCGGTCTCAATAACTCAACGCTGCTCCTTGGCATCATTGGAATTGCGTACTTCACCTGGTCGCAGTTCCGTGCACACGCCAAAGCTGTGAGGCGCGGAGACGACCAGCCGTTGTGGGTCCCGATCACCAGGTCGGTACTCATCGCTCTCATCCTGGGTTACCTCACCTACCTGTTCGGTTCCGGACGCGTCGGAACGTCCTTCCCGATCCCGGGCCTCATCCTGCTGGTGCTGGTCATCGTTTACCACATCATCACTCAGCGGACCACGTTCGGTCGCCACATCTACGCTGTGGGCGGCAACCGCGCAGCAGCCGCACTCTCCGGTGTGAACACGAAGCGCACCTACTTCCTGGTCATGATGAACATGTCATTCCTTGCCGCAGTTGCGGGCATTCTCTTCGTGGGACGCGCAACTTCCGCGGGTCCCGCAGACGGCAACATGTGGGAACTTGACGCCATTGCTGCTGTCTTCATCGGTGGCGCAGCAGTCTCCGGTGGTATCGGAACGGTCTTCGGCTCCATGGTTGGTGGCCTTGTCATGGCCACCCTGAACAACGGCCTCATGCTGATGGGTGTTGGCCAAGACAAGACCGCGGTCATCAAGGGCTTGGTCCTACTGGCAGCGGTTGCGTTCGACGTCTACAACAAGCAGCAGGGCCGCCCCTCAATCATCGGCAGGCTCACCAGGTCCACGGCCAAAGACAAAGATGACGACTCCGGAAGCAAAGCCGAACCTGTCGCCGTCCTTGTTGCGGACGCAGCCAAAGGACCAGAGAGTGACGCCGATACCGAACCAAATGCCCCCATCCCCCTGAACTGAAACCTGGGCACAGCCCAACGATTCACCCAAAAACCGGTTCCGGAAAGGAACCACAAGAAAGGAACATGATGAAACGACGTATTGCAGGCTTCGGCGCCGTAGCGGCCGTAGCAGCGCTCTCCCTGGCAGCATGCGGTGGCGGCGGTCGTGGCGGAGAAACGACCGGATCGACACCGGAGTCCGGTGCTGAAAGTGGTGGCGCCGCAACCTCTGAAGGCTTCGCAGCTGATGCAGTCATCGGCGTCTCACTGCCTTGGCTCGGCACACAGAACTGGAAAGAAGCAGACACGATGTTCCAGTCGGAACTGTCTGCTGCGGGATTCACGCCCATCGTTCAGGCCGCTGACAACAAGGTCCCGAACCAGCAGCAGCAGATCGAATCCATGATTGAGCAGGGCGCCAAGGTCTTGGTTGTGGGCCCGATCGACGGAACCCAGCTTGGCTCAGTCCTTGAGAAGGCTGCTGCCGACGGCATCTACGTCATCGGCTACGACCGCATGATCGAAAACACCGAAGCAGTAGACGGCGTTGTTCAGTTCGGCTCCATCCGCACCGGTGAGCTCCAGGGACAGGCGCTCCTGGACGGCCTCGCGGCTGAAAAGGGTGAAGGCCCTTACAACATTGAGCTCTTCGCTGGCGGCCCGGCAGACCCGAATGCGCAGCTGTTCTTCGACGGCGCCATGACGGTCCTCCAGCCTAAGATCGACGACGGCACCGTAGTGGTCGTCTCCGGTCAGACCGACTTCACCCAGGCCGCAACCCAGGACTGGGACAACGGTAAGGCTCAGACCCGCATGGACTCCCTGCTGGCCGGCAACTACGCCGACAAGGAAATCCACGGCGTTCTCTCCCCGAACGACGGCATTGCACGCGCAATCCTCACCTCCTCTGAGCAGGCCGGACAGGCACAGCCAGTAGTCTCCGGCCTGGACGCTGAGAATGAGTCCATCGCATGGATCGCGGCTGGCAAGCAGTACTCCACCGTCGCAAAGCCGACCCAGGACCTGGTTGCTGAGACCCTGCGCATCATCATTTCCCTCCAGAAGGGCGAAGGAATGCCTGAGCCCACCGAAATGGTCGACAACGGTGCGAAGGAAGTTGGCGTCTACGCCCTCGAACCGACCGTCATCACCATTGACAACCTGAAAGAGGTTTTCGCCAATGATCCAGAGCGCATGGCTCTGATTGAGGAAAACCTGAAGTAGTAATCAGCCCCTCATTCCAAGGGCGGGTGCACGGGCGGTCTATGCCTGGCACCCGCCTTTGACTACATTGGATACATGACTACCGGTGACACTATGACGATTAAGACGTCCTCGACGAAGACTTCTTCGGGCGGGAAGGACGCCAAGACCATTCTTTTGGCCGCACCACGTGGCTACTGTGCAGGCGTTGACCGCGCGGTGGAAGCAGTGGAACGCGCACTGCAACTCCATGGCGCCCCCGTGTATGTGCGAAAGGAAATCGTCCACAACAAATACGTCGTGGAGACCCTGACCGACCGCGGCGCCATCTTCGTTGAGGAGGTTGATGAGATCCCAGAAGGGGCCATCACCATCTTCTCCGCGCACGGCGTTTCCCCGCAGGTGCATGCGGATGCTGCGGTGCGTAACCTGCGGACCATTGACGCGACATGCCCGCTGGTCACCAAGGTTCACAGGGAGGCCGTGCGTTTCGCCGACAAGGACTACGACATCATCCTGGTCGGTCACCGCGGACACGAAGAAGTTGAGGGCACGTTTGGGGAGGCCCCCGAACACATCCAGATCGTTGGCTCCCCCGAAGAAGTAGACGACGTGGTTGTGCGGGACCCGGAGCGGGTCGTGTGGATCTCCCAAACCACCCTGAGCGTCGACGAAACCATGGAAACGGTGCGTCGCTTGCGGGAACGGTTCCCCGCGTTGATGAATCCGCCCTCGGACGACATCTGTTACGCGACCCAGAACCGCCAGGAAGCCGTGAAGGCCATTGCGCCGCGCGCAGACGTGCTGGTGGTCGTGGGTTCCGCGAACTCTTCCAACTCCGTTCGCCTTGTTGAAGTCGGGTTGGAGAACGGCGCGGGCGCGTCGTATCGCGTCGACATGGCCTCGGAGCTGCGTGAGGAGTGGTTCGAGGACGCCAGGACCGTCGGTGTCACGTCCGGCGCATCCGTGCCGGAGATACTGGTGAGAGACGTGATTTCCTGGCTGCAGGACCACGGTTATGGCGAGGTCGAGGAGGTGCGCACCCAAGTCGAAACCATCACCTTCGCCCTGCCGCGCAACCTGAAGAACGACCTGAAGGACAAGGGACTGTTGCCGCTGCACGT
>CAZTTD010000023.1:14606-29230 GCA_964616925.1 uncultured Actinomyces sp.
TGCCGCGCAACCTGAAGAACGACCTGAAGGACAAGGGACTGTTGCCGCTGCACGTGAGGGGACGCACGCCGGCGCCGAACCACACCCGGTAGGGGCTGGGCGCGCGTCGCCGGCGTCCTCGTGCCGGTTCTCACCGCCCTCGCCATGTATCGCGGCGCCCGCCTCCCCTAGACTTGTGGCGTGTCTTTGACGATTGGTATTGCGGGGCTGCCCAATGTGGGTAAGTCGACCCTTTTTAATGCTCTTACTCGCGCGACTGTTCTGGCTGCGAACTACCCGTTCGCGACCATTGAACCGAACATTGGGATAGTGCCGCTTCCCGATGAGCGGCTGGGCCGTCTGGCGGAACTGTACGGCTCGGAGAAACTGGTCCCCGCCGTCGTGTCATTTGTTGACATTGCGGGGATCGTTCGCGGCGCGTCGCAGGGGGAGGGGCTGGGCAACCAGTTCCTGGCGAACATCCGCGAAGCTGACGCGATCTGCCTGGTCACGCGTGTTTTTGCGGACGAGGACGTTGTGCACGTGGACGGTGTCATCAACCCGGAAGATGACATTGACACGATCACGACTGAACTGATGCTGGCGGACCTACAGACCATTGAGAAAGCGATCCCGCGTCTGGAAAAAGAGGTGCGGGGAAAGAAGACGCCGAAGGTCGTCCTCGACACCGCCGTTGCTGCGCAGAAACTATTGTCTGAGGGGAAGCTCCTGTCCGGACCGGAGGGGGCAAAACTGGATCAGGATGCGCTGCGGTCCTTCCAGCTGATGACGTCGAAGCCGTTCATCTACGTGTTCAACATGGATGATGCTGGCTTGGCAGATAAGGAACTGCAGGCGGAACTGAGTGCGCTGGTGGCGCCGGCAACGGCCATCTTCTTAGACGCGCAGCTGGAGTCTGAGTTGGTGGAATTGGACGAGGACGAAGCGAGGGAACTGCTTGCCGAAACCGGGCAGGAAGAGTCCGGGTTGGACCAGTTGGCTCGCGTTGGTTTTGACACCCTCGGTTTGCAGACGTACCTGACCGCGGGGCCCAAGGAGGCACGCGCGTGGACCATCAAGAAGGGCGCGCTGGCGCCGGAGGCTGCCGGGGTTATCCACACCGACTTCCAGAAGGGGTTCATCAAGGCTGAGGTAGTTAGCTTTGACGAACTAATGGAATTCGGGTCCATGGCTGAGGCGCGCGCGAAGGGGAGGGTGCGCATGGAGGGCAAGGACTACGTGATGGCTGACGGCGACGTGGTGGAGTTCCGGTTTAACGTCTAACGTTATGTAATGCCCGAGAATGTACATTTTGGGGTATTCTTGAGTTGTGGAGATCACCGCAACGAAGGCGCGCGACCAACTCGGTCGCCTCATCGACCGGGCGCATACGGAGCCTGTTTACCTCACGCGCCACGGTCGGTGGGTCGGTGCGATCGTGGGTGCCGACACCCTCGATCGGCTGATGGAAGCGGCTGAGGAGCTAGAGGATATCGCGGCATACGACGCGGCGAAGGCCGAAAGCGGAGAGAGCGTTTCGCTTGATGAGCTCCGTCGTGAGCTCGGTCTGTGAGCTATACGGGTCGAATCGCGTCTGCTGCGCATCGTCAGATCCGTAAACTCCCGCGTGCCGGCCAGGAGCGAGTCGCTGCCGTGCTCGTCCTGTTGGCTGAGGAGCCTAGGCCGCCGGCGGCGAAGAAGCTCACCGGCCGTGATGCTTGGCGAGTTCGCACGGGAAACTGGCGAGTCATCTACGAGATCCATGATGACGAACTCCTCGTCATGGTTGTCGCGCCAGGAAACAGGCGCGACGTCTACAAACGCTGACGCCGATAGTTCTCCGGGCCGCAACCCGGTGGAGTTCCGCGTCAACGTGTAGAGGCCGCTTTCGTTTAGGTCCCGCAGCACAGTAGCCGGTTTACGGGTTCAGCGGCTCCCACTTGAGGCCATTACTGCTCTGCCATTGGTTTGTTTGGTCGGAGTCGACCCAACTGGGATAGCCGGTAGTGAGCGTGAAGATGCCACCAGAGTAGGTGAGGTCTTGGAAATAGCGCTTGTCTTCGGGAATAGCGGCGGACGGCAGGTCTGCGGGTTGCCAGGTGGCACCACCATCGTTGCTAATCATGAGCGAAAAGTCCGGATTTGGCGCGAACGCGGCTAGGAGAATGCCGTGCACCCTCACGAAATCGGTGAAAGTTGCGTCCTCGATGATCGTTGTGCCAGGAACCCACGAACCATCCAAAAGGTGGGCAAAGACGTAGGTTCCTTTTTGCCCGAGCGATGCGTCGGTTTGGATGACCCCGAGGTTCCCGCGTGAGCCAACAACTGCCTCGTACGGGTTGGTGTCGGGTGCGGCTGGGGCTTCAGTGGACTGCGGGGGGAACTGCGATGACTGCGATCCCTCTGACGGAGCGTCTGTGGGGTCGGTCCCCGGCTGGACATCAGGTCTGCTGAGCCCCAGTTCTTCGGCGAGGGCGCAATCCCTTTCCATTAGTGGGCCACCGTCGTAGGAGTGGTAGCAGGCGGGTGGGTAGCCGCCCTTTGTGCCCAGATAGGTGGAGGTGCCCACGGTAACTGTCTCCACAACCTCATCCTGGAACAGCACCATCAGAAGCCCCCAAGAGCCCATGACGGCAACGCCAATAGCGCCGAGGAGCACACTCAATGCCCGGAACATCTTCCCCAGAGGAGTGGGTTGGGTGAGCGAACGGACGACGAAGTAAAGAGCAAAGGCAGCGTAGATCCCGGCGCAAAGAGTCAAGAAAAGCAGAAGCAGAGCCATGCTTGGAACAAATTGTTGCCAACTCTTTCCGGCGGGACCCCATGTGAGGATCGCGCCAATGAGCAGAAGGAGCGCGTAGCAGCTGAGGAACAGATGAACTGAGGCTGTCGCGGCTCGGCTTGAAGAGGGCTTCAGCATTCCTTGCCGCTGGAGCCGGCTCCGAATGAAGACCTGCTGAAGAGTAGCGACGATTGTGGTGGGTATGTAGGCGAGTAAGGCCAGAACGGCCAGCTCGCCATCGCCCCGCGCTCCCAGAATAACCGCAGCAAGACCAAAAATGAGCGGTGCCGGGGCCAGCGACACGACCATTTGGGGGACCGTCAGGACTGTCCGACTCCGCCAGATCAAGCGATACTGCACGTACACGGCGAGTAGTGGGAAAACCACGGGAATCCCGAACAGAAGCAGTGTCCCGATGAGCGATGCTCCGGTAGAGCATCCCCAGTTCTGCAAGTTGCACGGCTCATCCAGTGTTGGGCTCTGCGAGAGCCCCCAAGCAATGGTCAGTAACACAGGAAGGCCCGCAGAAAAAAGGGCGACTCGCAGCGAGGTTCCAACTGGTCTAACCACGTGCTTGAGCCTAGCAGCGGTACGGACGTAGCACGTTGGCGGCAGTCCCGGCAATAGTCTGGAGTATTGTTATCATTGTTGATAGCAAAGGAGGTGGTCGTTGATGGCATCCATCATTGTTCGCGGTCTCGATGATGGTGTGAAACAACAACTCGCTGCGCAGGCGAAGGGGCACGGAAGGTCCATGGAAGCCGAGGTTCGTCTGATACTCACAAACGCTGCAAGAAAGCCGCACATCGGACTAGCGTTGCTGGCCGCAGCGCAGGATGTTGGAGGCATAGAAGACCTCCCGATTCCGGCGCGCGACGATGTTGCGCGGGCAGTGAGCTTTGAGTGATCATTCTCGACACGAACGTTATCTCGGAGATCTTCCGACATGCGCCGGAACCGCGCGTGGTCGACTGGCTTTCGTCGCAGGCCGGTGACGTTGCGATAACGTCCATCACGCTTGCGGAGCTGTTGGCGGGTGTGCGGCGGTTGCCCGACGGTCGGCGCAAGGTCGAACTGTCTAGGCGTATAGATGTAGCTCTTGAGCCCTACTGGGGCAGTCAGGCGCTCTTGCCATTTGATGACATGGCGGCCGTCCGCTACGCGGAGGTACTCGTGCTTCGAGAGCGCGTGGGAGCGCCGATCAGCACCGCCGACGCACAGATTGCAGCGATCTGCTTGGCACGTGGGGCGATTTGCGCCACGCGCAATGTGAAAGACTTTGCGCACACCGGTGTTCAGCTGGTTGATCCGTGGAAAGTGGACTCGTAAAGCGCCATTCCATTGCAGTCCTTGCTCAAGTGACACCGCGGTCGGCTGCCTTCATCCCGCTGTAGGTAGCGAGCACGACCCGCTCTGAGTCGTTGGCCAAGTAGCCTTCGCCTTCCAAGGTGGTCTGGCCGCGTTCAGCCACGAAGCTCAATTCAACGAATGCTGTAACCCCGTTGGAGTTCTGGTCGGCGTCCTGCGGGGTACACAACAACAGTTGCATGAACGTGTCCTTGCCGAGGGAACTGAGATCGTACGTGCACTCCATGCTCTTCTTGACCCCATCCTCGCTGACTGTGGTCATAACCACCCGATCGTTCTCCTCGTCATACGAAAACGTGAATATTCCGGGAGTGGTGTCCTCCCCATCTATCTCCGCTGTCACGTTGTAATCACCGAGGAACATATCGGCGTAGCTCCCTTGGGATTCCCCGTACGTCTCGACTAGGAGCTTCTCTAGGTGCGCTTCACGTTCTGCGTCCGTGGCGACGGTAGCTCTGGATTGTGGTCCAGCGCCAGGCTCTGATGCAGGGTTAGATCCTGAGTCGCAGGCTGTCAGCACGAGCCCAGTAGCGAGCAACAAAGGAACAGCCACAAAGAGCTGCTTCACCGTGATCATCTCCTTTGAATGAGTCCAGCATCTTTGCTGGACTCCACGGCAAGGGTCCTGTTGGATCCCACGTAGATTCTTCACATCCGTCGCTTCCTGGGCGGATGCAGCCAAGGATAGCTCGTAGCACTCATCAGTCTCTCCTGAATTCAGGGGCTCAGGGAGGCCCTCGTGGCTCAAAGATGGCGTTCATTTTGCGACCTAGGTGTCGTTAGTCGCGAAGCAGTTCCCGGACCCACGGGCGTAAACGGCAGTTTGATGGTGCATGGCGCCCTCGACAAAGAGTCTGTTCTGTCCTCCGAGGCTACGATGGGGGAACACAACGAAGGAGTTGGTAATGGGACGTCTACAAGACAAAGTAGCAATCATCACGGGCGCAGCTTCAGGTATGGGTGCCGCGGACGCTCGGATTTTCATTAGAGAGGGCGCAAAAGTCGTCATCACAGACCTCAACGTAGAGGCGGGTGAGGCGCTGGCAGCAGAGTTGGGTGAGGACGCCCTGTTCATTCGGCAGAACGTTGCCGAAGAAGAGAGCTGGAATCACGTCGTAAAGGAGACGATGGACAAGTGGGGCCGCATCGACGTCCTCGTCAACAATGCGGGAATCCTGCTGATGAAGTGCATGCGCGACACGACCGTCGAAGAATTCAACCGGATTATGGCCGTCAACGTGACGGGCGTTTTCCTGGGTATGAGGGCGGTGTCGGAAATCATGCGTAACCAGGGTGGCGGCGTGATCATCAACATGTCGTCAGCCGCCGGCATGGTTGGCCAGGTTCAGACTGTCGCCTACTCCGCCTCCAAGTTTGCGGTGCGCGGTATGACTAAGGCTGCCGCTATGGACATGGGCCCCTACGGAATCCGCGTTGTCTCAATCCACCCCGGTTCGATCGCCACACCGATGACTGCGCAGTCGGGTGTCCAGACTGGCTCGCCGCTGCCGCTGGCGCCGCTGGGTCGCAGTGGTGGTCCGGAAGAGGTGGCCGAGGTCGTTGCTTTCGCAGCCTCCGACGCCGCCTCCTATGTGACAGGCTCAGAGATGATTGTCGACGGTGGCCTCACCCTGGGTGATACGCCCCAGGTCTACGAAATGATGAAGGTCCTGGCCCAGATGTCTGCCGGTCAGGAGTGACCGCCTAGCAGCGTATTGATGTGTTGAACGAGGACGCGCTCGGGTTGGGCGCCGATCACCCGGTCCACCGTGGCACCGTTCTGGACAAAGGCCAGCGTCGGGATGCTCTGGGCATCGAACCTGGACGCAGCCCTAGGGTTGTTGTCGACGTTCACCTTGACGATCTTGATCTTCCCGGCGTACTTGACGGCTAACCTCTCTAGGATTGGTGCCACCATCCGGCAGGGATGACACCAGGGCGCCCACAGGTCCACCAGCACTAACAGGCTGGTGTCGAGTGCTTTGTCCAGGTCGGAATCTGTCGCGTCCACCAGCCATGGCAATGCTTCGTGGCAGGCGGCGCACTGCGGGCGACCTTTAGCGGAGACGGGGACGCGGTTTTTGGCGTTGCAGTTGGGGCAGGTTGTGATACGTGAGCTCATGGCACTAATCTAACCCGACCCTCAAGGGGTGAGCCTCAGTTAAAGCTGTCTGGAAACTACATGCGGGGGCCAAAACTACATACGGGGACGCAAAACAGCAATAAAAACGCTGTGCTATAAAAACGCTGTAATCTTTCCCCGCGATGTAGTTTCGGCCCCGCTATGTAGTTTTGAGAGGGTTTTCGTATCTGTGCCAGCCTCCACCACGAAAAGGGGGGCATCATTCAAACTGTGCAACAGACACCCGATCCACCCACTCGCGCTACGCGATCCACGCGCCCGACGCACGCGGCCAACCACACAAATCACCAAGATGGCATGCGAACCCCCAAGATGGCTATGCCATCTCGGCCCATCCGGAGCCAACTTGATGCAAGGAGTACCAACTCGACACATCCAGAACCAACTTGACACAACGAGTGCCAACTCGGCGCTCAAATATGCACCTCAAGAAGACTTCTCGGGCCGGCCATTCCACCAGTTAGTCACGCATCGTCGGCGATGTGCCAGGACCAGCCGCGAACTGAGCGGCACCCACAGGCCCTTTTGTGAGCGCCAGTTAAAGCCGCGTCCTCGTACCTGCGTCTTGTACGTCGACCGCTACCCGCCACGCGCCGCGGTGACCTGGCAGCTAGGATTACAGAAGTATTTCACCCACAGACGGGGTTCCTAATGACCGACCAGCCAGGGTCACCGGCCGACCAGGTTCCTGCCACGACGGACTCTACGTCTGATCCGACGGCCGCTGCCCGCGCTGACCGACTGGACCTCCGGGACAAACCCGACTTCCGGGACAAAGCCGACTTCCCGGACCAACCGGACTCTCCGGATCAACCGGACCTTCTGGAACCCGAACGCGAATTCCAGGACGCCCTCGCCCTGACGGAAGAGGAAACTCCCGCAACGAAGGGGAAGGTCCGCAAGGTTCTGACGTCGCGCGCTTTCCAATTCTCGCTGGCGGCGGTGATCCTGGCGCTGGTCATCTGGCTCCTTGCGAAAGAGATTCACCCGGATCAGGTGAAGAAGGCGTTGAGTGAGGCGAACCTGTGGTGGGTGCTTGTGGCCTTCCTTGTTGGGGCGCTGTCCTGGGTTGGTGCGGCAACGCCGTTCCGGGCGCTATCGAGCGTGCGTATCCCGTGGGCGGATGCCATAGAGGTCCAGATGGCCTCTTCCTTCGTTGGGGTCGCAGCCCCCGCTGGTCTGGGGCCGGTTGCACTTCACCTTGACTATTTGAAACGTCGCGGGGCTGAGACTGCACCGGCGGTCGCCGTCGTCGCGCTCATTCAGATTGCGCAGGTGGTCACCTCCGTGACGATGCTGGCGGTGGCTTTGCCCTTCGACAATGACTTCCCCAAGATGGACCTTCCCATGCGGAAGATCCTGATTATCACCGTGGCCGTGTTGGCGGTGCTGTCTGTGCTCCTGGTGGTTCGGAGGGTTCGGGAGTTCCTGCTGGGAAAACTCAAGGAATATTGGGGGCAAGTCCAACCCCAGATCGGGTTCGTAAAAGAGCGCCCCATTACGATGCTCTGGTCGTTCTTGGGCGTGGTGTTGCAAACGGGGGCCACCGCCCTCGCACTGGTGCTTTGTATGGAGGCGGTTGGCTCACCGATCTCTCTGGCGATGGGAATCACGATCTACCTGGTTGGCAACACTCTTGGCAGCGCGGTTCCCGTTCCCGGTGGAATCGGGACGACGCTTGCGGCCACCGTCGGCGCGCTGACCTTGGCGGGAGCTCCGACGGCGCTTGCCGCGACCGGCACGCTTCTATTCCGCTTGGTGACGTTCTACCTGCAGGTCCCGATTGGTGCTGTGGCCTTCGTGCATATGCAGCGCAAACACCTTCTGTAGTCGCGCTGAAGATTGGGGCGAGGGCGACGGCGGGTGCGAGGGCAGAGACAGCGGGCACGCGCCGGTCAGTGGGTGTGTGGCTTCGAGCGCACTCCGGATGAAGGCCCTCCGAGTCGTTTTTCCCCATTGAGTATGGTGGAAGCAAAGGCGGGCCGTTTCCGCCTTTAGTTTTAAGGAGTAAAACGTGACTTTTACGGTCTATCTTGCAGGTGAGATCCACAGTGACTGGCGTGAAGAGATTGAACGCGGCACTGAGGCAGCAGGCCTGGACGTGGTTTTCACGGCGCCGGTTACTGACCATGATGCAAGTGACGCCGCCGGAGACCACTTGGGTGAGACCTCAAACCAGTTTTGGCGGGATCACCAGTCGGCCAAGGTCAATGCGATCCGGACCCGCACTCTCATCGAGGAAAGCGACCTGGTTGTGGTGCGCTTCGGTGATAAATACAAGCAGTGGAACGCAGCCTTCGACGCAGGGTACTGCGCAGGCTTGGGTAAGCCCTACATAACCCTGCATGCGGAGGACATCGTCCATCCCCTCAAGGAAGTCGATGCGCAGGCGCTGGCGTGGTGCACGACCACGGGGCAGGTGGTGGAAACCCTGCGCTACGTCCTGAAGGACTAGCCCGGCTGGGTGCGACCAACCCCGCCCACTGATCTTCCTATCGAGGACGGATGGGGAGGCGGTTTCGCCCGTTGGGACGGGATTTTGGCGGTTGGGGGCTGAGACAGGGGCTTCCAAATGCCATGCATAGCGTTGGCCCGTAAAATTGGTCCCATGAAACTTGCAGTCATCAATACCGGCGGGACCATAACCTGCACGGGGAACCCGCTTTCTCCCATGGCGGCCGAGCCTTTCGCGCAGGCCTGCCAGGAGATTGTGCAGCCCGCCCTCGCCCAAGAATTCCCGGACCTTGAGATCGACTACGTGACTGATCTGCGGTTTCCAGAGTCGGCTTCAGGAACGCTGGACTCCACCAACCTGCAGCCCACGGACTGGTGCCTTCTGGCTCAACGCATCCTTGAGGATTACGACCTTTACGACGGCTGGGTGATTCTGCATGGGACGGACAGCATGGCGTATACGGGGAGTGCTCTTCCGTTCCTGCTATCCGCGTTCGATAGATACGGAAACGCGACCATCGCCCTCGACAAACCCGTCATAATCACGGGTTCGCAGGTCCCACTTTTCCAGCAGGACACACCAGACGACCCGCTGACACTTCGCTACAACACTGACGCTTTCCAGAATGTCTGCGCCGCGGTTGCTGCCGCGCGCACCGGAACCCCGGAGGTCGGTGTCGCGTTCAGGGGCCACATTTTCCGCGGACCGCGCGTCGTGAAGTCCAATGCTAGTGAGGATCACGCGTTCTCCTCGCCGAATTTCCCGGAGTTGGCGCAGGTCGGAATCAACTTTGAACTCAACACACCGGTGGTGCTGCCCGGCCCTGTGAGCAGTGGTGTGGCGCTGAGTAATCCCGAGGTGCGGAAACGCGCCCAACAGCGGCTTTCCTTCATTGCGGGACACATCGATGCCAACCCTGTTGTGCTCCTACCCGCGTTCCCCGCAGCATTCGCGTCTGATGGGGCCACTGCGTTCCTTGCCAAGCTGATCGACGCAGTGGTGTCGGCGGGCGCGAAGGGCATTGTTTTGGAGTCATACGGAGAGGGCAACTATCCCTCGGGTAACCCAGATCGTCCCGAGGACGGTGCGGTTGCCCGCGCGCTCAAAGCCGCAACGCAGTCCGGGGTCACGGTTGTTGACGCCACCCAAGTTCAGGCTGGGACGGTGAACGCGACGGCGTATGCCTCCGGCGCGTGGCTGCCGTGGGCGGGCGCGATTGGTATCGGTGACATGACCTCGATCGCGGCCTTCGCAAAGACCATGGTTCTGCTGGCAGAGCAAGGGTGGGACGGCAGCGATTGGGAGGCAGGCACCGTACGGAACCTCATTGGGCAGAGCCTTGCTGGCGAGTGCGCAGTGACGGACAGGATTGGCGTACTAGGGCGGAACCGTTTGCTACCCGGTGAGTCTCTGGTCGCGCTGGATGGCTCAGCGACGCTCAAGAACCACCCCAAGCGCGGTCCAGTTCTTTATGGCGAGGGCGGAAAGGTCCTGTGGGAGGCGCGGACCGAGGCATCGGGTAATCTGCCAGGGAACCTAGTCGCTGACGGTGGCTCCGTTAGGTTCTTGGGGCGCGATGGGACGACGCTTTGGGATGCGGCGCCGGGTACGCCCGCCGCGGGTTTGGCGTTGCGCGGTTCCCTTGTAGACGGCACGTTGGAGCTTGTCGTGACTGCAATCGGCGGTGGTGTCGCAAAGGCGGTGTTTGGCTGATCAGCGTCGCTACTGTGCCTCTGCGGGCTCCGAGAACGTGAACAACTGCGTATCGGTGAGGAGCTGGGACTGCTCACCGATACGGTCCGCCATATCCGTCATATCCAAGACTTTCACAGGCGCACCCTCCGAGAAGTCCAAGTTGCCCAAGTCCAACCAAACCATCTCCGGGGTGTACATGGACTCAAAGATGTAACGCAGATTTGTGTGATCAGAAGTCGTACGCCAGATCGTCGACGATAAGTTCGGCTGGCTCCGTGACGCAGCACCGAAGGGTTGGGCGGCGTCACGAAGCACCGAGAGCAGCTCCGCGATCGCCATCTTCGTGGAGTCCGGTTTGGGGAGCTGGCTCCGATAAAGGCTGGCCCGCACAAATCGGTCTTCTGAGGAGGTCGTGCCCGGCAATTTCTTGGTCCCGCCGAATCCTTGGTAGTTCGCAAGGTTCGCCAACTGTTGCGCAAACACCGGCTTGTTAGTCAGCGTTGTGTATTGCTTGCCGTGGGTGATTACGATTTTCCCATCCACAGATTCGATGACCGCCACGTCTCCGCTGGCGTCGGAAATTTGGAGGTGAACGACGGCCTCCCCGCCCTCGACCTCAACGGCAATGACCTGGTATGGATCAGCTTCGTATGCAGCGACAGCCTCCGCGACCGTGGCAAAGTTGTCCAAATAGTATTGCCCCCAGAGGCTCAGTGCCAGACCGGGCCGCGTTGCGTCGCGGTCCCCATAGTCACTGGGCGTCAACCAGAGCATGTGCGCGGATAGGCCTTTTTCGTTCAGTCCATCGGCCGTGCCAATGTCAAACACGGACGTGACGACACTGCCATATTTCGATGTCCATTTCAATGGGTTCGGGTCGCCAGTGCCAGCGCCAACGACCTTGCGACCGGCGGGGACGACCCAGAGCTTGGAGGCCATTGACCCGAACCAGTCCATGTTTCGCGACGACAATACAGCTTGGCCGTTGTCGGCCCATACGACTACTGTGCACATGCGGTGATCACAAGTCCTTTCGAAAGATGAACGGAGTCAGGCTGTCTCTGACCTTCGCCGGGAGAAGGGATAAACACACAGCACCTCAAAGTGTATGGGACGGATGTGCCTGAAGTGACGCTAACACCGTTGTGGTGCGATGCGGGCCGCGGCCACGGCATTGCCGCTCGCTTGGGCCTGCCCTCGGATTCCGGCTGTGAAAGTTTGGACCTGCCTTCGGATTTAGACTGCGAAAGCTTGGACCTGCCCTGTGCGTTCCCTAGATCACCGTTATCGTTTTTGATCGGCGCTATAGCTGTGCAACAACGGCGATCTAAGACTTGAAATCCCACCATAGAGGTGCTCAGTAGACACCTACTGGACCTTTCTTGTGCGTTCTTGCGCCAGTTGAGCCTGTTGCAGAATGGTGTGTTTTTGGGGTGCTTCACCAAGTGGGTTGTGGATCGTCGGTGTTGTTAGGGTCGCGACTCGTCTGGACGGCGGTCGGGGTGGTTCCGCTTTCTCCTTTGGTTCGTGCCCTTTTGGTTGCGCGTTGGGGTGGGTCCAGTGTGCGTTGTGTTGGTTGGACCCAAGTTGGGTTGGTTCAACACGCGTCTTGCGTACACCACACCCACAGTGTGTCCGATCGATCCAAGCTGTGTTCAGTTGACCCGAAGCGTCTCCCAAGACATAGTTCGGCCGTTCGGCTAATCGATGTGCCCAAAATGCAACGTTGTGCCCGTCGTCGAACGTTGTGCCCATTTTGCAACGATGTGCCCGCCGTCGAACGTTGTGCCCGGGAACATCGTTCGATACGTGACACAACGATTAGCTGGACGCCGCTCGCTGGCGATTTGCGAACGTTGTGCCCGAAAACAGGCCGTTTAGCTAACGTTGTGCCCGTTTTGCAACGATGTGCCCAAAACTGGGCCGTTCAGCTAATCGTTGTGCCCGAAAACAGGCCGTTTAGCTAACCTTGTGCCCAAAATGCAGCGATGTGTCCGCCGTCGAACGTTGTGTCACGAACCAACCAACCAGGCCCAAGAGGGACCAACTGACCCTTCTACAGCCTCTTACAGAAGAGCCTGTTTTTGGGGGTGGTTCTGGGAGAATTTGGGTATGGCTCGCGACTATCGTCCCGCTTTGCGTGATCGGGCGTTTCTTCTTCCACCGGATATGCGGGATTGGTTGCCGGAGGATCATTTTTAGGTGGGGTTTGTCCTTGATATTGTCAACGCGCTTGATGTGTTCGCGTTTGAGGCCACCCCAACACCATTCTGCAACAGGCTCAGTAACCGCTGGTCAACAGGTTTTGAACGCTAAAACTGGGTGCTCAACCGATCATGTAGCACAGGTCCCCACTATCGAAGGGCCCACAGCCGGCGGTGGGAGCCAAGTTGGCCATGTCTGTATCAAGTTGGCTCTGGATGGGCCGAGATGGCAGGGTAAGTATCAAGTTGGCTCCGGATAGGTCGAGGTGGCACAGCCATCTCGGGCTTTCGCACACCATCTTGGCGATATTTTGCCCTCAAACCTGTCCTCATCAAGGAGTGACATGAAGAGCTGGAAATCGTCTTCCGTCCACGCAATCGGCGCGCCACGAGCCGGGTCATGGAACCTCGCGTCACCTCATTGCAGCCCCTTGGCTGGGTCATGGAACCTCGCGTCACCTCATTGCAGCCCCTTGGCTGGGTCATGGAACCTCGCGTCACCTCATTGCAGCCCCTCGGCCGGGTCGTGGAACCTCGCGTTACCCATTGCAGCCCCTTCGCTTTTGGCATGGGGTTTTCTAGATTCCAGCGTAGTCGAGCAGAGACAGACAGGGTGCTCCTTACCCGCCCGCCGTGAACCCGATCAGGAAAACTACCGTGACCAGAGCAACGAACAAGAACAGGAGACCCCCAACGACCAGGCTAATGATGCTGATGACTAGGCCCGCCTTGGTCAGGGATGGATTCTGACCCTGCTTCTTGGCGCGGGTCGCAAGAACCACCCCGATTACGCCAGCGACCAGCGCGATGATGGCGCCGATCATTTCAACGTTGACCAACCAGGTCACCAAAAGTGCAACTATCCCGACGGATCCTACGATCGTTGCGGCCAGAGCCAAGCCCTGAGGTTTCGCGCTGCCTTGCAGATTGGTAGACATAGTCGCTCCTCCTAGTGCTTGGTTCCTAGTGCTTAGTTCCGTCTTTGAAATTCTCCAACCTCACGTGCCCGTTTGGCAATGGTCAAAAGGGAAGACGCCGCACGCTTCGAAACGTCCGCCTCTCCCCATCAACCGGGTCAACAAATGACATGTGACCAGCCAAAAGCTGTAGCGGCCTGGAGAAATCGTCCGCCCGAATATCCAAGACTTCCGGGTACAGCGGGTCGTTCACGATTGGGATTCCGAGGGCGTTCAAGTGTGCCCGCAACTGGTGCGTCCGCCCAGTGCGCGGCGTGAGCCGGTAGAGGCCCAGTTGACTGACCTCGCCCTCGAACTCCACAAACGTCTCCGTGTTCGGCACAGCATCAGGCACCACGCGCGTTTGGAGTGAGCCAACGCGCTTCTCCAAATGATTTCGAACCGTCAACGGAAAAGTGAGCTGGGGAGCGAGTGGCGCCAGCGCCCAATACGTCCTCGCAACCTCCCGTCGGTCAAAAAGCTGCTGGTAGAGCCCGCGCCAACGGCGCTCTGTCGTGAACGCGAGCAACCCTGACGTCACCCGATCCAGCCGGTGCATGGGGGAGAGCTCCGGCATATCCAGTTCGTGCCGAAGTCGGACGAGGGCGGTCTGGCGCACATGACTTCCCCGCGGCATCGTCGCCAGAAATGGTGGCTTGTCGACCACGACGATTCGCGCGTCGCGATAGA
The DNA here is from genome assembly GCA_964616925.1 of uncultured Actinomyces sp. Lineage (GTDB taxonomy): Bacteria > Actinomycetota > Actinomycetes > Actinomycetales > Actinomycetaceae > Scrofimicrobium. The sequence goes on from CAZTTD010000023.1 coordinate 28,879, forward strand.
CGATGTGGATCTGGCCGGGCACATCCGCCTCAGGCGCGACCTCCCTATGAAACCAGACGTGGGTGCCGCGTCGGAATGGATCGTCCGCGCGAACCGGTCCACCGCCCTCGTACACAAACTTCCCTTGCGCAATCATCGAGGAAACCGGGACGTAGTTGGGAAGGCGCTCCCGAAGCCACGCAGCCATGGTCGCCCAGCGCGGATCCTCCCCGCGCACCCCAGCCGGCGTGACTAGGCGCGCGGCATCCAGACCTTCAATCTGGGGCAGTGGAGAACGCGGCGGCACGGACCAACTTTACCGAAGCGCGCGGAACGACAGTGGGCACAACCGAAGCGCGCGCGGAACGGTGGT
>CAZTTD010000024.1:0-1173 GCA_964616925.1 uncultured Actinomyces sp.
CCCGTCTGTCCCGCCTCCTCCGCCCTCGTTCCTATGGCGGTCACGGTCCTTTGTCGCGCGGCGACCACCAGATCCTAGGCCTATCAAGGGGCACCCACCAGATCCCAGGCGCGGACGCCGCCGAATATTCCGGCCTCGTTCTGGACGAACACGATGTTTTGGGGCAGCGGGTTGCGTTCGGGCGTGATGATTCTTGAGGCGTTGCCGCCGCCTAGGTAGAGCCGATCCCAGACGTAAACGGGGCGGAGGGAGTCGATGACGCGGCGTACTCGGCGTGACCAGTGGGCATCACCAAGTCGAAGCCGCTCATGCTCACCGATGTAGTCGTCATACGACATGCCCCATCGGACCAGCCCCTGAGAGAGTTCTGCGTGTGGCGCCAGTCTGCCGTTGTCGAAGATGGCGTTTCCAAGTCCGGTGCCAAGGGTGATGATCATTTCGAGGCCGGTGCCTGTCACGACTCCCGCGCCCGCAACCTCGGCGTCGTTCAGGACGATGGTGGGTAGGCGGAACTCGGCTTCCACGGCGCCCTTCATGTCGAAGTTGGCCCAGGCTGCGACTAGATCTGGGAGGACCTTTGAGCGGGGGCCGTCTTTGGTGACGTAATGCGGTGTTTCGATGACGCGGCCGTGGCGGATCATGCCGGGCATGCCGACAGTTATGCGGGCGGCGGGCGGTAGCTCGCTGGCGATATCCACGATGGTGGACAGCAGAACACTGGGAGGCATCGGGTAGGGCGCGCGTTTGCGGACCGGGGGTGAAACGACAGTGCCGAAGCCATCGACAACGGAGCCTTTGATTCCGCCTCCACCGCAGTCAATGCAAAGAGTAAGAAGCTTGGAAGTGACCATGGCATAAATCTACCGTCTCGGCTTATCCCGCAAGGGGCTCTGGTTTGTCTGGCATGCCCGGTGGATCCGGTTCGCCCGGCTCACCCCACGCCCGCTGCCCCACCTAGTGTCACCGCACCACCTAGTACCCCGAGCCCCAGGCCCTCGGGGCTCTGATCGAAGGTTGTGGCTAACTATCGAGCCTTGTTCCCGGGCACAAGCATCGATAATCAGCCACAACCGTCGATAGTCAGTGCGGCACAAAAGACAAACCCTCCTTTTCCGACTATCACATGTGTTTGCATAGCCATCTCGGAGGTTCGCATGCCATCTTGACTACTTC
>CAZTTD010000024.1:1273-25051 GCA_964616925.1 uncultured Actinomyces sp.
GCATAGCCATCTCGGAGGTTCGCATGCCATCTTGACTACTTCTGTCGTTGACCGTGTGCTGAAGGCTGCGTGATACGCACACTTCGCAACCAACTAAGCAAGCGACGGACCAACTGGCTTCATCCACAGCCTCTCTTACAGAAGAGCGACTTAAGCGATAACGACGATCTAACGTCTGAGGCCTCACCGCAGGCAACTCCGGAGACTAGGCAGACTATAAGAGCGCTCCCAGGATGCTTCTAGGGTATTCGGAGGCGCCATGGACTTCGGGCCCACCACTGCCGGAAGCTGGTTGCGAGGAGCCGGACGCGAGGATCCTCTTGTTAAGAGCCAGGTCGGGCGCACGGGCCGGCTTCACGCACAACGTTAACAATGCCAAAACGGCGGACCCCGATGGGATCCGCCGCTCTGTTGCCTAGTAGAGGACTACTTAGCGTCCTCTTCAGCCTCAGCTTCTTCTACAAGCTCTTCGGCTTCTTCGATCACTTCTTCGACCTCTTCGGCGACCGCTGCAGCAGCGATCTTCTCCGCGGTCTTGACGGTGACCTTCTTGACGACAGGCTCCATCACGATCTCGATAACACACATGGGGGCGTTATCGCCCTTGCGGTTGCCGATACGCGTGATTCGGGTGTAGCCGCCGTTCCGTTCGGGATCCATCTCTGGGACGATCACGTCGAACAGTTCGTAGACAGCGTCCTTGTCGATGATCTTCTTGGAGACGATGCGACGGTCGTGAATGGTGCCGCTCTTCGCCTTCGTCACCAGCTTCTCAAAGTAAGGCTGAAGTGTCTTCGCCTTCGCTTCGGTCGTGGTGATCGCACGAGATTCGATCAGTTGGCGGGACAGGTTCGCAAGAATCTTGCGCTGGTGGTTGGCGCTGGCGCCTAGCCGTGGGCCCTTCTTCGGAGTGGGCATTGGTGCTCCTGAATAAACTCTATTGGATCAAAAAGAATGTTCGGGCTTAGAGGCCCAAGTCGTTACTGAAAATCGACTCACCATCGGAAGCCGCATCAGACGGCATCTGTGAGTCCTTGAGGGCCATCCCAAGGCCACCCAGGGCCTCCTTGATTTCCTCAATGGACTTCGTGCCGAAGTTGCGGATATCCAGCAGGTCGGCCTCACTGTGTGCCACCAGCTCCCCAACCGTCAGGATTCCACGACGGCGAAGGGCGTTGTATGAACGTGACTGTAGGTTCAGGCTTTCGATGGGCAGAGCCAAATCAGCTGCCAGCGTTTCGTCCGTGGCGACGACACCGATTTCGATGCCTTCTGCTTCCACGTTCAAGTCGCGGGCCAAACCGAACAGCTCAACCAGAGTCTTACCAGCAGAGGCAACTGCATCGCGTGCCGCAATCGACGACTTGGTCTCAACATCAAGAACCAAGCGGTCAAAGTCGGTGCGCTGCTCAACACGGGTCGCTTCCACGCGGTACGTGACCTTCAGAACTGGGGAGTAGATGGAATCCACAGGGATCTCATCGTAAGCCGCATCGAAATGCTTGTTCTGCGCAGCCGACACGTAGCCACGGCCACGCTCCACCGTCAACTCAGCTTCCAACTTCCCATGCTCATTCAGCGTGGCAATCAGAAGATCCGGGTTGTGGATCTCCACGCCAGCAGGTGGCGTGATGTCAGAAGCAAGGACGACACCGGGGCCGGACTTGCGAAGGTACATGACCACTGGCTCATCGTTGTCCGAAGACAGAACCAGCTGCTTGATGTTCAGAATGATTTCTGCAACGTCTTCCTTCACGCCCTCGATCGTCTCGAATTCGTGGGGGACGCCGTCAATGCGCAGTGACGTGACCGCTGCACCCGGGATGGATGACAGCAGCGTACGTCGTAGTGAGTTGCCTAGTGTGTAACCGAAACCTGGTTCAAGGGGTTCCAGCACAAAGCGTGAACGATTGTCGGAAATGACTTCTTCAGTCAGGATTGGTCGCTGTGCGATGAGCACGTTGATTCCTTTCTTCTCAACGCCCGCTATATGACGTCGAGGGCGGGTCCGCCCCTAAGGGCGGGAAAATTCCTGTGAGTGATGCGCGGGTGCGGGGTGCGAAGCCCCGCACCCAACGCGGAAGTCAATCAGCCGCGCCGACGCTTCGGTGGGCGGCAGCCGTTGAACGCCTGCGGTGTGACGTCCTGAATAGTGCCAACTTCAAGACCAGCCGCCTGCAGGGAACGAATGGCTGTTTCACGTCCAGAGCCTGGGCCCTTGACGAACACGTCGACCTTCTTCATACCCTGTTCCTGTGCGCGACGTGCAGCAGCCTCTGCTGCCATCTGCGCTGCGAACGGCGTGGACTTACGTGAGCCCTTGAAGCCGACCTGTCCCGACGAGGACGAAGCGATCACAGCACCCGTGGTGTCCGTGATGGAGATGATGGTGTTATTGAACGTTGACCGGATGTGTGCCTGGCCGTTTGTTACGTTCCGGCGCTCTTTCCGTCGCGGCTTACGCGAGGATGTGGCGCGAGTCTTCTGTGCCATATTCTTTACCTACCTCGTCTACTTCTTCTTGCCTGCGACTGTGCGCTTCGGTCCCTTACGGGTGCGAGCGTTCGTCTTGGTGCGCTGGCCACGGACCGGGAGGCCACGACGGTGGCGCATGCCCTGGTAGCTGCCAATCTCAATCTTGCGGCGGATGTCTGCCTGGACCTCACGGCGCAAGTCGCCCTCGACCTCAAAATGAGTGTCGATGTACTGACGTAGCGCAACCATGTCTTCTTCGGTCGCATCCTTGACGCGCAGATCAGGGCTGATCCCCGTTGCCGCTAGCGTCTCCAGTGAGCGCGTGCGCCCAATTCCATAGATGTAGGTGAGCGCAACCTCAAGCCGCTTATCGCGGGGGAGGTCAACGCCGGCTATACGTGCCATATTCCTTTTGCTCCATATTTTCGAAGGTGTGGCCTCCCCTCCGGTGCTATACGCGCCGGCCTCGGCCTTCGAACCGAGGGTCCCAGAACCTGATCAGATTCTGCTTGGGGAAACTCTTACAGTGCCGACCCGCCGGGTCAGCGCAGGTTTTTGCGATTAACCCTGGCGCTGCTTGTGGCGCGGGTTCTCACAAATCACCATGACGTTGCCGTGGCGACGGATCACCTTGCACTTGTCACAGATCTTCTTGACGCTTGGTTTAACTTTCATTGCTATTCCTTCGCCGCCGAGGGCGACTTATTGAGGCCTGTTCGTCCAAGACACTTCGTCTTGGACGAGGTCAACCAACCGATTCTTACTTGTAGCGGTAGACGATCCGTCCGCGCGACAAGTCGTAGGGGCTCAGTTCAACGACCACGCGATCATCAGGCAAGATACGGATGTAGTGCTGACGCATCTTCCCAGAGATGTGCGCCAAAACCAGGTGTCCGTTCTCAAGTTCGACCCGAAACATCGCGTTTGGAAGCGCCTCTACGACATTTCCTTCGACTTCGATTACGCCGTCCTTTTTTGCCATAAACCTAGCGGTCCTTACCCTTAGCCGGTGGGCGTCAAAATGAGTATGCCCGACTGTTTAGCCTAGTGCAGACCCCATGTCTTACGGTAGGCTGAACGGCCGCAAGTTAGCGAACTCACGAAACTAATGCACCCCACAGGGTGAGTCGTACCCTTCCGGGACGTCTTCGTGCTATCGGATGCGTGTCAGGCCGTAAAATCCTTGACCGGGACAATCCCAAATGGCGCCAAGCCGGCGGCACCAGCGTCGGGAGCTGTTAGGACACTGATTCCTTTGCGACTAATGGCAACCGTGTGTTCCCAGTGTGCTGAGTCATCACCGCTTAGTGTTACCACGGTCCAGTCATCGTCGAGGACGGTCGAAGTAGAGTCCCCCGCGATCACCATAGGCTCCACGCACAGCGCCATCCCAGGAACGACCCTGGGGCTACGCCCTCGTGTCCGATAGTTGTAAACCGACGGATCCTCATGCAGGTGGTTCCCGATTCCGTGTCCCGTGTAGCCCTCAATGATCTCCGGGGTCCACCCCAGGGAACCGGAGAGTGAGCGGCCCAGTTCGTCAACCGCGTCCTCCACCGCCGCGCCTATGTCGTTTATACGCCGCGCACTTGCCACGCGCGCAAGCCCAGCCCACATCGCCTTTCGCGTTATGTAGGAAAGAATCAGGCGCCTGCGCACCTGGGGATCCACGTCGTCACCAATGTCGGTCGCCACAACATCCGCGAACGCTTTGTCGGACACATGCGGCTGGCCCACAACAACGGTGACTGCGGCATCGGCATGCCACTTCTTCCCGTCCCGCACCACGTAAGCACCGCAGTCATAGGAGACAATGTCCCCCGCCTTCAGTGTCCGGGAGCCCGGGATTCCGTGAACCACTTCCTCATTCACGGAGATGCACACGTTTGCGGGGAAGCCGTGGTAGTTCAGGAAGTTTGCTTTGGCGCCGGCGTCAGCGATTACTTTTGCAACCACATGATCCAGTTGCGCGGTCGTCACGCCTGGCGCAGTTGCCTCTATCAGAGCGGAATGAATGGCGGCTACGACTGCTCCGGCTTCACGCATCCGCTCAAGGTCGCGATCCGACTTCAGTGTGGGTCGTTCCACGCTTACTTGCAGACCTTCCGGGAGCGCAGGACCTCCATGATTGCGCTACGCACCTCTTCCTTACCCTGAGACGCATCCACGACCTCCAGGAGGTCCTGGTCCGCGTAGTAGGTAGCAATCGGTTCGGTGAGTTCGTGGTAGTCAATCAGCCTCTGCTGGAACACCTCAACGCGGTCGTCACTACGCTGCTCTTCGCCGGCCCTATTGAGTAGTCGCTGAATCACGACCTCATCTGGGGCCTCCAGCTCAATCACGATGTCGAGGGCGACTCCGCGCTTCGCCAGCAAATCACGCAGCGCGTGCGCCTGGTCGATATTGCGGGGGAACCCGTCCAGGATGAACCCATCCTGGACGTCGGGTGCAGACAGTCGTGCATCAACCATGGGAACCGTGACAGAGTCCGGCACGAACTTCCCCTTAGCCATGTACTCCTCAGCCAGAGTGCCCAGTTCCGTTTTCTCATCAATATTTGCACGGAAGATCTGTCCCGTAGATATCGAGGGAACACCCAAACACTCGGACAACCACACCGCCTGGGTACCTTTACCAACGGCGGGTGGGCCAAGGAGAATCATGCCTATCATTTCAAGAATCCCTCATAGTGGTGTTGTTGCAGCTGCGAATTGATTTCTTTGACAGTCTGTAGGCCGACACCGACCATGATAAGCAGTGTAGTTCCACCGAACGGCATTTGGTTAGGTCCTAGGTGCAACGGGATCATGACGATAGAAGGCAGGATCGCGATGATGACCAAGTAGATTGCACCAACAGTCGTAATTCGGTTGATGATGTACCGCAGGTAATCCGCGGTTGGCTTTCCAGCGCGGTAGCCCGGAATGAATCCGCCGTAACGTTTCATGTTGTCCGCAACCTCATCGGGGTCGAAGGTTATGGACGTGTAGAAGAACGCAAAGGCCAGGATCAGTAGGCCGTTCACAAACATGTACCAGCCACTTTGGTGAGAGAAGTTCCGCGATATCCACTGGACCCATTCCGACGCGGGATCACCAAACTGAGCTATCAGCGGAGGCAAACCCAAGATGGAGGTTGAGAAGATAACCGGGATAACGCCCGCCATGTTGATCTTCAACGGGATGTAGGTAGTGGTTCCGCCGTATGTGCGTCGGCCAACCATGCGCTTGGCGTACTGCACCGGGATCCTACGCTGCGCCTGCTCCACGAAGACCACTGCCAATGTCACTGCCAAGATGATCAAGACAATGATGAAGACCGTCATCCAACCGCGTGTCATCCCGATGTCGAATAGCTGGGTCGGCATGGTCGCAACGATGGAGGTGAAGATCAGCAGTGACATACCGTTGCCAACGCCGCGTTCCGTGATTAGCTCACCGAACCACATGATGACTGACGTGCCCGCGGTCATAACCACAACCATGAACAGGTACGTAGCGAACGACGCGTTCGGGATCACGGCGGCGGTGCAGTTCGGGAACATCTGTCCGGAAGCAGCCATTGTGATCATCGTTGTTGACTGCAAGACCGCTAGGAAGATCGTCAAGTAACGCGTGTACTGCGTCAGCGTTGACTGACCTGATTGCCCCTCTAAGTGAAGGTCTTGAAGTCGTGGCACTGCTACCCGCAGCACCTGGATGATGATTGACGCCGTAATGTACGGCATGATTCCCAACGCGAAGATCGACAACTGCATCAACGCTCCACCTGAGAACAGGTTGAACATGTCAAGCAAGGAGGTCTGCTCCTGCTGAGCCAGACAAGCGTTCACGTTCTGTGCGGACACTCCCGGAGTGGGAATGAACGTTCCTAGGCGGTATAGCGCCATGATCATCAACGAAAATAGGATTTTTCGTCGCAGGTCAGGGGTGCGGAACGCCTGTACGAAAGCCTGTAGCACACTTCCTCCAAGCCCAGAGGGCGATATTCTTGAACATCAGCTGCCCTGATGTTCATCAGAGTAACCGCAAAGTCGTTTTACGGTACCCGGTTCAGTTCGTTGGGTACAAGTTAAAGAAAAAAGATGGAGGGCACCAAACCGGCGCCCTCCACCGTCCTAGCGGGCGGTAACAGTGCCGCCTGCCGCTATGATTTTCGCTTCCGCGGAGGCCGACCACTTGTCGACTTCCACGTTTAGTGGGACGGAAATCTCTCCGCCACCAAGAACCTTCACAGGCTCTCCCTTACGCACAAGGTTCTTCGCTACCAGGTCGGCAACAGTTACGTCGCCACCCTTCGGGTATGCCTCTGCCAGTGCGTCTAGGTTCACCACCTGGTATTCCACACGGAACGGGTTCTTGAACCCACGCAGCTTCGGAAGGCGCATGTGGATCGGCATCTGGCCGCCCTCGAATCCGAGGGGAACCTGGTACCGGGCCTTGGTGCCCTTCGTGCCGCGCCCTGCGGTCTTACCCTTTGAACCCTCACCACGACCAACGCGGGTGCGGTCCTTCTTAGCTCCCGGTGCGGGTGCAAGGTGGTGAAGCTTCAGAACTTCGCCTTCAGCGGGAAGATTGTTCTTCGCCATGCTTAGTTCGCCTCCTCAACTTCAACCAGGTGACGCACGATGCGCAACTGGCCCTTAACGACCGGGGTGTCCTCACGAACGCTGGTCTGACCAACCTTCTTCAGGCCCAGAGTCTTAGCGGTCTCCCGAATGTTCTTCTTCTGTCCAACAAGGGACTTCTTCAGCGTGACCTGCAACTTTGCCATTAGTTGCTCACCCCCGCTGCAGCCTTCTGTGCCTCGGCCTCTTCAGCGGCAGCCTTACGCTCCGCTTCGCCTTCCGCACGTGCCTTCAGCATGTAGGCAGGAGCCACCCTCTCAAGGGGAAGTCCACGCCTACCAGCCACGGCCTCCGGATCCTCAAGCATCTTCAGACCGGCAACAGTTGCGTGAACAATGTTGATCGCGTTTGAAGAACCCAAAGACTTCGTCAGAACATCGTGGATGCCGGCGCATTCAAGCACCGCACGCACCGGACCACCGGCGATTACACCGGTACCGGGTGAAGCCGGGCGCAGCATGACGATGCCCGCCGCGTCCTCGCCCTGAACCTTGTGGGGAATGGTGCGGCGAATCATCGGAACACGGAAGAAGTTCTTCTTCGCTTCCTCAACGCCCTTGGCAATGGCTGCGGGAACTTCCTTAGCCTTACCGTAGCCAACCCCAACCATGCCTTCTCCGTCGCCAACAACGACGAGGGCAGTGAAGGAGAACCGACGTCCACCCTTCACAACCTTGGACACACGGTTAATCGTTACGACACGTTCCAGGTACTGGTTACGGTCCTGGTCGCGACGGTTGTCACGACGATCGCCACCGCGACCCCCGCGTCCGCCCTGACCCGCACCGGCTCCATCGCGGCTCTGGCGCGCGGAGCTGTCCTGATCGTTGTTACCTCGCTGCTGTGCAGCCATCAGTTACTCTCTCTTCCTTATCTCGCGCCTACAGCTTCAGGCCGCCCTCACGGGCGCCTTCCGCTACCGCCGCAACCCGGCCGTGGTACTTGTTACCACCACGGTCGAATACGACCTCTTCAATGCCAGCCTCCTTGGCGCGGCTTGCAATAAGCTCACCGACCTTCTTGGCCTTCTCTGTCTTCTTCGCGTCGTCAGCCCGCAGTTCCGGCTCCATCGTTGAAGCCCAAACCAGGGTCGCACCCTTGGAGTCATCGACTACCTGGGCGAACATGTGACGGTTCGAACGGGTCACAACCAAACGAGGGCGTGCAGCAGTTCCGACAACCTTCTGGCGCACACGCTGGTGGCGGCGCTTCCGGGCAATGAACTTACCCTTACCTTTGACCGTGTAAGCCATCACTTACCCGCCTTTCCGACCTTGCGACGCACAACCTCACCCGCGTAGCGAATGCCCTTACCCTTGTAGGGTTCTGGCTTGCGCAGCTTGCGGATGTTGGCCGCAACTTCGCCGACCTTCTGCTTGTCGATGCCGCTGACCACGATCTTCGTCTGTGACGGTGCCGTGATCTCAATGCCTTCGGGCGCCTCAACGGTGATCGGGTGGGAGAAACCAAGCGTTAGCTCAATGTTCTTACCCTTTTGCGCAACACGGTACCCCGTGCCCACGATCTCCAGGTTCTTGGCGTAACCCTTGGTCACGCCCTCCACCATGTTGAACACCAAGGTGCGGGAAAGTCCGTGAAGTTCACGGGCCTCACGCGTCTCATTGGGGCGCTGCACCAAGATCTCATTACCTTCGATCTTGGCGGTGATCGGGCTCCGCAGGACGACGTTCAGTTCACCCTTGGGGCCCTTCACGAAGACAGTGTTGCCTTCAATCTTTGCTTCTACGCCAGCGGGGATCTCCACTGGCTGCTTACCGATACGTGACATTAGATTCGCTCCCTTACCAGACGTAGGCTAGGACTTCGCCGCCCACAGCCTTATCGGCTGCCTGACGGTCGGTGAGCAATCCGGACGAGGTCGAAAGAATCGCCACGCCCAGACCGCCGCGAACCTGCGGAAGATCGGTGGACTTTGCGTAGACCCGAAGACCAGGCTTGGAGATACGGCGAAGACCGGTGATTGCGCGGTCACGCTTTGCTCCGTACTTGAGGTCAAGGATCAGGGTCTTACCAACGCGGGCGTCCTCGACGTGGACGGCCTTAATGTAACCCTCACTCAGCAGAATCTGTGCGATGGCGTTCTTCAACTTGGAATACGGCATCGACACAGACTCATGATGAGCCTGGTTCGCGTTGCGCAGACGCGTCAGCATGTCTGCGATTGGATCAGTCATTGTCATTTGGGGCGGACCCCTTCCTCGACGCGGTTTCCATACAGGGCTCTTTTAGCCTGCGGACCTACGTCGTAAGTGTTACCAGCTGCTCTTCGTTACGCCAGGCAGGTCACCCTTCAGGGCGAGCTCACGCAGGCAGATGCGGCACAGGCCGAACTTGCGGTAGACCGACTTCGGACGGCCGCAACGGTTGCACCGGGTGTAGGCGCGCACAGCGAACTTTGGCTTGCGAGCCGCCTTGATTTTCAGGGATGTCTTAGCCATGTCTCAGTCCTCTTTGAAAGGGAAACCGAGTTTACGAAGAAGCGCACGCCCCTCCTCATCGGTATCAGCGGACGTCACGATCGTCACGTCCATACCGCGAACCCGGTCAATCTTGTCAACGTTGATCTCGTGGAACATGGACTGTTCGGTCAGACCGAACGTGTAGTTGCCATGGCCATCGAACTGCTTGGGGGAAAGACCGCGGAAGTCGCGGATACGTGGCAGTGACACAGAGAGAAGGCGATCCAGGAACTCCCACATGCGGTCGCCACGCATGGTGACTGACGCGCCGATGGCCTGGCCCTCACGCAGCTTGAACTGCGCAATGGATTTCTTCGCACGGTTCACCCGTGGCTTCTGTCCGGTGATGGCTTCGAGGTCGGCAAGCGCACCATCAAGTGCCTTGCCGTCACGAGCGGCCTCACCCACGCCCATGTTGACAACGACCTTGACCGGCTTGCCAACCTGCATGACGTTCTCAAAACCGAACTCCTTAATGAGTTCAGCCTTGACCTTGTCCTGGTACTTATCTTTCAGACGGGGGCTCATGCGTCCAGCTCCTTACCCGGCTCAATGCCGCGGCGGCTGCCACCACGGGCAACACGGACACGAACGGTCTTCTTCTTGCCGTCGCGCTCAACGATGTCCTCACGGAAACCAACGCGAACCGGCTTACCGGTGGAAGAATCCACCAGCGCAACCTTGGCAATCGAAATGGGTGCCTCAACGGTGATGATGCCACCCTGCTGTCCTGCCTGTCCCTGGCGGACGTGGCGGGTCTTCAGGTTAACGCCCTCGACCAAAACGGTACGGTCGGCGGTGTTCACCTTAATTACGCGTCCCTGCTTACCCTTGTCACCGGGTGCCAAAGGCTCAAGGCCCTCAGCCTCACGGCGCGCATTGCGGGCAGCCATCTTCTTCGAATCGGATGTACGGCCTCGGACAACTTCTACGAGGTCGCCCTTCTTAATCTTCGCGGCCATCAGATCACCTCCGGCGCAAGCGATACGATGCGCATGAATTTCTTGTCACGCAGTTCGCGCCCCACCGGGCCGAAGATGCGTGTACCGCGGGGATCGCTGCCGTCGGTCTTCAAAATAACGGCTGCATTCTCATCGAACCGGATGTATGAACCATCCGTGCGACGTGACGGTTTCTTGGTGCGGACGATAACCGCCTTGACTACATCACCCTTTTTGACGTTACCGCCGGGGATGGCGTCCTTGACGGTGGCGACGATGGTGTCGCCAATGCCCGCATAACGCCGACTAGAGCCGCCCAACACACGGATGCAAAGGATTTCCTTCGCCCCTGTGTTGTCCGCGACCTTAAGTCGTGACTCCTGCTGGATCATGTCTTATGACTCCTGTCGTCGTGCTGGTTCTCTTGAGGGATCCCCCATGAGCCTGGCCGAACGGATTTGTTTGCTTGGAAAATGCTAGTTCGTGAGCCGGGCCAAAGGATATCTCCTTTGGCCCACTTCACTACTTTGCCTTTTCCAGAATCTCAACTACTCGCCAATGTTTTGTGGCGGAGAGTGGCCGAGTTTCCATGATGCGGACCAGGTCTCCCACGCCGCATTCGTTGTTTTCGTCGTGTGCCTTTACCTTCTTGGCCTTGCTCAGCACCTTGCCGTAAAGGGGGTGCTTGAACCGGTCTTCCAGTACTACAACGACGGTCTTGTCCATCTTGTCGCTGGATACGTATCCGCGACGGACCTTGCGCTGGTTGCGCTCTGTAGCTGTTGAATCTGACATATCTTCTAGTCCTCACTACCGGGCGCGGTACGGAAACCGAGTTCGCGCTCACGCGCAATCGTGTAGATGCGTGCGATGTTCTTACGAACAGCCTTCATGCGGCTACTGTCTTCCAAGCCACCGACAGCCTGCGCGAAACGCAAGTTGAACAGTTCAGCCTTGGACTTATCCAGCTCCTTGCGAAGCGCAGCATCATCCATTGCATCCAGGTCTGCAGTCGTCAATACGTTGTCTGCCATCAGTTCTCCACACCCTCACGAACCACGAAACGGGTCTTCATGGGGAGCTTGTGACGTGCGCGGCTCATGGCCTCACGCGCCAAAGGCTCCGAAACTCCACCCAGTTCGAAAATAATGCGACCCGGCTTGACAGGAGCGACCCACCACTCAGGAGCACCCTTACCGGAACCCATGCGGGTCTCGGCTGGCTTCTTCGTAAGGGGACGATCCGGGAACACGTTGATCCAAACCTTGCCACCACGCTTGATGTGACGCGTCATGGCGATACGGGCTGCTTCGATCTGACGGTTGGTCAGGTAAGCGTGCTCCAGGGCTTGGATTCCGTAGTCACCGAAGTGCAATTCGGTGCCAGCCTTGGCCATACCCTTACGGTTTGGGCGGTGCTGCTTACGGTACTTAACTCTACGGGGAATCAGCATGAGCTTCAGGCCTCCGTTGTAGCTGTCTGGGCGACCGGCGCCTCAACCACTGGATCAGTGTTTGCTGCCTGGTCGACATTTTCACTTGCGGCCTGGCGCGGACGCCCACCGCCATCACCACGACCGCCACGACGACCCGGGCCACGGCGATCACCACGGCGGTTACCCCCGCGGTTTGCCTGCTCAGCCTGGATGCGCGCGAACTCACGCTCCGTCATGTCGCCCTTGTAGATCCACACCTTCACGCCAATGCGGCCGAACGTGGTGCGGGCCTCAAAGAAGCCGTAGTCGATGTTTGCGCGCAGCGTCTGCAAAGGCACGCGGCCCTCACGGTAGAACTCTGAACGCGACATTTCGGCGCCACCCAGACGACCGGAGCACTGGACACGGATGCCCTTGGCGCCGGCGCGCTGCGCGGACTGAATCGCCTTGCGCATTGCGCGGCGGAAGGAAACGCGGGCAGCCAACTGCTCTGCGACTCCCTGCGCAACCAGCTGTGCGTCAATCTCCGGGTTCTTCACCTCAAGGATGTTGAGCTGCACCTGCTTGCCGGTTAGCTTTTCCAGGTCCTGGCGGAGGCGGTCAGCCTCTGCTCCGCGGCGGCCAATGACGATGCCTGGACGCGCGGTGTGGAGGTCAACGCGCACACGATCACGTGTACGCTCAATCTCCACCTTGGAGATGCCCGCGCGCTCAAGACCTTCGGACAGAACCTTGCGGATCTTCACGTCCTCGTCTACATAGTCTCGGTAACGCTGACCTTTTGTTGTGGAGTCGGAGAACCACCGCGAACGGTGTTCGGTGGTGATCCCCAGGCGGAAACCAGTGGGGTTGACCTTCTGGCCCATCTAGCGATCCCCTTCCTTCTCATCTTTGGTGCCCACAATCACGGTGATGTGGCTGGTGCGCTTCAAAATAGTGCCGGCGCGGCCCTGGGCCCGCGGCTGGAAACGCTTCATAGTGGGACCCTCATCGACGTACGTCTCAAGGATCCACAGATCTGCTTCCTGCACACTCTCACCGGTGTTCTCCGCCAATACCTTGGCGTTCGCAACTGCGGAGTGCAGGATATTGTTGACATCGCGGGCCACCTTCTGGGGTGCGAACGCCAGCATGTCAGCAGCCGCCAGAACGGGCTTGTTGCGGATCTCATTTACGACCCGACGCGCCTTCTGGGGCGTGACGCGAACGTAACGCGCCTGCGCCTTGGCTTCCATCTTCTAGCTCCTCACTTACCGGGCGCCTAGCGGCGCCGGCCCTTACGGTCGTCCTTCACGTGGCTGCGGAAAGTGCGCGTAGGCGCGAACTCACCCAGCTTGTGACCAACCATCGACTCCGTCACGAAGACCGGCACATGGCGGCGGCCATCATGAACTGCGAAGGTAAGACCCAGGAAGTCCGGGGTGATCATCGAACGGCGTGACCAGGTCTTGATGACCTGTTTGTTGCCCTTTTCGATCGCGGCGTCGACCTTCTTCTGCAGGCTTGGGTCTACGTAGGGACCCTTCTTCAAACTACGTGGCATTGCTCCAGCTCCCTATCAGCGCTTCTTGCCCGTACGGCGACGGCGGACAATCAACTTGTCGCTTGGCTTGTTGGGCTTACGGGTACGGCCCTCAGGCTTACCCCATGGGCTAACCGGGTGACGACCACCAGAAGTGCGTCCTTCACCACCACCATGTGGGTGATCCACAGGGTTCATAGCCACACCACGTACCTTGGGACGCTGTCCCTTCATACGTGCCCGACCTGCCTTACCAAGGGAGATGTTCCCCTGCTCAGCGTTGCCGACCGAACCAATGGTTGCGCGGCAGTCCATGTCCACGTTGCGGATTTCACCAGAGGGCATGCGGAGCTGGGCAAAACGCCCTTCCTTCGCAACCAGCTGGATTGATGAGCCTGCGGAACGCGCAAGTTTCGCGCCCTGGCCCGGGTTCAGTTCAACTGCGTGAATGACCGTACCAAGGGGAATGTTGCGCATAGGCAAGCAGTTGCCCGCCTTGATGTCAGCCTTCGGACCATTTTCAATGGCCGTGCCAACCTTCACGCCAGCAGGAGCCAGGATGTAACGCTTCTCCCCGTCCGCGTAGTGCAGCAAAGCAATGTTCGCGGTGCGGTTCGGATCGTACTCAATGTGCGCGACCTTTGCGGGTACGCCATCCTTGTCCTTGCGTTTGAAGTCAATCACGCGGTATGCGCGCTTGGCTCCACCGCCACGGTGACGTGAGGTGATGCGTCCGTAGGAGTTGCGCCCGCCGGACTTCGTCAACGGGCGAACCAGTGACTTCTCCGGGTGAGAGCGGGTGAGCTCTGAGAAATCAGAGACACTCCCGTGTCGACGACCGGGTGTCGTCGGATTGTATTTACGAATACCCATCTTCTTCTCTTACCTCTGCGCCTTAGATCCCGGACTGACCGAAGATGTCGATGGAACCATCGCGCAGTGTCACGATGGCGCGCTTTACGTCCTTGCGACGACCAATGCCGTCACGACGACGGTACGCCTTGCCGGTCCGGCGCATCGTGGCGACCTTCTCAACTTTGACGCCGAAGATATCTTCGATCGCGTTCTTGATTTCCGTCTTGTTCGCGCGGGGATCAACCTCAAAGGTGTACTTTCCCTGATCCTGGAGCAGAGAGGACTTCTCAGTCACAACCGGCTTCAAGATGATGTCGCGCGGGTTCTTGGATGCTTCGAGGGAGCTCATTCAGCGTCCTCCTTAGCGGCCTTCGCAGCCTTCTTCGCAGCCTTCTTCTCCACCCGCTCCTCATAGGACTTGGTGGTCTTGTCGGCCTTCTCTACCTGAATCGCCTCATCCTTGGAGTCGACAACCTCAGCCTGGTCAAGCGCGATCTGAGCCGCGTAGCGTGCACGAGCGTTCTGGACGCGAGTCACGTACTGGTCCAGTGCTGCCTCAGTGATCACAACGCAGTCGGAGTTCACGACGTCATATGCGTTGAGCTGATCGGACCATAGCACGTGTACCCCAGGAATGTTGGAGTAGCTCTTCGCAGCCTTGATTGCGTCAGACTCTTCGCGGTTGATGACAACCAGAACCTTGGGAGCATCCGTCGCGTTGCGCAGCGTCTCAAGAGCTGCCTTCGTTGACGGAATATCCGTGGAGATCAGACCCTCAAACACCAGGATCGCGCCGTTACGTGCGCGGTCAGAAAGTGCTGAGCGCAGCGCTCCGGCAATCATCTTCTTAGGTGTGCGCTGAGAGTAGCTGCGTGGGTGCGGTCCGTGGACTACACCGCCGCCCTTCCACTGGGGAGCGCGGATGGAGCCCTGACGTGCGCGCCCGGTGCCCTTCTGGCGCCACGGCTTCTTCCCACCACCCGCAACATCTGCGCGGGTCTTGGTGGAAGCGGAGCCCTGACGGGCAGCTGCGCGCTGTGCTTCAACAACCTGGTGGATCAACGGTACGTTCAAAGGAACGTCGAAGATCGAACCGGGCAGCACAACCGTCTTGGTTGTCTTGGCGCCTTCAGCGTCGTAGACGGGAACCTTAATATCGGCTCCCACTGTTGCGTTCTTCGGTGCCATGCCTATGCCCCCTTCACCGCGGTGCGGACCATGACCACGGCCTTGCGAGGACCGGGGATAGCGCCCTTAATCAGGAGCAGGCCACGATCAGTGTCCACTCCCTGAACCACAAGGTTCTGAACGGTGCGCTTGTTGTTGCCCATGCGTCCAGCCATACGCTGGCCCTTGAAGATACGTCCAGGTGTCGCACAGGCCCCAATTGAACCTGGCTTACGGTGGATCTTGTGGGCACCGTGTGATGCGGGACCACCGGCAAAGCCGTGGCGCTTCATCACACCGGCAAAACCCTTGCCCTTGGTGTTTCCGGATACGTCAACCTTCTGGCCGACCTCAAATGTGGCCGCATCCATTTCAGATCCGAGGACGAACTCCTCTGCATCTGGGGTGCGGAACTCAGCAAGGTGGCGCTTCGGTGATACCCCGGCTTCTTCGAAATGACCAAGAAGTGGCTTGGTCACGCGACGAGGATCAATATCCTCGAAGCCAATTTGGACGGCAGAGTAGCCGTCGTTCTCTTCGGTACGCACCTGAGTAACGACGTTCTTGCCGACCTGCACGACCGTCAGGGGAACGACATTGCCGTTCTCATCCCAGACCTGGGTCATGCCGAGCTTGCGACCGAGGAGGGCCTTAACGGGCCGCCCGGCCTTCTGCTTGGTGTCAATAGTCATTGCAGATGTCCTCAGAGCTTAATCTCGATGTTCACGTCCGCCGGCAGGTCAAGACGCATAAGCGAATCAACGGCTTTGGGCGTGGGATCAATGATGTCGATGAGCCGCTTGTGCGTGCGCATCTCAAACTGCTCGCGGCTGTCCTTGTACTTATGCGGCGACCGAATAACGACAAACACGTTCTTCTCGGTCGGCAGCGGTACTGGACCCACGACCGTGGCACCGGCACGCTGCACCGTATCTACAATCTTGCGCGCAGAGCTATCGATGACCTCATGGTCATACGACTTCAGCCGGATGCGGATCTTCTGTCCCGCCATGCCGTCTACCTCTTCTCGTACAGATTCGAACACCGGCCCCCGCATTCGGGCGTGTCCGCGATTGGACACACATTCGTGCGGCTACCAGAAAGGCTCTGGCTGACCGAATGTCTTGTCAAAAGAACTATGGCACCGGGGTCCACTTTTTCAGCCTTGCGTTGTCCCACGTATTGAACCCTTAGGAGGCTGATTGCTCAGCGTGTTTCCCGAATAGAAACTGGGGTTGTGGGGTTTCCAGCTGACTCAAGCTCTGGTGCCCGGGCCTTCCTCTCCACTTCGTTCGCCTCAGCCAGAAGCCATGAAACATGGTCCAGCCGGATGCGCCGTGAGCGTCAAGGTCTACCCCACTTGCGCAGGGCAGCTTGCATAGTCTGGCAGATAATTCGCGCCCACGGCAACTTACAGGGAGGAGATTCACACCACGCTGGAAAGGGCCTGCTCCCCGACGGTCATGTTTCGGGCGTGTCGCGCCCGGTTTTCCCTTGTTGCGAGGGCGATTGTCCCCTCCGCAACCACGCGTGTACCTCGGTAAACGACCAGGGATTGGCCCGGTGCGACGCCGCGGATTGGTTCAGCAAGGGTGACGACAAGGTGTTCGAGGGCGCCCCCAACGTCCTCGACCCGAATCTCCTGAACCACGCACGGGGTGCCATGCGCGCGTATCTGAATGGTGACGACGTCCGCCGGCACCTCCCAGAGCCCCCGCCCGGCCATGTTGGGGCCAAAAGCCATGCTGGCGTCGCCGTCAACTTTCAGAGCGCGCCGATCCGCCTGCCAAACCAGGTTCCGCGTGGTGATGGTGTCAACGGATAGAAGCTCCGACTCCCCAACCAGCACGCGGTTCGTAGCGGGGTCGGTGCCAAGCACGTACCTGGGGCGCCCGCTTTCAGAAGGCTGCCCGATGCGCAGGCCTTTGCGCTGGCCAATCGTAAATCGGTAGTAGCCCTGGTGGGTGCCCAGCACGTTGCCTTCGGTATCCACGATTTCCCCCGGGGAAGCCCCAAGGTGTCGTTCCAGGAATCCGCCCGTGTCCCCGTCGGGTATGAAGCAGATGTCGTAGGAATCGGGCTTGTTGGACACGCCAAGGCCGCGCTCTTCCGCCTGCTGGCGGACCCAGGCCTTGTTGGGCGCGTCCCCCAGCGGCAGCAGGACGTGGGAGAGTTCTTCCTTCCCCATGACGGCTAGGACGTAGCTCTGGTCCTTCTGCTCATCCTTGCCGCGGTGTAGTTCAATCTGCCCGTCGCCCTCGCCCCTAATAATGCTTGCGTAATGGCCGGTGCAGACGGCGTCAAACCCCAAGGCCATGCCCCGGTTTAGAAGTTCCTTGAACTTTACGAACTCATTGCAGCGAACGCAGGGATTGGGGGTGTGGCCGGCGCGGTATTCCGAAAGGAAATCGTCAATCACCGTTTCCTCAAACTGGCTTGACAGGTCCCACACGTAGTACGGGATCCCCAGAATCTCAGCGGCGCGCGCGGCATCCATGGAATCCTCCACGGAACAGCAGCCGCGCGAACCCACCCGGCACGCCTGCGGTTCGGAGGAAAGCGCCATGTGAACGCCGGTGACGTCATGCCCGGCCTCAACCGCAAGCGCGGCGGCAACCGCGGAGTCCACGCCCCCGGAAAGTGCAGCCAGAACCCTCACGAAACCGCCCCCATCCTGCCTATTTTTGTCTTACGGTAAAGCGTCATACTGGTCCATCTGGTTCGCTCGTTCAAGAGCGGTGGGCAAAGCTGCGAGGAATCTGTCAACATCGAAAACCTCCGTTTGCGGCCCAAAGGAGACACGCAGAACACCCAGTGCCTCTTCTTGCGACGCGCCCATCGCCAGCAAAACCGCAGATGGCCGGGTTACTCCCGCGTGACACGCGGAGCCCGCCGACACGCAAATCCGCTGGCGGTCCATCTCCATAAGTAGGACCTCAGGGTGGGCGGTCGGCAGGGAAAGGTGCACGATGGACGGCGCGGCGGGCGCGTCGGACGTGAGCGTTACCGACCGGGGCAGCCCGCGCACTAGGTGATCCCGCAGCGTCGTGTAATGGGCGGTTCGCGTCGCCAGGTCCGCGACCGCCTCCTGCGCGGCCACGCTCAGACTAAGCGCGCCCGCCACGTCCTGGGTGCCGGAGCGCAGTTTCCGCTCCTGCCCACCGCCGGGCCGGTCCGTGAATAGCTTGGCCGTCCTTTTGGCGACGAGGGCGCCCGTGCCCACCGTTGCCCCAAACTTATGTCCGCCGATACTCAGCAGGTCAACGCCCAGGTCCGCGAAGGAAAACGGGATGTTGCCAACGGCCTGGGTTGCGTCGGTGTGGACGAGGGCGCCGGTCCCGGTCAGAGCAATCTCCTCCGCCAGTTCGCCCACCGGCTGGATAACGCCCGTTTCGGAGCACACCAAGCCCAAGGTGGCAAGCGCGACCTGGGGCGGGTTGTCCTCGGCTTCGCCCTCGCCCCTATCAGTCATGGCCGCGCGTTCCGTCGCGTCCTCGATCGCTTCCTTGGAAACCACAGTGACGCCGTCGCGGCCAACGCGAAGGTTTTCCCAACCAATCCCGTGCCGTGCCAGCGGCTCTTTCTGCTCCAAAACGGCCGGGTGGTCAATGCCCGAACCCAACACAAACGACGCTTGACTGCGAGGTCGCGAAGCCGCGACCGCACGAGCTCCACCGACGACGCCAAGGGCGACCGCCTCCGTGGCCCCGGACGTGAAAATCACCTCTGTTCGTTCACATCCGAGGGCGTCAGCCAACCTCTCGCGCGCATCCTCCAGCATTGCCCGCGCCGCGCGACCACCGAAGTGGAGCGCGTTTGGGTTCCCCGGCGTCGCAGACAACGCCTCCACCGCGGTAAGCCAGGCGTCGCGCGCCTTGGGCGTCAGTGGCGTGGTGGCCGCGTGGTCCAGGTAGACGGCAGGTTCAGGCATCCGAGCTCAGGGCCGCCAGTGCCTGGGGGATCACGTCCGCGACGTCCCCAATCACGGTGAAGTCCGCGATTTCCACTATTGGCGCGTCCGGGTCATCCACGACCGCCACGATGGTTTCGGCGCCCAGCATCCCGCATGTGTGGTGCACGGCCCCGGACACTCCCAGACCGATGTAGATCTTGGGTGCGATGTTCACGCCGGTCTGGCCGATCTGGGCGGAACGCGCCACCCACCCTTCGTCACATGCGACGCGGGTTGCTCCAACTGCTCCGCCAAGTGCGTCAGCCAGGCTTTCGACTAGGGTGAAGTCGCCATCCACGCCGCGGCCGCCAACGACCACCACGTCCGCGTCGGAGAGGGAAGCGCGAGCACCCTTGGGCTCGTGTTCCGATGACACGACTTCCACTGCGAGGGCGGCCGTGGAAAGCTCCGGTGCCAGTTCCACAACGTCTACGTCTGCGTCCACTTCTGCGGACGAGGGCGCCTGCGCGTCCTCATCCACGCCCACACCCGCGCGAACTGCCAAGATGGGGAATCCGTCGACCGCGCGGAACTGGGTTATCCATGAGCCACCCAACGCTGACTTTGTGGCCAGGATCTTCCCGTCCACGACACTTACGTCGGTCACGTCCACGCCGCCACCCACGTTCAGCGACGCGGACAGGATGCCGGTCACGGCGCGTCCCAGGTAGGTGCCGGTTGTTAGGACTGCGCCTACGCCCTCGCCCCCATCCACCTGGGCCAGAGCGGCCTTGGTGATATCCGCGATCGACTGGGGCACAAGTGGGGAGTATCCCGCGCTGGTGGGTACAAACACCACGTCAGCGCCTGCTTGGCCAAGTCCCGCGATGTCTGCGTCTTCGGCGATGCTCTGGGCGTAAACCTTCCCCGTCGTGAGGGTGCGTGCAAGGCCGACCAGTCGTTGCGACGACACCGACAGCCGGGGCTCTTCCGCATCCAAGTCGTTGTCCACAATGACCAGGATCGGGCTTTGAAGCTGTTCCATATTTCCCAACTCCTACTTATCTGCCGCTTGGTTCAAGAATTCCGCCAACTTGGTGCCGCCATCTGAAGAGTCCGTCACGATGACGCCGGCCTCACGCACCTTCATGGTCGCGTCCGTTACTTCCAGACCGCCCTCCAGGGCACTCAGGTCTAGGCCCGCGTCCTCCAGATCGGCCGCCTCCCACTCATCCACAGGCTTGTAACGCGCCGCACGCAAGTCCTTAAACGACGGGTAGCGCGGCTCATTAGCCTGGTCTGTTACCGACACGACAGCAGGGGTTGAAGCACGCAAGATGTCCACAGAACCGTCCACCCTGCGCTCAATGCGCACCTTGCCATCTTCCACCTCAAGGGAGGACGCAATATCCAGCAGTGGCCATGCAAGTTTTGCGGCCAATGCGGGGGCCAAAAGGGAGGTCATGCCGTCCAAACTGGCCATGCCGGTGAAGACGAGGTCGACGGGATCGTCCTCATCCAACGCCTTGATTGCAGCCGCAAGAACCGCGGCCGTGCGCGGCGCATCAAGCCCTGCAAATGCGTCATCGGAGATAAGAACTGCCCGGTCAGCCCCCATTTGGAGAGCACGAACCAACGCGTCTTCTGCATCTTCAGGACCCATGGTCAACGCGACCACCTCACCCCCGTTTTCCTCAACAAGGGACACGGCGGCCTCAACTGCATTCTCATCCAGCTCATTCAGCACATCGTCCTCACCACGCACCATCCGACCGTCTTCAATACGGCGATCGGAGTCAGCGTCTGGGACATGTTTCACGCAAACAACGATTCTCATGTAGCCAGTTTGCCACGCCATATGTGCACTATCACCGTGAGATTATGCGCTACCGGGCCATAAGCCCCTCTTATGGTGCACACTTAAGTGTTGTTGGCCCGTGTAGACCACGGGCGGAGTGACTTGCGACAGATTGAGCCGGAGCCGATGAACCCGATAAATACCAGCCGTCCTAACGCCAGCGTCATTCGGCCCTCTGCCGTAAAAATCCCACAGCCCAACGCTGATCCGAACAAAATCGGCGTGTGGGCAAACCCCAGTGGAGGTCTGGATATCTCAGTGGTGGCGCCGCACGCTACCGCGCTTGACTTCTGCGTGGTGACCGGTGAGGGGGCTGGACGAAGAGAGCAGCGATGGAGTCTCTATGGCCCCGACCAGGGACTGTGGCACGGACACATCGACGGAATCGGTGAAGGGACCGTTTACGGCTTCCGCGCGTTTGGTCCGTGGGACCCGGACGGCGGCCTGTACTACAACCCCGCTAAGTTCCTAATAGACCCCTACGGGCGCGCAATTACGGGTTACCCGGAGCTAAGTCCGGCGCTTCATGCCCACCATGTGGACCATGAGATGTACCCGACAACGTACCCTCTGGCGCAGTCCAACCTGAACTCTTCACTGTTCGCACCCGCGTCCGTGGTGGTGACGCCGAACAACAACATCTCACCGCGCCCTCGAATCCCCTCTGACAAGACGGTGGTTTATGAGCTGCATGTCAAGGGCTTCACGAAGAATCTTCCCGGCGTACCTAAGGAACTCCGCGGAACATACGCCGGCCTGGCGCACCCCGCGACGATTGAGTACATCAAGAGCCTAGGCGTAACGACGCTAGAGTTGTTGCCCGTCCACGCCAAAATGGATGAGCCGTTCCTGACGGAGCGCGGACTGGTCAACTACTGGGGATACTCCACGTTGTCGTTCTTCGCGCCGGAACCCTCCTACGCGACCGTTCGCGCACAGAAGGCAGGCCCCAGCGCCGTGGTGGATGAGTTCCGCGGCATGGTGTCCCTGCTCCACGACGCGGGTTTGGAAGTCGTCCTCGACGTGGTGTACAACCATACGTGCGAGGGCGGGGATACCGGACCCACCGTATGCTGGCGCGGCCTGGACTCCCTCATGTACTACCGACGCGTGCCGGACCGCCCTCGACACACCATTGACGACACGGGCTGTGGAAACACGATGAACTTCTCTGAGGAGCGCGTCGTGCAGGCAACGCTGGACTCCCTGCGCTACTGGGTGGAGTCGATGGGAATCGATGGGTTCCGCTTCGACCTCGCAACCACGATGGGGCGGCTGGACACGGGATACACGGCCTTCCACCCGTTCTTCGTGGCGGCGGCCTCCGACCCCATTTTGCGTGACGTGAAACTGATTGCTGAGCCGTGGGACCTGGGCCTAGGCGGCTGGCAAACCGGACACTTCCCCATTCCGTTTGGGG
This sequence comes from uncultured Actinomyces sp., assembly GCA_964616925.1. Classification (GTDB taxonomy): domain Bacteria; phylum Actinomycetota; class Actinomycetes; order Actinomycetales; family Actinomycetaceae; genus Scrofimicrobium. Next base: position 23,946 of record CAZTTD010000024.1, read on the forward strand.
AGTGGAATGACAGGTACCGCGACTCCATCAGGAAGTTCTGGTTGACGGACTTCCAGCAGCAGTCCGCGGCAAGGCCGGTGTCGGGTCCGAACGACCTGGCAACGCGACTTTCGGGATCCGCCGACATGTTCGGCTGGCACCCGGGTGCGAAGCGCGGCCCGCTGGCGTCGGTGAACTTCTTGACCGCACACGACGGATTCACGCTTGCGGACCTAACGTCTTACGACCACAAGCACAACCTGGCGAACCTGGAGAACAACCAGGACGGGAACAGCAACAACCACTCTTGGAATCACGGCATTGAGGGCACGGTAGCGTCCTTCAAGATGGCCGAGGACATGGCGGACTCCACGGGTCTTGTTGAGGAGCTTTCCTACGTTCGGGAGCGGTCGCGGCGAAATATGCTGACCACGTTGCTCGTGTCCGCGGGTACCCCGATGATTACTGCGGGGGACGAGTTCGCGCGCACCCAGTACGGGAACAACAACGCGTACTGTCAGGATTCCCCGATTTCCTGGGTTGACTGGGAGCTGGATAGTAGCCAGAAGGACATGTTGGCGTGGGCGCGCTACCTGATCGCACTGCGCGCTAACCACCCGGTCTTGCGTCCGACAGAGTTCGCGTCAGGTGAGGTTTTCGAGGGCGATGTGCTCCCCGATGTCTCCTGGCTAACCCGCAAGGGCGCGCCGATTTCCTCCGAGGAGTGGTCCGATCCTGCGAACCGAGTGTTCCAAATGCGACGCTCCGGGCTTCCGCTGGACGATGTTGATGTCCTTGTGGTCGTGAACGGGACGCTGAACACAGCGAAGATCACGCTGCCGGAAAGTCATGGGAACCCCTGGGTTCTTGTCGCGGACACGTCCTGGCCCACGCCGAAGCATGGTGGCATCACGGATGTGAACAAGGTGATGAAGCAGGGAGACCGCGCAGCCGTCGGTGGGAAAGACACGATGGAACCGCAGTCCATGGCGGTGTACTTCTCAAAGACATCCTGAACTGCGACATCGGGTCCTGTGACCGCCTAGGCGATATCGGCTTAGGTACGCGTTGTCTGCTTAAATACGCGATGTCTGCTTAGGTACGCGATGTCACCTTAAATCCGCGAT
>CAZTTD010000024.1:25151-27672 GCA_964616925.1 uncultured Actinomyces sp.
CTGCTTAAATACGCGATGTCTGCTTAGGTACGCGATGTCACCTTAAATCCGCGATGTCCTGTTGAATACGCGATGTCTGCTTAGGTACGCGATGTCACCTTAAATCCGCGATATCGGGGCCGAATATCGCGTATTTAAGCCGACATCCAGTATCTAATCCGACATCTAGAATCTTCCAGCCGTCGACCCCCGGGTTTTCTGCGGCGCGTGGGGTTTGTTGGTACGGGCCATCTTCTGGCGCTAAGTAACACAGAGCCGGCCTTCTACACCCGCACGATGACCTGCCCCCGTATGTATCTTCGACGAGGTTGTTGGCCGCTAACAACCACCGCATGCAAGAGAAATGGCGCGAAACCCCGAGGAGCGATGTACGAAAGCCAAGGCAAGAGGAGCAAAATCCCGAGGAGGGATGCACGAAAGCCAAGGCAAGAGGCGCAAAACCCAAAGGACCTGCAAGAGGGAAGGCACGAAACCCGAAAAAGGGGTTTGCGAAGCCTAGGGAAAAGGCCCGGTATTACGCCCTCGCCCCCACCTAGTAGAATCCAGTCATGCCTGAAACAGAAATGCCAATGAGTGACGTCGAAATCAACGCGGTGATCCCCGAAGGTGACTCGCAAATCAGCACGGCATCCGTGCGCAAAGCGATTGAGAGATCCGCGGAGATTGAGGAGCAGATTGATATTGACCCCTCGCGGTTCCGTGTCCTGACAGGCGACCGTCCGACGGGAATGCTGCACTTGGGGCACTATTTCGGCACGCTGAAGGGACGCGTTGAGCTGCAGAACCGCGGCGTAGATACCTGGATTTTGGTGGCGGATTACCAGGTGATCACCGACCGCGACGGCGTCGGCCCAATCAGGGAGCGGGTGCTGGGGCTGGTGACCGATTACCTTGCTGCGGGCATTGATCCGGAGAAGTCGACGATTTTCGCCCACTCCGCGGTGCCTGCGCTGAATCAACTGATGATTCCGTTCCTGTCACTGGTAACTGAGTCGGAACTCCATCGGAATCCGACGGTCAAGGCGGAGCTCTTGGCGACAGGTGGGCGCGCCATGTCCGGCCTGCTGCTGACGTATCCCGTGCACCAGGCTGCGGACATTCTTTTCTGCAAGGCAAACCTGGTCCCAGTTGGGCAGGATCAGCTGCCACATATTGAGTTGACTCGGCAGATCGCGAACCGGTTCGACCGACGGTATGGACGCGACGCCGCTGGTCAGATGGTGTTTAGGCGCCCCGATGCGCTGCTGTCTAAGGCGCCGGCAATCTTGGGGACGGACGGTACGAAGATGTCGAAGTCCCGCGGGAACACGATTGAGCTGGGGATGAGCGCGGATGAGACCGCGAAGATCTTGAAGAAGGCCAAGACGGATTCAAATCGGGTGATCACATACGATCCGGTGAACCGTCCAGAGGTTTCGAACCTGCTTCTACTTGCATCGATGGCCAGTGGTGAGGAACCGGAAATCATCGCTGAGCGGATCGGTGATGGCGGCGGTGGCGTCTTGAAGCAGACGGTGACGGAAGCTTTGAATGAGCATTTGGCGCCGTTGCGGGCTCGCCGTGCCGAGCTGGAGAAGGATCCCGCCTACTTGCTGTCCGTGTTGGAAGCGGGGATAGAGAAGGCTAACGAGGTCGCGGATGCGACCCTGCTCCAAGCCCGTGAGGCAATGGGGATGATCTACTAGAAGACACCTAGCGTCTGCCGGGTTCCTGTATGGGGCGGGACTGTCGAAGGTGTCGGCCGGTCTGTTCCGGGATGCAACGTCCGGTTCGTGTTCGGTCCGCTTTCGGTTCGTGTTCGGTCCGCTTTCGGTTCGCGTTCGGTCCGCTTTCGGTTCGCGTCCGGTTCGCCCCCGGTTCGCGTGCCTGCTGTGAGGTCTCGAACGTTAGATCGTCGTTATCGCTTAAGATCGCCGTTGTCGCGTAGCTATAGCTGCGATCTAGGACGATAACGGCGATCCAAGCCGAACCGGGGCGAATCTGGAGCCACATAGGGGTGAAAATGACCGTGAAGAGAGCCGAAACCGGCTGAAACAAGCCGACCGCGCCTTGTGGTGCCCTGTTCGCAACATGATCGGATGTATCCAGCGGTACCGCGCTGCAGCAAACAGGAAAACGGACAACATCCAGGAAAACAACAGGTGTTTTGAAGCAACAAACAGGCCCATTCACAATAAACAGGACCACCAAGGACCCCGGGGTTACGGCAAGCAGGAGCATTCACAATAGCCAGGAAATCTGGCAACAGCTAGGAACACGCGAGGCCCAGTGGTTAAGGCAAAAGGGGCGCTTCTGTCACAAAAGGGGCTGTGGGGACCACATGACTCACGATAATTCACGGCTGGTTAATCCCACAGCGCCAGCGGCGCACGACTAACTGGTGGGAAGGCCGTGGAAGTCTTCTTGGGGTGCATATATCAACGCCGAGATGACGCGGCACGGATCAAGTTGGCTCTGGAATGGTCGAGATGGCATAGCCATCTTGGGGGTTCGCATGCCATCTTGACTACCTCTGTGGTTG
>CAZTTD010000025.1:0-27360 GCA_964616925.1 uncultured Actinomyces sp.
GTGGTTGACATCCGCCTCTTGCGGACAGATATCGCCAAGTTGGCTCTGGATAGGTCGAGATGGCATAGCCATCTTGGGGGTTCGCATGCCATCTTGGCGATTTGTGTGGTTGACCGCGGGCTGCTGGTTGTGTGTGACGCATGGCTGTGCAGGTCGAACGCTTCTTGAAGACGCTTCACCAACAATGCGCCCGTTTTAGAAGATGCTTTGGAAAGCGGGGGCATGTGGATCGGGTAGTGCGTGCGCGTGGATCGGGTGTGGATCGGGTAGCGCGGGCGCGTGGATCGGGTATCTGTCGCACAGTCTGAATGATGCCCCCCTTTTTCATGGTGAAGGCTGGCACAGATACGAGAACCCCTCAAAACTACATAGCGGGGTCGAAACTACATAGCGGGCAAAGATTACAGTGTTTTTACTGCTGTCTTTTACTGCTGTTTTGTGTCCCCGTATGTAGTTTTGGCCCCCTCATGTAGTTTCCAGACAGGTTTAAGGGAATAGAGCGGGACCGTGTCTTTGCGTTCTGCGTTTGTAGTATTCAGAGCGCAGAACGCAGTCGGAACACATAACGCCGAACGCGGTCAGAACGTATTCGGTATGCGGAACGTTGAACGCGGTCAGAACGCAGTCGAAACGCAGAACGCCGAACGCAGTCAAACCCAAAACGCAGACCGTATTCGGAACGCAGAACGCAGACTAGCGCCCACAGCCCATCACAAAAGAGCCGGCTAATCCCCGGGATTGACCTTCGCAGTGCCGGGATTAACCTTCGCTGTGTCGGAGACGACCTTCGACAGTCGGGGTCAGCCACCGATAGTCAGAGACAACCTTCGGACTTGCGATCGCGTCGGTCCGGGTTGGCGGATTCTCAAATAGTCGCGGCCGCTAGGCCCTCCTGCCCCAACCAAGGTCTAGGCAGGAGGACTGTGAACCTCCGCTGCAAACCTCCGCTACTGCCCGTAAGCCGTCGTGGTGTGAGCCGAAACCACAGTAGGAGCAGCATTGACGACCAGCCCCAACTCTGCATCCGACGCTGTCAGTTTGCTGTGCGGTACGACCCTCACTGCAAACCCAACTGCCCCGGAAACTGAGAGTCTCTCCGTCTGGGAGAACCGGTAGGAACCAGTAGGTTCACGATCGCCGGCAACCAACTGCACGACCTGACCGCCAATGATGGTGTCGTCCTGTCCAACACGTCCAAGGATCATCTGGACCTGGACATCCTCAGGAGCCAAATCCCCCAAAGACACCAGAGCCTCAACGGTAACGCTGTCACCCAACTGCACGACATCAGGCAATGTTGCCTCCACGAAGTCGATGTCAACGTCCGACCACGCCGCGCGCACCTTCTCCTTCCATGCAGCCAAAGCCTTCGCATTCTCAAACGGCGCGACATCCAGCTCTGCCGATGCCTTAGCGATTGGCGCATACAGGCGCTCAACATAGTCCCGCACCATACGGGTTGCCTGAACCTTGGGGCCCAAAGTCGCCAGCGTGTGCCTGATCATCTCCATCCAGCGGCGTGGGACACCGTCTTCTTCACGGTCGTAGAAGCGCGGGGCAACCGTGTTCTCAATCAAGTCATACAGCGCGTTCGCCTCAATCTGATCCCGTCGCGCGGGATCGTCCACACCATCCGCTGTTGGTATGGCCCAGCCATTCGACCCGTCGTACATCTCATCCCACCAGCCATCAAGGATGGAAAGATTCAACGAACCATTCAGCGCACACTTCATGCCGGACGTCCCCGAGGCCTCCAGCGGACGCAACGGGTTGTTCAACCAGACGTCGCACCCTGGCAGCAACGTCCTAGCCATCCCCATGTCATAGTTCGGCAAGAACACGATACGATCGCGGACCTTCGGGTCATCCGAAAACTGAACCAAACGCTGGATCAGCGAAACACCCTGCTCATCCGCCGGATGGGACTTACCCGCAATAACCAGCTGAATGGGCCTGTCCGGATCTGTCAGCAACCTTCTGAGCCTGTGAGGGTCAGACAGCATCAACGTCAGTCGCTTATATGTGGGCACGCGCCGAGCGAAACCGATCGTGAGGATGTCCGGATCCAGAACCGTATCCGTCCACCCGACCTCAGCCGGGGAAGCGCCGCGCTCCAGCCACGACTCCCTCATCCTCTTGCGTGCCTCTGTCACCAGGTTTTCGCGCAGCTCCTTGCGCATATCCCAAATGACGCTGGCGGGGACACCCCCCTGGCTGCCGGTGTGCAACCAGAACTGGCCGTCCATATCCTGGGCCTCAGTCATGTACTCAGAGGTCATCGCTTGGAACTGCGGCGCCCTCCACGTCGGACCGTGGACACCGTTCGTCACAGACGTGATCGGGACATCAGCCGCATCGAACCCGGGCCACAGCTGTTGGAACATCCCACGGGAAACATGTCCGTGCAGTCTTGCCACACCGTTCGCCATCCGCGCCATACGCAAACTGAGGACAGCCATGTTGAAGACGTGGGGATTACCGCCCTCGTACGACTCCTTACCCAACTGCAGGACGTCCTCAACGTCCACCCCTGGCAGTGGCATGGCGGATAGGTACGGGCGGACCACGTTCTTGTCGAACCTATCGATGCCGGCGGGCACGGGCGTGTGCGTCGTAAACAACGTCGCGGCCCGCACCGCTTCAACGGCGGAAGCGAAGTCCATGGAGGCGTCCGTATCCAGGATTTCCCGCAACCGTTCCACGGACAAGAAACCCGCGTGTCCCTCATTGCAGTGGTAAACCTCAGGCCGGGGGAAACCCGCGATGCGCTCATAGATGCGCAACGCTTTCACGCCACCCATCCCCAAGAGCAGCTCCTGCTCCAACCGGTGCTGGGCAGACCCTCCGTACAGTCGGTCCGTGACCTGACGCGACAACTCATCATTTTGCGGAACGTTGGAGTCCAGCAGGAGAAGCGGCACCCTCCCAACTTGGGCAACCCAAATCTGTGCATGGAGGACACGCCCACCCGGGAACGGAAGACTCACTTCCGCGACACTCCCATCCGCCTCACGCAAAAGCGTCAGCGGCAGGTTGTTCGGGTCCAACAACGGGTAGGTCTCACGCTGCCACCCATCGCGCGTCAACGACTGGCGGAAATACCCGGCCCCGTAGAGCAGCCCAACACCTATGATTGGCACGCCCAGATCGGAGGCAGACTTCAGATGGTCTCCCGCCAGTATCCCAAGGCCGCCTGAGTACTGCGGCATCGCCTGGGTGATCCCAAACTCCGCGGAGAAGTAAGCTATCCCGTCCGGCTTATCCTCTGTCTCAAAATCCGACTGGTACCACTTCGGTTCCGTCATGTATGTCTGCAGGTCTTCATCGAGCTGCTGCGCCTCTAACACGACACCCGCGTCAGCCACCAGTTGGCTGAACCTTTCAGGACTAATCTCCCCCAGCAGGGCAACCGGATCGTGTCCGACCCGCTCCCACGCTTCAGGGTCCAAAGACGCGAAGAACTGCACCGTTGGATAGTGCCAACTCCATCGCAGATTGCGGGCGAGCGTATCCAACACTCCCAGCTCCGGCGGCAAAACGGTTCGAACCGTGAATCTTCTAATTGCTTTCACCTTCGCAAGTTTAGATCAATCTCACAGTGTTTCCACGTTCCCGGCCTTGACGGCACAGATGTGGTTCAGACGCACTAGTGTCCCAGTCTCAACAGAGATTTGGATTTGAACGGTAAGCTCTTGACCGTGAATACTAATGATGCTCGTCTGATCAGCCGGATTCCGGCAATTGAAGTTTTTCCGACCGTAATGGACGCGACGCTGCCCGCGAAAGCGACAGAGGGGGAAGCATTCCCCATTCGCGCCACAGTTTTCAGAGAAGGCCACGACCAGTTCGGTGCCGAAGCGGTACTGATCACGCCTGATCGTAAAGAATTTGCCCGCCAGCGCATGTACTCCATCGCACTTGGTTTAGACCGCATGGAAGCCTGGGTCATGCCCGATAAGCCAGGCGACTGGTCGTTCCGGATTGACACCTGGTCCGACCCGTGGGCCACATGGAAGCACGACGCCGCCATCAAGATCCGCGCAGGCGTTGACGTGGAGCTCATGTGTGAAGAGGGCGCCCGTGTCTTGGAGCGCGCGGTTCTTGGAAAGATCAAGACCGCTTCCCGTCCGCCCATGGCCCCCGCGTACAAGCGCGTAAAGCCAGATGCTGCGGCCGCTAAAGAGATGCGGCTTGCCATCGAAACGTTGCGTGACACGTCCGTAAGTGCTGACACCCGGTTTGCCGCGGCCACGTCCTCGCGCCTAACTGACGCAATGGCGAAGTACCCGTTGCGCGACCTGATTGAATGCACCACCAAGTACCCGATCCGCGTCGACCGTCGCGCGGCCCTGTACGGGTCTTGGTACGAAGTGTTCCCGCGTTCGTTCGGCGCCGTTCAGAACGAGGACGGAACGTGGCGCTCCGGAACCCTGAACGCCCTCACGAAGAACGTGAAGAACATTGCCGCCATGGGGTTCACCGTTCTGTACTTGACACCTATCCACCCAATCGGCACCCAGTTCCGCAAGGGACGCAACAATGCGTTGGAGGCGCGTGAAGGCGATCCCGGGTCGCCCTACGGTATCGGCTCACCTGAGGGTGGTCACGACGCACTCCACCCCGACTTGGGAACGTTCAAAGACTTCGACAAGCTGGTGGCGGAGGCGAAGAAGCAGGGCATGGAAGTCGCCCTCGACCTGGCACTCCAGGCCTCCCCGGACCACCCGTGGGTTACGGAACACCCAGAGTGGTTCACCACCCGCGCGGATGGCACCATCGCTTACGCAGAGAATCCCCCGAAGAAGTACCAGGACATCTACCCCCTGAACTTCGACAACGATCCCGAAGGTATCTACCAGGCGATCGTCGACGTTGTGGAGAAGTGGATCAGCCACGGCGTGAAGATATTCCGCGTGGACAACCCACACACGAAGCCCCTGCCGTTCTGGCAGCGGTTCCTGCGCTACATGCACATCAACCACCCTGACGCGTTGTTCTTGGCTGAGGCGTTCACGCGCCCCGCGATGATGCGCACCCTGGGTATGGTCGGCTTCCAGCAGTCCTACACGTACTTCACGTGGCGCCAGACAAAGCGGGAGTTGGCGGAGTACTTTACTGAGGTCGCAAAGGACACGTCCTATGTCATGCGCCCTGCCTTCTGGCCGACAACGCACGACATCCTGACAAACCAGATGACCACGGGCGGCTCGACCATTTTCGCCCTGCGCGCCATCCTGGCTGCGACGGGATCCCCGACATGGGGCATCTACTCAGGCTATGAGTTTGTGGAAAACGTCCAGCGTCCTGGCTTTGAAGAGCAGATCGACAATGAGAAGTATGAGTACAGGCCGCGACTGTGGGAGAACACTGAGCAGTTCGGCATTGCGAACCTCCTGACGCAGTTGAACGCAGCACGGGCTTCGCACCCCGCTCTGCAGCAGCTCCATCAGATCTCCTTCCACCACAGCACCAACGACGCGGTTCTTTGCTACTCCAAGCACGTGCCCGCGGAGTTCTCCCCGACCGGGGAAGACGACACGGTCATCGTGGTTGTCTCACTGGACCCGCACAACCAGGTTGAGTCCACGATCTACCTGGATCGGGACGCACTGTTTGAGCCGACGACGCGTCCTCGCCTTGGCCGTGGCGATGGTTCTCCTTCCCGCGCACCTTTGTCGCTGGATCTGGTGGACGAACTGGGTGGACAGACGTACCACTGGGGCAATGAGAACTATGTGCAGCTCTCCCCGTGGACGCGCATTGGTCACGTGTTCTCCGTCCGTTCCCTGGGCACAACAGAGTGAGGTAGGAAATCCGTGGAGCCCCTCAACACGCAGGACGAGGACGTCGCCTCCGACGTCGGTGTCGCTCTGGCAACAGCCGTGACGCCATGGGTGGAGGAGCGACGTTGGTGTCCCGCGTGTGAGGGGCTCACGCTTATCCCGAAGGCGGTTCTGACGCTCTCAGAGTCGCCCTGGGCAGTAATCCTGCTGGCCACCGTTGGCGAGGGCGGCCCGCTGCTTCAAATACCACTGACGTCCACGAAGGGACTGCCGCCCATTGGTGAGTTCCGTGGGCAGCCGTTGACCGATGGAACGTCCTCGCCAGAATTTTGGGAAGCGTGGGCGCGCGCCGCGACTTTGGTGTCCGGCGACCGCGACGCGTTGGTGAGGGCGGCGTCGAAGGTGCGTCCTCTCGGCGTGGAGCAGTCCAACACGTCAGTGTTTTTAGAGGGCGGCCCAAAGCCCCTCATCGCCAAGGTCTTCCGGGTCCTTCATCCCGGCGAAAATCCAGAGGTGGAGTTGCCACGGGCCCTCACCGAAGCGGACTGGCCGGGCGTTCCCCGCCTGTGGGCCTACTGGAACCTTCCAATTTTGGACGAGGGCGGCCCGCTGTGTTCCGCCGTCGTCTCCGAAGCCGTGGCAAACGCGAAAGACGGCTTCGACCTTTTCACTGAACTTGCGTCGAGCGCCGCTGACCCCGCTCCGCTGGCACACGCACTGGGCCGAACGACTGCGCAAATGCACGGGCACCTGGCCGCCGCGCTGCCGACGGGCCTGCCCCTCCCCCGGCACGCCTTGGCGGAGCGCATCCGTTCCTCCATCGCAGATGCGGTCGAGGGCGGAGTGCCCGGCGTTGGCACAAACACTCACCTGAGGGAACGCATTGGCGCGTTCCTCGCAAAGTTTTCGGGGCGCGATGCTGATTCCGCGCGCGCCACCACGCGTATCCACGGCGACCTGCACCTGGGACAAACGCTCAGGGGCGCTGACGACAACTGGTACGTACTGGACTTTGAGGGGGAGCCACTGCGCGACATTGAGGCCCGCGCAACCCTGGACGACCCACTGCGCGACGTAGCGGGGATGCTTCGTTCCTTCGACTACGCGTGGTCCAAGGCCCATGAGGGGCAAGAGGCCTCTTCCGTAAGCGACTGGACGACCACCGCGCAACGCGCATTCTTGGATGGTTACCAGTCGTTGATTCCACTTTCCGAAGACGCCCTCGAACTGCTGACGGTTCTGCAGATCGAGAAAGCCATATATGAGGCGGATTATGAGCGTCGTTTCCGCCCCCACTATCTCCCAGTGCCAATTGCTGCACTGGAAGCACTCACAAACCCGCCCGCGACCAGCCGAACATGAGAGACTTTAATCATGAATAAAGAACCTGTTTCCGTGCCCTACGACGTCCTAGATGCGGTTGCCAGGGGGGAGTATCACTCTCCACACGCTGTTCTTGGCGGCCATCCCGAAGATGGGACAGTCACGATTCGAACCGTCCGTCACCTCGCTGATGAGGTAACGGTAGTGACCAATGACGGGGAATACCCCGCGGCCCACGAACACAATGGCGTGTGGGTTGCAGTCCTTCCGAACGACGAAGTTCCTGACTACCGCCTGCGCATTCGCTATGGCGACACTGAGACCACGGTGGATGACCCGTACCGCTTCCTCCCATTTGTGGGTGAGCTGGACCAGCACCTCTTCTCTGAGGGTCGCCTGGAGGAGCTGTGGCGGACCATGGGCGCGCGTCGCCAATACCTGAGCGGTCCAATGGGTGATGTCGAGGGCGTGGCGTTCACCGTCTGGGCACCCAATGCGCGCGCAGTGCGTGTGGTGGGCGACTTCAACTTCTGGGATGGTTCGGGCTCGGCTATGCGTTCGCTGGGATCGTCCGGTATTTGGGAACTGTTCATCCCCGATGTGGGGGTGGGTGCGCGCTACAAGTTTGAGATCCAGGGGCCGGAAGGCAACTGGTTCCAGAAGGCTGATCCCATGGCGCGGGCAACGGAAGTCCCGCCCGCAACTGCTTCAGTGGTGACTGAAAGCAACTACGAATGGCAAGACGAAGAGTGGCTGGAGAAGCGGGCGAACACGAACCTTCACAAGGGTCCGATGTCCGTGTACGAATGCCACATCGGGTCCTGGAAGCAGGGGCTGTCCTACCGCGAACTGGCTGATGAGCTGGTCCCCTACATGCTGGACATGGGCTACACCCACGTGGAGTTCATGCCGGTCATGGAGCACCCGTTTGGTGGCTCCTGGGGCTACCAGGTCACGTCCTACTACGCGCCGACCTCACGGTTCGGATACGCGGACGACTTCCGCTACCTGGTTGACAAGCTGCACCAGGCTGGGATCGGCGTGATCTTGGACTGGGTTCCTGCGCACTTCCCGAAGGACGCTTGGGCGTTGGCACGTTTCGACGGCACCCCGCTGTATGAGGATGGGGACCCACTGCGTGGTGAGCACCCGGACTGGGGCACGCTGGTCTTCAACTTCGGGCGCAATGAGGTCCGGAACTTCCTGGTCGCAAACGCGAACTACTGGTTTGAAGAGTTCCACGTTGACGGCCTGCGTGTCGACGCTGTGGCTTCGATGCTGTACCTGGACTACTCCCGTCAGGACGGCCAGTGGAGGCCGAACCAGTTCGGTGGCCGGGAGCACCTGGAAGCAATCCAGTTCATCCAGGAGACCAACGCGACCGTGTACCGTCGCTACCCGGGCATTGTGATGATCGCGGAAGAGTCCACGGCTTGGCCGGGCGTTACCGCGCCAACAGAGGGCGGCGGCTTGGGCTACGGGTTCAAGTGGAACATGGGTTGGATGAACGACACCCTGCGCTACATGGAAGAAGATCCCGTGAACCGTCGTTGGCACCATGGGGAACTCACGTTCTCCCTGGTGTATGCGTTCTCGGAGAATTTTGTTCTGCCCCTGTCCCACGATGAGGTCGTCCATGGGAAGGGCTCCATCGTCGCGAAGATGCCTGGAGACAAGTGGCAGAAGCTGGCCAACACCCGTGCGCTCTACTCATACCAGTGGTCCCACCCCGGAAAGCAGCTGCTGTTCATGGGACAGGAGTTCGCGCAAGAAGGCGAATGGAGTGAGTCGTACAGCCTTGATTGGTGGCTGCTGGACAACCCGGATCACCTAGGCATCGCCCGCCTGGTGAAGGCACTGAATGAGATGTACACTAGCTCACCTGCCATGTGGGATGACGACTACACAGGGTTTGAGTGGATTGACGCTGGCGACGCGGACCATAACGTAATCTCTTACGTGCGTCAGGGTCCGGGCGAGGACGGGGAGATGGAGCACCTGGTCTGCATCCTCAACTTCGCCGGTAACCCGCATGAGCACTACAGGGTGGGCCTGCCATTTGGCGGAGACTGGGAAGAGATCCTGAACTCCGATGACCTTGCCTTCGGTGGTTCCGGTGTCACGAACCCGTCCGTCCTGAGGTCTGAGGAGCTGCACTGGAACAACCGGGACAACTCAGTTTCTCTGCGTGTTCCTCCGCTTGGTGCTGTGTTCCTGAAGCCTGTGAAGAAGTAGTTCAAACCGATCGGTAAACCGGGGTCTCGCTGTTGTGCGAGGCCCCGGTTTTTTGTGTGTGTTTTTGTGTGTTTTCGTGCCCTATTCCCCCACCCCGGTCCTCCACTCCTGCCCCAGTACTCCAGCCCGACTCTTCATGCGCCCGGCTCTTCATGCGCATGCCCTTAGCGCGGCTTCTCCCGAGCCGTGTCCGACTGACCCAACCTGTGTTCCATCAACCGAACCGGCGTCCAAGCTGCCCAGCCATGCCTCGCACGCAGCCCGTAGCACACGACCAGCCACGGAAGTCGCCAAGATGGCATGCGAACCCCCAAGATGGCTATGCCATCTTGACCCCTCCAGAGCCAACTTGATCCCTAGAGAGCCATCTGCACGTTAAACGCGACGCCTGGCAACAACATGGATACGGGTGCGTGTTTTGTTGTCCTTTTGAAGCAGAGCGCTGGTTCCCAATGAGTTTCTCTCGTCTCCCAATGACATGCTCACGGAGTATCGAAGGCTGTGGTGAACTATCGAAGGTTGTTCCCGGGCACAAGCATCGATAATCAGCCACAACATTCGATAGTCCGCGCAGACACCACGCTCCACTGGCGGGCCGCTAACGTTGCGCCCATTTTGCAACGATATGCCCGCCGTCGAACGTTGTGCCTAGGAACATCTTTCGATCACGCACCACATCCTTCGATCAGACATGGACAAGGCATTCGTTGAGGCTAGAGGTTCGCTTGAAGTCATGCTTTCGCGCCCAAGGGGTAACGAAGTGAGGGTTGCCGTTGAAACGGGGTGTCGTCACCACCATAGAAAGTTCCAAAGTGGCGTCGTGCGGGGTCGAAGCAGCTGTCCCTCACCATAGAAAGTCTCAATGTGGCAGCGATGGGATAAGCAACGAGCCGGATTCACGCGGGCGTGTAGGGCAGGTTCATTGCATTCTTGCCGAGTTGACATCATTTGATGGGGTTCCGTGGCTTTGTAACCAACGTTAGGTCGAATTTGAGGACCGTCGAAACTACATAAGGGGACCAAAACTACATGCGGGGGAAAGATTACATCGTTTTTATTGCTTTCTTGTGTCCCCGTATGTAGTTTCGGTCCCGCTATGTAGTTTTGATGCGGGTTACGGACGCTTCCGGAAAGTTTACGGATGAGTGGACGGGTTTGCGGGGAGATGCACGGCCAACTGTGATGGGCGCTTGTGGAAACGGCGTCGCCTGTTTCCTAAGACCGAAGGGCGTGGCACATGATCGAACGATAATCCCGGGATTAACCTTCGATGTTGGGGATAACCATCGGTCTTAGGAAACCTAGGGCCAAAGACACCCACTTGGACAACCCGGCGCCTGCTTCCTCCCGCAAGGCGAAACAACACGCAGGGGCCGCGTCCTACGGACACAGGACACTGAACCAGGTCCTTCCCGCAACGGTAAACACGCAGGGGCCGCCTCCTAAGGGCACTGAACCAGGGTTCTCACTGATTCGGAAAGCACACCCGAGCCACCTGCCAAGTACACATTCTTGATCTGGGAGCCGGGGGCATCAATCCAGCCACTCACCACAGGCTGAGGTATGCAGGTGCCGTTGGATAGAACCAGGCGCCTTAGAGTGTGCCCGGCGGGACCGGCAGCCGATAGCGCGTCTGGGAAGTTCTTTCCTGTCGCCAACCACAACTCCGATATGGTCCCCACGGGATACGACTCATTCAAATACCCGTTTACCAGCATGTTTGTAGCGTACCTGTCCCCGCCACCCAACCGGCGTACCGGGAAATAGTCGCCGATATGGTCGCCAATGTACTGATGCACAACGCCTGTTCCACCTACTATTACAACCCGTTCAGTCCCGTGATCCACCATGTGTTGTAACGGCATCGCAGGCATGGTCGTGCGACGTTGACCATCCACGAGTATCACCGGAGCACCCTTGGCCCCAGCAGCCGCCGCAGCACTCAGGGCATCCGGGAAGTTTGCACCCGTCGCCACGAATGCCGTCTTGTAGGTTCCGGTGAAGAACTTCTGAAGGATCAAATAGGAGGTCTCGTACCGGTTCGCCCCTGCGATCCTCTCAACCGGAGCAATCCAGTCCAGTTGCTTCGCTACCTTCTGTGAAACCGCACCTGTCCCACCAATGATGTAGATCTTGCTGGGGTAGGCCAGTTTAACTAGGTCGTGGCTCTGCCAAGGCATCTCATTCGGCGGTGTCAGCACTAACAAACCGCCGGTCTTCGCCGCTACCGGCGCCACAGATAGTGCGTCCGCAAAGTCTGTTCCCGTTGCCACGAACACTGGCCGACCAAACATGATGCGGAACTGGTTGATCCACGTATTCGTGATGTAACGGTTAGGTCCGGCGTACTGAGTAACCTCTAAGTCCGGGTGTGCCGCGGAGGTGGCTTCACCATCGAGTCCACCTGTCGCGTCTGCATCTTTGGCCTGTTCCGTGCCGTCCTCGTCCCGCGTCTGTTCTACTTCGTCCCCGTTTTCAATAGGGACTCCGCCTCGGTCCTCCTCGACCAATGCGGTGCCCCCGTCAAGCTCTCCGTCCATCCACCCGACGTCCTGGTCGAGCTCCTCCGCCGGTGGGGCACTTGCCGACGCCACTCCCCCGCCTGCCAGGGAAATCGCGGCCACCATCGCCAACCATAAGTATCTTCTTCTCATCGCCCTCATCCTCAACTATTTCAGCCAGTCACAAACAACCCAGGTGCAAAGGGGGGCGGGGTTTGCCGCCGCGACTGGGTCCCTCATTGGCTATGGCTTGTAGGCCAAGGCATCCAACGTTTTCTGGGGGCGCAACAGTGTCTCTGGTCCGACCCCATTCCCATCCTACCGCGGACTACTAGCATATTATGAGGAAGATTGCAAATCGCGCGGTCGCCGCAAAACGCTTGCAATCCAGAGCAGTCTTACATAGGGTCGAGGGCGCCCGGATAGACAGAGAGACGAGGACGTCCGGCAGACAGAGACGAGGACGTTCCACAGACAGGGGTGAGGACACCCGGCAACCGGGACGTCCTACACAACTAGCGAGCGCGCTTAGACCATCAGGTGTGTTGCCAGGCGCCCTCGTGCAGCCTTGACCGCAGCCGTATCTACAGCAATGGGGAACAAGCCAACCAACTGCTTGCGTAGAGCCTCTTTTTCATCCTTGTCAGATGTGCCGACGAGGGCGTCCAGAAGAATCTCGAACGCCTGCTCCTCTTGCCCCTGCGCGAAAAGCATGTCAGCCTGAACCGACGGTGAGTCACCGTCTTCTGAGCCCGGCGCATCTGCCAGCTCGGACTCGTACCGCGCTTCAAACTGGGCTCGGGCCAGTGCCGTGGTCGCTTCCCGATCAGAAGGGTTGTTAGCCAGAACCTTCTTCCATGCCTTGACCGCACGATCCCAGTCACCGACCTCCTCTGCTTCACGCGCAGGCAGGTGTTCTTTCGGCATAGGTGTCTCAAGATCCGCCTCAGAAACACGGATACGCCCGGTCACGCCCAACTGTGGTGCAATCTGTAGGATCTCCGCCAACAGACTCTCCGCTTGGGCCTCTGTCGGCACGCCCTCGAACAAAGGCGCGGGACGCCCCGCAACCAACGCGAAAGTTGCGGGCACAGCCTCTGCTTGGAACGCCGCCGCCAACTGCGGGCTGGCTTCCACATCCACGGTCGCCAACTGGAACGCGCCGGAATCGCGACGAGCAAGTCTCGACATAACCTCAAGCGCCTGCTTAGAAGCCAGAGACTTCTGCGAAAGTAGCATCAGGATTACCGGCACCTGGGCAGACAGCGCCATCTCCGCGTCGATATTCTCCGCGGTCACCTCCACCACCAGCGGCGCATCTACAAGGACCACACTTTGCTGGGGCGGTGGAGCGGCAGCCGTGGCATCGGGCTGGGTCTGTGGCGCCCCCATCTGTGAAAGATCTATTGCCCCACCGCTAGTCCCGTAGCCCTTCTCCGACATGTCCTCAACTTTCATCTCAATGATCCGAAATGTGTCATGCAACAATCACACTGATCCCACACTGCGTGCAGGCGTGACTCTAGTCTTCTGCAACTGGTTCCGTGTCATCCCTGGCAACAGCGGTGATAACGCGTTCGGAGCCAAGAACCGATATCTCATCATCAGAGTCCTGCGGCGGAACCAAGAAGAAGATCGCAACGGTGTAGTCAACCGTTACGGTGCCAATCACGCTAGGGTCTTCCAAGAACGCAGCCAAAGTACCGGCCATCTCAAAAGTGGAACCGGGGACTGTTCGGCTGTAAATCATCTGGTAGTTGAACGCGGCCGCAACGATAGCGTTGCCGGTGTTGAGCTCCACCGCGCTCAGCGGATACTCTCCGTCCGTCGCAGATGAGGTGACGTTGCCCGCGACCTCAACGGCCTCATTCAACTCTTTCAGTTCCTCCCGGTAGCGCGGCTCAAAGACATTGTCCTCAAACTTCGCGTACTCTTCGCTGTCCGGGTTGTTCAGAAAGTTCACGTAGGTCGACAATGTCTCTTCGGGGGACATCTTGAACCCGGACTCATCCACGTCCAGCACACGCGTGCCGTCGCGCACGGAGATTCCCTTAACGGAAGTGCCGCCGACCAAACGCGTCCAGTTCTCTAACTTGTAGTCGGCTTTCGGATCCGACTGCGTCAGGAAGAAGAGCTCCGACGGCGTATCCGTTTCCGCATTTGAAGCCACCATCAGGACGCGCGGCCAAGAGTCTCCCCTTGTGGCGGAGTGGACATCCGGGTTGATGACCAGCGGAGCCAAGTCCGTGTCCGTCTTCTCAGCACGGACGAACTGCCCCTTCCTAATGATCAGCGCCGGATCTTGAAGCCGGTTCGCCAGCACGGCGGTGTCGCCACTTTCCTGCGCCTCATCCAACGTTTCTTGGACCTGGGCAACGATACGCATCACCTGATCATCGGTGAGCGTGAGCGACTCACTGGCGCCCGCATCTTCCGATTGCGCCCCCGACTGCCCCTCCGACTGGGCGGATTCCGCCTCCAAAATAGGCTGGGAACAACCTGCGATCAGCAGCGAAGCAGCAAGCGCGAGCGCCGCCGGCGCTACGATTTTCCGTGACATGTCCTTCTCCGTCCCTCTCCTGCCCCTTGGCCAGGTTTCAGCGAGCACGCTTTCAAAGTCAATCTGAGCGTCAGTCCTTCTCCCCCATGGCTTCGCTCCATTTGGTGGCCGCGATGGACCGTTCGCGCAACGCCTGCGCCGGATCACTGTCCGAAAGTGGGGCCGTCGGCACGTCGAAAGAGCGGTCCCCGACAACTAACTGCTCCACGCCACGCCTGCGCGCATCCCGCATGGCTTTACGTGTTGGGAACTTTCCGCCGCCCTGCAACGCCATCAAGTTCATCATTCCGGAGTCCGTGGTCACCGTCTCCGTGCGCGCGGCTTCCTGGGCCGCAGCAGCGCGTTCTTCTGGCGTGGGTCCGTCGTCTTCCGCCGGCTTCGGTTCCGTGACGGTCGTTTCAAGGGCGTCCTCGCCCTTCGCCACCACTTCCTCCTGGTGGTCCGCCTGATCGCCCTCGTCAACATCAACATGGGCAGGCGCTTCGTCCGCCGCGTCCACTTCTACTTCGGGCGAGGGCGCAAAGTCGGTCGGGGCGGACTCATCCGCGTCCGTACCAGTCGATGGGGGCGTCTCCTGGTCCGCGTACGGCTCCGTCGAATCCGAAGAGGAGAAGGTGTCGACGAACGCGCCAAGCGTCGTGTCCTCTTCGGTGACCGAGGCCTCTTCTACCTCCTCAGCCACCTCTATCTTCTTGGCTTTGTCCTTACGGGACGCACGCTTGGGAAGGTCCGCGACAGCAGAACCGACGGCGATAGCCGTGGTGTCCTCCGACGCCCTGGTGTCCGCCTCACGCAAGTGGACCGACCGCAAAAGCCTCTTCTTCCTGGTGCTCCAAAGAGCCAGCGCGATCACCAGAGCGATGAGCGCTACGACAGCAGCCGCAACGAAGGACGCCAGTGCCAAAGTGTTGGCCTGCGGCGTCTTCCAAGTCAGTGTGAGGGTGGGGGCAGGTCCCACGCCATCTGTGGCGACGAGGACGGACATGTCCATCTCCTCACCGCTCAAATCGATGGAAACGGATCCGCGGCCATACTTCACGTGCGTCCACATATCAGAGTAGATGGGGTTGGCGTCAGGGTCGTTGGCCAGCTCCGCGTCATCCTCAGACTGAGCGACTTCCGCTGATTGTGCTGCTTCACCCGACTGCGCCTCACCTTCCGTCTTGGCCTCTAGGTTGTGGTCGACAGCTTTCAGCGTGTAGAGGTCCCCAACCAAACCCACGATCTCTTCATAGGGTTCTTCTTGAAGCCATGCTGATACGTCTTCGGGGTCTCCAACAGCAAGCCAGATGATCTGGTCGGATTCACCTGTGGCGCGCACGTTGACTTGGTCGGCATAAAGGGGAAATACGCCTGCGCGTGTCATAGAGAACGGCTGCTCTGAGTCGCGGCTGGCGACAACTTCCTGCGCTGGCTTCCAAATGGTAAGCGACAGGGCTCCCACCACCGCCAACGCTATGGCCAGCACACCCAAAACAATGGGTAGCGCGTAGCGTTTCACATTACTCATAGCCAACTTCCTCCCCAAAAATGCGGTTATTCAAGCGTAAACCAGTTTTCTAGGCCCACATAGAGCAGGAGGGCACAATCCACACCGTCTTAAACATATGCCACATTCGTCACACGTGCCCCATCTACCACAATTGTGTGGGACATTCCTCCACCGTGGGGGCGTTTCGCGGTTGCTATTGAGGTCTCAATTTTCTGGACCAGCACGCCGTGTGCCAGTGCCTGCGGGCTCCGACACCGACAGCCGTTCCATGGGAGGCCTCCTCCGGCCACGCCACCACATGCTCCGTATAGGGAGGGATCACCTGGAGGCATCCCGGACACGTGTACGACTTCGCGGAGCGCCCAACATATTGAACCTGATAGGAGTTGCCTCCCGGCCCAGGCTCACTTCGGGCCACCCCACGAAGCGCATCCATGTTTAAGGGACGCGGGTCGCGCGACATCTGCGCTCTGCGCGACCCCCTCTTCTTCGCCACGGATCAAACGACCCGTTCACCCAAGCGGTAAACCTGCTCCACATCCAGCTCCGGTGACAACACCAAGACATCCGCGCGCTTCCCAACGGCTATCTCACCGCGGTCTTCCAATCCAAGGACCTTCGCGCCCTGCTTCGTCGCCAGGTAGACCGCGTCGGTGATGGACACGCCGTTACGCACAGCAACCTTCACCTGGTCTGCCAGCCGCGACGTGCCCCCGGCAAGATTGCCGCCGTGGGTGAGGCGTGCAACCCCATCCAGCACAGTCACCTCATTTGGCCCAAGAACGTAGTCGCCATCCTTCATTCCCGCCGCAGCCATTGCGTCCGTGACGAACACAAGGTTGGAGCGCCCAACAAGATCTACGATTTCCTTGACGAGGGCGGGGTCAAGGTGCACGCCGTCCGAGATCAGCTCCGCAATGAGGCGGCCGTCCGATGCCGCTGCCAAAAATGCAGGGATTGGTCCAGGCGCGCGGTGGTGCATGGGGGGCATGCCGTTAAACAGGTGCGTTACAGTCCCGACACCTCCACGGATCTTGGTGGGTGCGGCCTCCAGCAGCGCTTCACCAAGCTCAATCGCCTCAACGGCCTGTGCGGTCGTGCAGTCAGAGTGGCCCCATGACGGGAGGATTCCTCCGTTGATGAGGATTGCTACGGCTGCCCTTCCGTCCTCGTCCAAACAGTGTTCTGGCGCCAACGTAATGGAAACTGCGTAACCGCGCGCTGCGTCCACCAGCTTCTGCGCATCCCTTGGCGTCGCCGGAACAAGATACTTCGGGTTCTGCGCGCCACACCGTGCCTCAGAGAGGAACGGCCCCTCATAGTGGATCCCCTGGATTATGCCCTTCTCAACCGCGTCTGCCAGAAGGGACGCCCGCTCTTCCAACACCGGGATCGCTGCGGTTACAAGGGACGCAATCAGAGTCGTGGTTCCGTGCTTCAAGTGCTCATTTGCAGCGGTCTCCACGTCTTCCAGCGTCAGTGCATCCGGGAACGACGCCCCTCCGCCACCATGGTCGTGGACGTCGACGTAGCCCGGGACGATGTACCCGCCCTGGTCAACTTTGACCGCGTCCAGCGACGCGTACTTCTCTGGCAGATTCACCTCTTTCCCAACCCAGGCAATTTTCCCGTCTTCCAGTACGACCGCCGCATCCTCATGGACGGTGTCTCTAAGGACCACCGACCCGCTCAAGAGCGAAGGATTCTTCATTACATCCCTTCTTTCTTCAATCTGCCGTTTAGAACAGGCGTTCTTCGGCGTTGTCCATTCCCCGCATCTGTGCGTAATCCAAAATCCTGCACTCAATGCCTCTATCTTCCGCCAGCACCCTTGCTTGGCGCGTGATCTCCTGACCCGCAAAGATGCCGCGGATCTGCTTATACCTGGGGTCGCGCTTCAGAAGTTCCAGGTACCGCGTCAACTGTTCGACCCCGTCGATTCCGCCGCGGCGCTTCACCTCAATGGCAACAGGTTCCCCATCGGGGTCGAACACCATCAGGTCCACTGGCCCAACGGGAGTGGGGTGCTCCCTGCGACCCAGCGTCCACCCCACCCCCAGTATCGCTTCGACCTGCTCCGCCAGCAGCTCCTGTAGGTGCGCTTCGACTCCGTCCTTCACCAGGCCAGGGTCCTCCCCCAACTCTTCTTCGACCTGGGCCACCGTCTCAAAAATCCGGATTAAGAGGCGCCCATCCTGTTTTCGGGGCTCCACTTTCCACACTTCGAGGACGCCCGCGGCCTCTTCATCTTCGTCCGGGGGCAGAACTTCCAAGTCACACGGGGCTGTCATCCAGTTCAGGGGTTTGTAGGACCCGCCATCGGAGTGAACCAGCACGGAACCATCTGATTTCAGCATCAGCAACCGTTTAGCACGGGGCAAGTGCGCGTCCAACCGTCCCGAATAGTCCACTGAACAATCCGCAATAACCAGCTTCAATATCCGCCCTCTCTAGCGTACGAAGTCTAGCTACCCACAGTACCGGGGGGCGCGGAATTCACCCAAGAGATAAGCCCTGCAGCATCACCTGGAAGCAGGGCCAACGTATAGCCCTTGTCACCTGACCGTAGGCGCACCACCGTGTAGTTCGCGTCGCGCGAGGGCGTTGGCCCACCGACAACCTCAAGGTTTGTCCGTGACAGACGAATCGTCGGGGAGGGATTCGGGCTTGAGAGCTTGTACCAAGCCAGGTTCAGTTGCCCATACAAAGCGATACCCCGAACCCATTGACCGGATTCGGGGTTGATAATCCACGCTCCAAAGGATGCTGCACGACCGAGGAGGATCATGGCGCGAACCGCCATGTACCCACCCCAGACCGCAAAAATGGACAGAAGAGCTACACCAATAAGAAGAAGGATCGTTCCCACGCCCATGGCAGCCCCCTTTGTCGCAGCTTTACTGCTTCTCTATCGTCCCACCCTCAGCAACGATAGTCACAAAGTCGGAGTCGACGGAGGCAAATCCACCATTTACAGAGACAATAACTGTCCCGTCCTCAGTTTCAATCTCCACGACACCGGTTTCAAGGACCGCCAACACCGGTTGGCGCCCCGTCAGTATGCCCAGCCGTCCGTCAACTGCAGGAATGGAAACGTACGTTGCTTTTCCATGCCACAGCGATTGGATCTTTGAGACTACTTCTACGCGAAGTTCCCCCTTAGGCACTTTCCTGAAGTTCCTTCCAGCGCCGCTCCAAATCATCGATTCCGCCGATGTTGAAGAATGCCTGCTCCGGGACCTCATCGTAGTAGCCGTCCGCAATCCGCTTGAACGCCTCAATGGTCTCACTAAGCGGCACCGTTGAACCGGGGATACCCGTGAACTTCTCAGCCATGTAGGTGTTCTGCGACAGGAACTGCTGGATGCGACGTGCGCGGGCAACCGTGACCTTGTCTTCCTCAGACAACTCATCCACACCAAGAATCGCGATGATGTCCTGGAGTTCCTTGTTCTTCTGGAGAATGGACTTCACACGCGTTGCAACTTCATAGTGTTCCTTGCCAACGTGCTTCGGATCCAGAAGACGTGAGGTGGAAGTCAGCGGGTCAACGGCTGGGTACAGACCACGTGAGGCAATCTCACGTGACAGTTCAGTCGTTGCGTCAAGGTGCGCGAACGTGGTTGCGGGCGCAGGGTCGGTGTAGTCGTCAGCAGGAACGTAGATTGCCTGCAGCGACGTGATCGATCGACCCCCAGCCGACGTGATTCTCTCCTGAAGTTGCCCCATCTCATCCGCCAGGTTCGGCTGGTATCCAACCGCTGACGGCATGCGGCCCAAAAGCGTAGAAACCTCAGAACCCGCCTGGGTGAAGCGGAAAATGTTGTCAATGAACAGCAAAACGTCCTGGTTCTGCACATCACGGAAGTACTCTGCAATCGTCAACCCCGTAAGGGCAATACGAAGACGCGTCCCCGGCGGCTCATCCATCTGTCCGAAGACGAGGGCGGTCTTATCCATAACGCCCGCCTCTTCCATTTCGTGGATGAGGTCGTTACCTTCACGGGTGCGCTCCCCAACGCCCGCGAACACGGAAACACCACCGTGATCCAGCGCAACCCTTTGGATCATCTCTTGGATGAGGACGGTTTTTCCAACACCGGCACCTCCGAAGAGACCGATCTTTCCACCAAGAACATAGGGGGTTAGCAGGTCGATAACCTTGATGCCAGTCTCAAACATCTTCTCTTGACCCTCAAGCTGGTCAAAGGAAGGTGCATCGCGGTGGATTGGCCAGCGTTCCTTGATGTCTAGGACTTCGTCCTTCTCCAAGTTCAGGCACTCACCGGTCACGTTGAACACGTGTCCCTTGGTTACTTCGCCTACCGGCACCGTGATCGGGCCGCCAGTGTCGGTCACCTTCGCACCACGTACCAAGCCGTCGGTTGGCTTCAACGCGATGGTACGAACCATGTTGTCTCCCAGGTGCTGGGCTACCTCCATGGTGAGGGTTGTAAGCCCTTCGCCCTCGCCCTGACCGCGAAGATCCACCTCCACGAGCAACGCGTTGTATAACGGGGGGATTGCGTCGGGTGGGAACTCAACGTCAACAACCGGACCTACCACGCGCGCAATGCGTCCCTCGGCGGTCTTGGTCTTTTCGTCTGCCATCTCTGTCTCTTTCCGCGGATGCCCAGTACCTGGAATGTTTGCCGTCTAGTTACTTTGTGAGAGCGCGTCCGCACCGGAGACGATCTCACTGATTTCTTGTGTGATTTCACCCTGCCTGGCAGCGTTCGCCAAGCGGGTGTAGTCACGGATAATGTCATTGGCGTTTTCGGTTGCCGTATGCATGGCCTGCTGTCGCGCAGCCAGTTCTGATGCGGCCGACTGAACCATGGCTGTCGCGATACGGTTCGTCACGTAAAGCGGAAGCAGCGTGTCCAAGACTTCTTCGACGCCCGGGATGAACTCATACTCCGGGTAGCCAGTTCCGTCTGGCCCAAAGCCCAGCTCAGACCCTTCTGTTCCGTCCGAGGGCGCATCCACAACGCTAAGTGGCAGCACCTGGCGGATTTCAGGAACCAACTTCACCATGCTCACAAAGCGGGTAAACACGATTTCCACACCACCCACTCCGGTGGCGGAATTCGGGTCCAGGAAGTAGTCCAGCAGGGTCTGGCCGATCTCATACATCCGTGCCTCAGATGGGCGGTCAGAGTCGCCTTCCCAAGACTTCTCCACCTCCACGCCACGGAACTGGAAGTACTGTTTCGCCCTCTTACCCGACGTGAACAGGACCGGTACTTTGCCCGCTTCCTTCAGCTCATCAAGCAGGCGGGAAGTCTCCCTCAGAATCGTCGCCGAATACGCGCCCGCCAAACCCCTGTCCGAAGAGATAGCGAGGACGGCAACCCTGTTGGTGTCCTCCCGCTCACGCGTCAACGGGTGGTCGATGTCTGAGTGCACGGCAACGGCTGCGACCGCACGGGTCAGTGCCTGCGTGTAAGGATCCGCCTCCGTTGCGCGCGTGCGAGCGGCACCGATGCGGGAAGCAGCAATCATCTCCATCGCGCGGAAAACCTTTTCCAAGGTCTCCGTCGCGCGGATTTTCTGCTTGTAAATCCTTTGCTGACCGCCCATGCCTAGTCCTTCTTGGCGCCGGCGCGCTGGCGGACGATCTTCTCTTGCGTGCGCCTGGCCTCAACTTCACCCGTGTCGCCCTCGCGCGATTCCACAACAAACTGATCGTGGTAGGTCTCCACGGCTGCCTTCAGGTCTTCCTCAACCCCGCCGTCCAGTGATCCAGTTTTTGCGATCCGTTCGAGGACGTCTGAGTGAGCATGCAGGTGGTCAAGAAGCCCGTTCTGGAAGGGCAGGACTTCCTTCAACTCCAGCTCATCGAGGTAGCCCTGGGTACCCGCCCAAATGACAGCTACCTGGTCCTCTACCTTCATCGGAGAATTCTGGGACTGCTTCAGCAGCTCCATCATGCGCTCACCACGGGTTAACTGCTGGCGCGTAACCGCATCCAGGTCGGAAGCAAACATCGCGAATGAGGCCATGGCCCGGTACTGAGCAAGCGTTAGCTTGAGTGTTCCAGCAACCTTCTTCATAGCTTTGATCTGGGCGTCACCACCAACGCGAGAAACTGACACGCCCACGTCCACCGCGGGACGCTGGTCCGCGTTGAACAGGTCTGACTGCAGGAAGATTTGGCCGTCAGTAATGGAGATGACGTTGGTTGGGATGTACGCGGACACGTCATTTGCCTTGGTCTCAATGATCGGCAGCCCCGTCAGAGAGCCACCACCAAGAGCATCGGACAGTTTCGCACACCGCTCAAGGAGCCTGGAGTGCAGGTAGAAGACGTCACCGGGGTATGCCTCACGCCCCGGGGGCCTACGCAGAAGCAGTGAAACCGCGCGGTAGGCTTCCGCCTGCTTGGAAAGGTCATCAAAGACAATCAGGCACGCCTTGCCCTCATACATCCAGTGCTGGCCGATCGCGGACCCCGTGTAGGGAGCCAGGTACTTGAATCCCGCGGGGTCTGAAGCCGGGGAGGCAACGATGGTTGTGTACTCCATCGCGCCGTTGTCTTCAAGGGTCTTGCGTACAGCCGCAATGGTTGACGCCTTCTGACCAACGGCAACATAGATGCAACGGACCTGCTTCTTCGCGTCCCCGGTTGCCCAGTTGTCCTTCTGGTTCAAGATGGTGTCGATCGCAATGGCGGTCTTACCTGTCTGGCGGTCACCAATGATCAGCTGGCGTTGCCCGCGACCGATCGGGATCATGGAGTCGATGGCTTTCAGACCCGTCTGGAGCGGTTCGTTCACGCTCTTACGGTCCATTACGCCGGGTGCCTGCAGCTCCAGCGCGCGCCGGCCATCAAGGTCGGTAATTTCGCCAAGCCCGTCAATGGGCTTACCCATCGGGTCAACGACGCGCCCTAAGTAACCGTCACCCACGGGCACGGACAGAACTTCTCCCGTCCTGCGAACCTCTTGGCCCTCTTCAATGCCGGAGTAGTCTCCCAGCACGACGGTTCCGATCTTGGTCGGTTCCAAGTTCATGGCCAAGCCCAGCGTGCCGTCCTCAAACCGCAGGAGCTCATTCGCCATTGCCCCTGGCAGTCCCTCCACCTGCGCGATCCCGTCAGCGGTGACGGTAACGTGGCCCACTTCTTCAGCCGCCACCTTCGCCGGCGTGAAGGATTCAATGTATGAGTCCAGCGCACTGCGGATAGCTTCTGGGCTAATACCAAGATCAGTCATCGATCGTTCCTACTCGCTCAAATCCCTTTGTAAAACTTTGCTAGCGAACCAGCGCTTCGTGTGCAAGCGCCAAATCGCTTCGGATGGAAGTGTCTATTGCCTCTTCGCCGACGTCCAAGCGGAAACCACCAATGAGGTACGGATCAACTACGTACGTCATGTCGACTGGTCTTCCCCATTTCCGCGAAGCCAACGCAGCCATCCGATCGCGTTGCGGTGCAGTTAGGGGGCGCGCAGTGGTGCAGATCACCAGCAGCTTGCCGTTCATCTCCGCGGCACGCGCTGCCATGGTGCGTAGCGTCTTCACCAAGTGACCTAGGTGCGCGTTCCCCGACGCGCGCATGATCAACCGTTTGGCGATTGGTGTCACGTGCCCTTCAAATATCTTCCCGGCCAACTCCGCGCGTTCTTGAGAGTCGCCTAAGCCAATATCCGACAGTTCAATACGCAACTCCCGGCAGGAGTTGATCAGGGTGTACGCGTCAACCAGCTGTTGACACAGGTCAGGATTGTTGTCTGCATTCTCTGCGAGGACGAAGGAATCTAAACCCAACTCCGCAACCGTCTCAATCAGCTCATGGGGGTGCCCCCAATGCATCGCCGACAACATCTCAATGGTCCACAGGGCCGTGCTGTTGACGTGGTCCGTGAAAACGGCAGTAGCCAGTGCAGCGCGCTCATCATCGGTGCGGCCGGGATCCGTGAGCCCCCGCAACAGGTTCTTGTTGGAGTCCAGAAGATCCGCAACACCAAAAAGGTCTATTCCGGTCTGTTCACCAACACCCGCCTCCCTCACCAAACGGTGAAGGAGCTTCTGAGCTGTGGCCAAATGGCTCTGCTGTTCTGCACCCATCTACGCGTCCGTCCCCACTGACTGCTTATCTAGGTCTGCTTCAACATCAGCCATGAACCGGTCAATGACCCTCTGTGACAGGGCTGTGTCCTTCAGCTGTTCACCAACGATCCGCTCAGCCAACTCTGTAGCCAACGTGCCAACCTGAACACGCAGGGCAACTTCAGCGGCTTGCCTTTCGGTCTCAATGCGCCGATGCGCTGCGTCTGTCACGCGAGCCGCCTCAGCCTGTGCATCATGACGTCCCTGAGCGATGATGCGTCCGGCATCTTTCTGAGCGTCATCGCGAATGACTTTGGCCTCTTGCTGGGCCTTACGCAGGACTTCTTCGCGTTCGCGCCTTGCAAGAGAGGCGTCTTCGCGGGCCTTATCTGCCGCGTCCAGCCCCTCATCGATTTTCGCGCGCCGCTCATCCAGCATGTCGTAAATCTTCGGCAGTGCCTTACCAAGCACTAGCCACAGCCCCAGGATGATTACGGCTGACCAGAAAATCTCATAGACAGGCGGTATCAGTACTTGGAGCCCAGAGACAGGAGGTGTCTCTGCAGGAAATGGAACGGAGAAAAACATTAGACAATAAAGGCCAGCACAAACCCGATCAGTGCAAGTGCCTCAACAAGGGCTGCACCAATGATCATGTTCGTGAAGAGGCGTCCAGCGACCTCTGGCTGACGGGCAGTTGCTTCCTGGGTGCGTGCAACCAGGATGCCGATACCCAGTCCAGGGCCGAGAGTTGCAAGGCCGTAGCCCAGAATGGTGATGGAACCAGTCATCGTTTGTATCCTTCTTATCTATTCTTTGGGGTTTGCAAGTTAGTGAGCTTCAACAGACATCTTGATGTAAACGGCGGTCAGGATCGTGAAGACGTATGCCTGAAGAACCGCCACAAAAATCTCAAAAAGGGTCATCACAATGGCGGCGCCAAATGTCAAGACTGCAACCGGCTTCATTGCCATTACACCAAGCATTAGTACCTGGGTGCCGAAGTAGGTGAGGGCAAGCAGCATGTGCCCGGCAATCATATTGGCCAAAAGACGAATGGCCAGAGTAGCGGGTCGAACTACGAATGTAGATGCAAACTCAACCGGAGTCAGCAGGACATAGACCAGCGGAGGAATGCCGGGTGGGAACAACTGTTCCTTGAAAAAGCGTAAGCCGCCACGCGCCTTTATACCTGCGGTAACGAAGGTTACGTATGAGATGACTGCGAAAACTAGGGGTACCGAGACTACGGAGGATGCCGCGATGTTAATTCCGGGCATCACGCCGGTTAGGTTCATGGCCAAGACCCCGAAGAACACGAACGCCAGTAGCGTTCCGTAGCGCTTTCCACGGCGCGTGCCAAGCAGCTCAATGCCGATGTTTGTGCGAACGAAGTCGGCAGCCAACTCAGTGACCACCTGTCCGCGTGATGGGCGCAGTTTCAGGTTTGCAGTCGCAATAGCAAAGATCAGCGCGAGGACAACGGCTGCCAGGAGTCGAGCCAGCACCATTCGGTTGAACTGGAATACCTGCCCTTCCCAAATCATTGCTTCTGGGAAGAAGTCCGCCATTCCGGGAGAATGAACTTCCGCCGCAGGGTCCTTGAAGGCTTCAACGACACCCGGGTAGAAGGTAACTGCTATGACTGCGCCAATAACGACCAGACCCACCCACCACCAGGCAGGCAGCCGACGTCTCCCTCCCGAGGTCTTACCAGCCGAAGTTGAAGTCTCCCGTTGGTTCACCTGGGCCTGCTTGGCCACATCTAACGTGGTCAGAGCTACCTCCAGTTACTGCTAAGCCCTCATCAGCGAAGGCCACGTAATGAAACAAATGAGTACCGCGTTTGCGACGCCTCAATCGTAGCATCTCAGGCGGTAGCATGTTTGCAGTGCACGAACGGATTCATCAGCACCTTTAGGGACTTTGGAGCACGTCCGTGCGGTTCTGGACATAACAACCTCACCCACACTAGGCGGCGACTGTGATTGAATCGGCAAAGAACGAAGACCCCGTTGAGGCAGGCGTTGAGGTTGCTCAACCTACGCCCGTTGCGCAGGA
This sequence comes from uncultured Actinomyces sp., assembly GCA_964616925.1. Taxonomy (GTDB): domain Bacteria; phylum Actinomycetota; class Actinomycetes; order Actinomycetales; family Actinomycetaceae; genus Scrofimicrobium. Next base: position 26,008 of record CAZTTD010000025.1, read on the forward strand.
GCCGACGGACGCCCAATCCGGTGAGACGCCCCAGAAGGACTCGGTGACGGTTCAGATACCTCCGGTGAACCTCACGCCGTCGCAAAAAAAGGAAATTCAGGCGGTCAACACTGCCGTAAATAAAGAGGTGGACGCCATCAATGAGCCCTGGTTCACCAAGATCGGGGAGGCCGGTGTAACGGTCGGGCTGGTCGCGATGATTCTTGTGCTCCGCGTGTTTGCCGTAGCAGACTGGAACTGGGAAATCGCCACTTCGCTGTCGGAGTCATTCAGTGTGGACGATGCGCTGTCAATCATCCTTGGCACTTTGTTTGAGAGGCCGCAGCTGTCAGGAACTATTCTCTCCATAGCGCTACCTTTCGCGCTGTTCAGAGAGTATTGGCTGAGCAAGCACGGCCTGACCAAGACAAGGGCAAACAACTGGTTCACAATCGTCATCCTCATTGCGGTTTCCTACGTTCTACTTCGCACATTCCACATGTGGTGGAGCGTGGGGATCACCATTGGACTGCTAATCATTATGGTCGCCACAAGTGTTCTATCTAAGCGCTTTGATCTGCACATCAGCCTTTCAAAGGTCGGCACGCACGTCGGAATACTGGTTGGTACTGCGCTCCTGATCGTCGCCAGTACAATCGACACCCCATGGGTTGAAAATGAACGCATTGAGACGACTTCAGGAACGATAGAGGGCTATGTGCTGGAAGCTGTCCCCGGGTTCCTCAAAGTAATGACGGACGACAGGGAGATTCTGATCCTTACGGACTCTGAGGTCACCAGCCGCACAATCTTGGACGGCACAGACTAGAACCTGTGTTGGACTTCTTTAGTGTCCCTTTGGGGGTGGGGGCTGCGTTCAGGGTGTTTTTAGTATCTGGTGCGGGTTCGGAGTGGCAGCGGTGGTGTGGCCGTAGCCGCAACTGAGGAGTCCGACTTGGCTCCCACCGCCGGCTGTGTGCCCTTCGATAGTGGGGGCCTGTGCTACATCATCGGTTGAGCACCAAGTTTTAGCGTTCAAGACCTGTTGACCAGTGGTTACTGAGCCTGTTGCAAAATGGTGTTGGGGTGGCCTCAAACGCGAACACATCAAGTGCGTTGACAATATCGAGGACAAGCGACACCTAAAAATGATCCTCTGGCAACCAATCTCGCATATCGGGCGGAAGAAGAAACGCCCGATCACGCAAAACGGGACGATAATCGCAAGCCATACCCAAATTCTCCCAGAACCACCCCCAAAAACAGGCTCTTCTGTAAGAGGCTCTAGAAGGGTCAGTCGGTCCCTCTTGGGCCTGGTTGGTTGGTTCGTGACACAACGTTCAACGGCGGGCACAACGTTCGACGGCGGGCACA
>CAZTTD010000026.1:0-16328 GCA_964616925.1 uncultured Actinomyces sp.
CTCGAGTCCCAGGATGGCAGCACTGTTCAAACGACAGGCCGCACCCGGCAGGCGTTCGTTGAGGGCTGCCAGGCGCGGAACGGTGCGACCTGCCGTTGACTAGACCGGCAAGTCGGGTTCAGCCTCGTTTTCTGTGGCGGCTGCTGGCTGTTGTCCAGTCGGTTCCCAAGTGCCGGTCTGTGGCATCTAATGGAGTCCAGTCGCGGTATGGGTAAGTACTGGCGTTAACATTCTGTTGACCAAGTCCATGGCATCGGCGTACTTGACGATGTCGCCGCACGCAGGGACGCGTGCGGCGATTGGCGGATACAGATTCTCCCAATCCGCCGGTGGGTCGAAGTGAGCGCTGCCGGGCAGTCCGCGATGCATCCACTCCGACTCGATTGCTGTTTGGAGTTCTGAGCCGTTCAACCTCTGGGTTCTTGCGAAGACGACTAGGTCAACCAAGTCGCGGACCCGACTCGAAGGCTTGTCACCATTGGCTCCGTACAGGGCTTGTGTCGCAGCGACCTTGTCAGCGATGTGATCGACGGTGGGGTATAGGCGCACCTTTGGACCCTGAATGGAGGGCAAGATCGACGGGCGGAGCAGAACGTCGGGTTCTGAGGTTATGAGAGACCCAACCACAACGTCTATCCCAAATGTTGTCGACGTCTCTTGTGCTACGGGCATCCTGAACTCGGGTAAGCACTGCGTTTCCACCTTTCATCACCCAGCCGTTCTCCGGCGCCAAGAATACGCGCGCGAGGAATCGATCCATGACGAAGGCCCTCACCACGGCACCGGACTCAATGTTGCTGGCGCGTGCCTCTTTCTTCGCACGGTCGGTAACTGCACGCCACACCGCCCTCGAATCCCCGTACTGCGACTGCATTCTTATATTTCCGTTCCTTCGATTTCGGTCTTCGGCAAGTAGGGGCTTGGATCACTTTGCTCCAGTTGCTTGATGTTGCGCGCTAGGGCGATCAGGGAAGGTTGCAGGTTTCCCGTGGCTGAGGCAACAAAGGCTTTCGTGTCAACGAACCGTGCCAAGTCACGAACTAGCGGTTGCGTGACTTGAGGAAGGATCGATGGTTGGATCTCTTTGACCATTTTTTCGACCGTTGGGCGAAGGATCTCGGCAGCAGATTCCGTGGCAGCTTGCGAAACTCGTGACAGGGCTTCCATCACGTGTTCGGTGGCTGTTCTTTGACCAAGCACCATGAGGTTTCTTCCCAGTTGACTTGAGGTGATCTCGGCTGTCAACGCAGCGGCGCTTAGCGATACAAGGTCAAGAAGATGCTCCAGCAGGGAACAACCATTGGGCTCTCCATACTTGGAAGCAACTGGTGAAAGAGCACCTGCCAGAGCTTGGCGCGAAGAGAGCTCCCGTTGGAGGATTTCCGCGATGATTCTTGCAACATGTGTCGGGTCATGCCCATCAATCAGCAGGTCGGCCACTGTGCGCGGCGGAGTTGTCGTGGGGAGTCCGTCAACGAGGGTTACTTCGTCCGCTTCGAGCCGCCTTTGATGGAGGCGCGTACCTCTTCGGCTCTGTTTTCTGGTGGCTACTGTAATCTCTGGCTTGTCATCTAGCAGGTCGCCCAGTCCATAGAGGGATGCCGCGGAGGTATGGGATACGACCCCGGAGTCTACGGGGTCACGGAGGCGGTCTTCGGCCATGGCTTGGGGGATGCTGATCAGTGGCCGGTAACTGCGCGTTTGTACACTATGAGACCAGACACCAATGGTTGGTGCTCACGACCTGAGGTGCTCGCGATCGGTCGAGTCATAGACCGGCTCGCGACCGTAGAGTCCCGGCTGCCACAGGGCAAAGCTGAGCACTTCGTATTGAAGGTTAACAGACTGATTGCATCAATGATGATCAGCCATTGGTAGAGCCTTGTCAGTGGCCAGGCCCCCGGCGGAAGCTCGTAGGTGCATTGATAGCGGCGAGCCTGCTCTTCGTGGGTGGTCTCTGGGCGTCAAACAAGGGATGGCTAGGCGTAGTCTTTGATGTCGGGGAGTGGCTGCCAGCAGGGAATAGGTCTTTAAGCCTGCCGACACGGAGCTACAACTTGTCCCTTTGGCGCTAGAACCGAAACGCTAAGTGTGACGGCCCTCCACTAGAGAACTACCGCCATATCGGCCTCGAAATCCTCAACCGCGCGGTCGCTGAGCTGGTTTTGGAAAAGGTCTTCCAGGACGTCTGGGGAAAGTGTGAAGGTTCGTATGCCTACCTCGACAAGGCTTGCGACTTCTGCCGCGGACTTGATTGAGGCTGCCATGATGCGGGGGGAACCCTTCTGCACCGGTAGGTAGTGGGCCATGCGGCGGAACTCATCCAGGGCATCAATACCGTTCTTGTTCATCCTGTTGAAGTAAGGCGCCAAATACTTCACGTCAAGGGCGGAAGCAATCAGTGCTTGCCTTGCTGAGTATCCGGCAGTCATGAGAATGGGGGTGCCCGCTCGCTTTAGTCTGGTGATCACGCGGCAGCCAACCTCGGTGCAGGGGACCTTGATGACCGCCTCAGGAGCTGCCTCCAGTAGGCGCTGAGCATTGTCGTACCAGCCGGCCTCTGTTTCACCCCAGGTTTGGAAACAAACCTCTTTGGCACCAGCATCCGCTGCCCACTTCGCAATGTCAGCGACATCAGACAGTCGTGCGCCGGCCCTCTTTAGAATCGTGGGGTTTGTTGTAAGGCCCGTTGCTACGCCACTCTCCAGCCACCTTGTTGCGCTGGTTCTGTCCGCGGAATCAACAAAGAAAACTATTCGTTGGTCATTCATGTTGGGCCCCTCCAGTTGCTGAAATCTATGCGCGTATTCCTTGACGTTAGCATACGTGCAGCAGGTGCTCGTATGAGCGTTCGGGTGGTTCGTTGGCATTGCATCTGGGTCTAAGGCCGCTGTGTTTTTCGGGCCTCGATCTGCGGGTTTAGCGGCGCGTGCTCATTTGAGCGTGTAAGGTTATTTTTCAGTTCCTCCTCCCAGGTATGTATAGAGAGTTCACCTTGGCCACACAGTCACCACCAGAAGTAAGCGATGAATTGCTTGCTGAAGTGTCACGCCGCTTCTATTTGGAAGGCGAAAGCAAGGTTGATATCGGGCAGGACCTCGGTCTTTCCCGCTTCAGGGTTGCGCGGATGATTGATGAAGCGCGCAACCGCGGAATTGTCCGCATTGAAGTGATTGACACTCTTTCCCAAAATGCTGCTCAGGCATTGGATCTTGCCGACCATTTGGGTCTCAAGAGAGTGACCCTTGTAAAGGGCAGTGCGGATGTTCATGAGGAAAGAAATGAACTAGGGCGCGCGACTGCCCGGCTGCTGGTCAGGTTGACTAAGCCGGAGGATGTCATTGGCCTGTCATGGGGGAGGACGCTGCTTCCCATGGCCAAGTACTTGGAGAACCTGCCTGCAACGACACTGGTTCAGTTGACAGGGGCTGTTGGTGCCGACCTGTCCACATCCCCGGTCGAAATCATTTCGCGCATCCTGCAAACCTCGGATGTGAAACCCATGGTTCTGCTGGCTCCCCTTTTCGCGGCAACACCCGAAAGCGCGTTGAGTTTCAAGCAGGAACCGTCGGTTGCCAGTGTTTTTGAGATGTATAAAAAGCTGGACACAGCAATCTTGTCCGTGGGGTCATGGAAGCCTTCCGTGACACAGCTGGGGCAGCTCTTTGGTGAAGAGACAGTGCGGGAGATCGATGATTCCGGTGCTGTTGCGGAGCTGGCGGGCATTTTCCTATCTGCCGACGGGCACTACGTTGACCTATCGATCAATGCAAGGCGGCTGTCTGTTTCGGTTCCGGAGCTCCTCAGAACCCCCACCGTCATGGCCGTTGCAGGTGGCATGGCAAAAATAGACGCAATCCGCAGTGTTGCGCAATCAGGGCTGATTGACACCCTGGTCACCACCACGGAGGTTGGTGCGCGACTACTGGAAATGCCGCGGATTACGCAGAAGGTTCTGGAGCGCAACCCGCGCTAGTTGCTCAGATGAGCGGTCACTTTCTCCAGGTTTCTCTGACCGTAATATAACGATTCGGTTTCGGTTTGTAGGCAGAGCTATGCCCGCACGCTGGTGGTCAGCCGTGCTTTGGCCTTAGTTTGCAACGAATACTCGTAAGAGAGCGCGATTTTCCACGCGGACACGCAGCCCGTTGTCATAGCAAGTAGTCGCTGTTACTATCTAGCTACTCAAACGAGCAAAGAGTGCTCAAATGTGCAAAGGAGCCGAAATGAAGCGTAGACGGGCAGTCCCGCAGGAGCTCGGCGTTTTTAGCGTCGTGATCCTGGTTGCCATCATCATGAGCCTGCTGTCCCCGGAGTTTCGTACCACCGGTAACCTGAGCGTTCTGCTGCTCAACGGTGCGGTAGTCATGTTTCTTGCGCTGGGACAGACCTATGTTCTGCTGACCGGTGGCATTGACTTGTCGGTCGGATCAAATATTGCGCTGACAGGAGTTATCGCTGCGTTAGCGATGAGGGCGGGGGTGCCCTGGTGGTTGGCTGCGCTGATTGCCATCGGCGTTGGAATCCTAGTGGGTGTCTTCAACGGCGTCATGGTCGTGTACGGGAAGATGCCACCCTTCATCGTTACCTTCGCAACGTTTGGTATCGCGGCCTCCATTCCTAAGATCCTTACGGATTCACAGTCCGTTACCGTTACCGACCCAATGTTTGCGTTCTTTGGAAGAGGATCGCTGTTTGGGGTGCCCGTGCCGGTGGTGATGGTCCTTATCGCTGCTGCCGTCCTCGCTTTCATCCTGACGAAGACTTCAACCGGCGTACACATCTATGCCGTTGGTGGGAACAAAGACACGGCACGGCTGGCTGGTATCAGCATTGCTAAGACAACAATTCTCGTTTATGTCGTCTCGGGAATAACCGCTGCATTCGGCGGGATTATCACAACTTCGCGGCTCATGGTCGGATACCCAACGGCGGGGTCCGGCACGGAGCAGTTCTACTCCATCGCATCTGCGGTGGTTGGCGGCGTGTCACTGTTTGGTGGCGTTGGAACAATCCTGGGCGCCCTCATCGGATCACTCTTGATCGCAGAGGTTTCAAACGGCATGAACGTGATTGGCGTGCAGTCCTACTGGCAGCCCCTTGTCATTGGCGTGATCATCCTGGTTGGAGTCCTGTGGGATACCAACCGACGCAACATCTCACTGCTGCGCCTCTTTAGGCGTGGCGAAAACAAGGATGAGTCCCAAGTTCCGAAAAAAGTTGAAGCAGGACAGCCTCCGCTGAAGTGAGCGGCAAGAAAGTTTCGCGACGATCTGTCGTAAAGGCTTCCGGTCAGATGAAAACATGCCGCTACGCGGCCCCACAATCGAAGACAACGTAAGGGAAACAAGGAGTAACAATGAAGAAATCAAGAATACTGCTGGGACTGCCCATGGCAGCTGTAGCCTTCAGTTTGGCTGCGTGCGGTGGAGTGAACACCGGCGTAAGCACAGGCGGGAATGGTGACGGTACCGAGGGCGGATCTGAAGAAGTCGCAGCGGCCATCCCCGAATCATGTAAGGAAGAAGGGGCACTAATCGGTGTCCTGCTTCCTAACCAAACTAACCCCTACTATGTGGCAATGAAGAAGGGCTTTGAGGAAGGCGCTAAAGAACACGGTTTCCAGGCAGAAGTTTCCATTGCCGGTGACGACGATGCCCAGCAGTTAGCACAGGCTGAGGCAATGCTGCAGCGTAACCTTTGCGCCCTCGCCCTCAACCCCGTGAAATCAGAGCCGGCAGCAGCCATCGTAAAGGCAGCGAATGACAAGGGCGTTCCCGTCTTCACGGTGAACGTGATTGTCGACGAAGCGGCGCTTGAGGCACAGAACGCGCACATCGTTCAGTACCTTGGCGCGGACAACCACGCCGGTGGCGCCCAAATTGGCGAACAGGTCATCAAAGACCTGGGAGAAGACGCTGAAATCAAAGTGGGTCTGATTACTGAGCCTGACGAACGTCCGGTTGTTATCCGTGACGAAGGCTTCGAAGAGGCTATTTCCGTGAACCCGAATGCTGAGATCGTGGCTTCAGTAAACGGGAAGGTTAAGACTGAGGTATCCCTCAACGTGGGCACTGAAATGCTGCAGGGTAACCCGAATATGAACGTAATCTTTGCCTCCACGGGTCCTGCGGCCCAAGGTGGTCTAGAGGCGGTCAAGGCTTCCGGGCGGGACACAAAGATCTATGGTTTCTGCGCCCCTGAACTGCAGCTAACCGATCTGTACCCCGCATGTGTTGCACAGGAGCCTGAAGATTACGGTCGTAGGGTCACCGAACAGGTTCGACTCTTCGTAGATGGAGAGCCCGTCGAAACTGAGATCCTGCGTCCGCTCAAGATGTACGTGAACGGCGAAACTCCGGCACCAGGCGAGGTCGGCTAGTCATGGCACGCCCCGAGAGTGCAGCGTCCAAAACCGGAACGCTGTTAGAGGTTGACGAAATTACCAAATCCTATGGACCGGTGGAGGTCCTGAAGGGCGTGTCGTTCTCGATGGCCCCAGGAGAAGTCGTCGGATTTGTCGGACACAACGGAGCCGGTAAATCCACCTTGCTGAAGATCATGTCCGGTGCGCATGCCGCATCGGGAGGAACCCTCAAAGTGAAAGGGGACGAAGTCCAGTTTTCATCACCCAGGGAGTCAATCGAAGCAGGAGTCTCTACCGTTTACCAGGAGCTATCCCTTTTGCCTAACCTCACGGTTGTGCAGAATGTGTGGCTAGGACGTGAACTCTCGGGGCCCACCGGTCTTGACGTCAAAGCGATGCGTCGTGGAGCCCAAGAGCTCATTGACACCTTCGGGATAGATGTTGATGTTGACCGCAAGGTTGGTTCCTATCCGGTGGCGACCCGCCAGCTTCTTGAGATCGCTATCGCGGCTTCCAAAGACACGTCGTGTCTGCTGTTGGATGAGCCCACCACGGCGCTGGAGGGTGAACAGATATCAGAGCTCATGCAATACCTTCGTGGGCTGGCTGATAAACGCGGAATTGGGATACTGCTGGTAAACCACAAGTTGGACGAGCTGTACGAAGTCGCGGATCGCATCGTTGCGCTCATGGATGGGCGTATCATCCTAGATGAAGACGTGGCAACAGTGGACCGTAACCAGGTCATCGCTGCCATTGCGGGTGAAGAGGCTGCCGCGGCGCTGAAGGTCCGTCAAGAAGCACAGCTGCCTCCCGCGACCCCATACTTCGCTGTTGATGACATGCGAAACAAGATGCTCAAAGGGGTTTCGTTCAAGGCCTCAAGGGGTCGTGTTCTGGGGATTTATGGGCTTGGTGGTTCGGGGCGTTCGGAGACTTTGCGGGCAATCGCTGGCATTGACTCCGTCTACTCTGGAACCGTGACGGTTGGGGAGACGACGTTTTCCCCTACCAACCCGGCCAACTCAATGAAGCACGGCATAGCGTTCCTGACGGAGGAGCGAAAACAGGACGGCATCGTTCCGTTGATGAACTCTGTCATGAACGCAGGACTGCCAATCCTGTCGCGCTTTTCAACGTGGAGTGTCTTGGACAAATCGAAACTTGGCAAGTACGTGGGTACTCTTCTTAGTTTCCTGAAACTCCACGGTGATCCGAACGCGCCAATCACTTCTCTTTCCGGCGGAAACCAGCAGAAGGTCCTGCTTGCACGAGTTTTGGGGCAAGATCCCAATGTCCTTTTGCTGGACGAACCCACGAAGGGCGTCGACATCGGTGTGAAGACGGAGATTCACCAGGTGCTGCGCGACCTCGCACACACCGAAGACCTGGTGGTCATAATGGTTTCTTCCGAGGAAGAAGAAATCCTGGACGTATCCGATGAGGTCATTGTCTTTGGTGGAGGCACGGTTACTGCCGGCCCTATTCCAGTGGCTGATCTCAGTATCTCGGCTCTGCGTGAGCTTGCGTGGGGAACGGACACCTGATGTTGCCGAGTCCCGCCGCGTTGCCCAGTCCGACCGGGTTGCCCAGTCCCGCCGCCCTCGTCGCCGCCGGTAAGAGCGAGGCCGATATTGAAGTTCAAGCCCTCACGAAAGTTGCGGGCCAGCTGGACTTGACGTTTGCCGAAGCAGTGTCTGAGGTGTTCTCATGCTCGGGGAAGGTATTTGTCTCTGGGTCTGGGACTTCTTCGGCAATCGCAAGGAGGTGTGCCCACCTACTCTCAGTGGTGGGTACACCATCGGTCTTTTTGCATGCGATGGATGCGCTGCATGGAAGTGTGGGCGCAATTTCGGCTGGCGACGTCGTGTTGGCCTTCTCCAAGGGTGGGGGATCCTCTGAACTCAACGACATGTGTGCGGCCGCTTCTAGGCAGGGCGCACGCCTCATCGCGGTGACTGAGACCCCGAACTCTGTGTTTGCCGAGCAAGCCGACATTGTTGCAATCCTCCACACAGATCCTGCGGCGGACCCCGGCGGAATGATTGGGATGGGATCCACTCTTTCGGCCGCCCTGTGGGCCGATGCGCTGACCCGGGTTCTCCTCAGGTTACGCCAACGCAGCTGGGAAGAGGTTTTCCAGGTTCATCCAGCCGGCGCGGTTGGGAAAAGAGGTATCCCCGCGGTTGCGCTTCCGAGCCCAATTTTGGACGAGGACGATCAAGGGGCAGGATCATGAGCAGTGTTGAATCCAGCCGAGACTTACTGGCGGTTGCTCGCGAAGCCATTAGGGCCGAGGCCCAAGCTGTGGCCCGCGTGGAGGATCAGTTAGATGAATCTTTCATTGATGCTGTGAATGTGGTTTTGGAGACCACTGGAAAAGTGTTGGTCACGGGCAGCGGTACGTCCTCGCATGTCGCGCGTCGAATGGCGCACTTGTTTGCGGTCTCAGGGACACCCGCGATGTTCATCCACTCCATGGACGCCCTCCATGGAACAGTTGGCGCAGTGCAGGAAGGCGACACCCTCATAGCGCTATCTAAGACGGGGGAATCAAAAGAGGTCGTTGACCTGTGCGGCCTGTCCAAAGCCAGGGGAGCGAAGATTATTGGGGTTGGGGAAAACCCCGAATCCGCCCTCGCACATATATCAGACGTATTTGCCTGCGTTACGACTGGGCTGGGCGGTGACCCCGAAGGAACGATAGCCATGGGTTCGACCCTGGTTGTGGGGGTTTGGGGGGATGCGCTGGCCCGTGTTCTCATGCAGATAAACGGCTGGGAGTTGGAAGACAGTCTGGAGATTCACCCGGCAGGAGGGGTTGGGATCCAGGCCCGAAAACTGGTGGATTCAGAGCAGAATTAGTTAGGGAGAAAGCAATGGCACTTGTAGTTGGGATTGATCTTTCGACGCAGTCCTGCACGGTTGAGGTACGGGAGGTGGAAACTTTTGAAGTTGTTGCGCGCTCCCGGGTGCCGTTGCCTCCTACAACCCCACCAGTTTCGGAGCATGACCCGCTAGTTTGGTGGTCATCCCTGGTTGAAGCATTCGCGCAGATTCGCGCCGAGGAAGTGGCACTTTCTGAGGTGCGCGCCATTTCTGTTTCCGGACAATGCCACGGGTTGGTAGCGCTGGATCACTTCGGGAACCCTCTGCGTGATGCGAAGCTGTGGAATGACACGACTACTGCCGGCCATGCTGAAAAACTCGTCGCAGACTTGGGTCTAGCGGAGTGGGTACGCAGAACAGGAAGTGTTCCAACTGCGGCTTTCACAATTTCTAAACTTGCGTGGCTGATTGATACAGAGCCCGAGACTGTCAGCAAGACTGAGCAGATCCTACTGCCCCACGACTACATCACCTACCGCCTCACCGGTGAATACGTGACGGACCGATCGGAAGCCTCTGGAACGGGATACTTTAACTCTGTCCTCAATGAATACGACGTGGAACTACTGGGTGAACTCTTCGGTAATGTTCTGGACTGGAACACGGTGTTCCCGCGGGTTGCGGAGCCGGAAGAGCAGGTTGGGACCGTATCCTCCAAAGTTGCTGCGGAGCTCGGAGTTCCCGAAGGAACCCCGGTTGCTGTGGGTGGGGGAGACCAGCACGTAGCGGCGCTGGGGTTGGGTGTAGCGCCAGGAGACCTTGTATTTAGCTTGGGTACGTCCGGGGTAGCGTTTGCACTCAGTGAAGGACCCGTATACGACAAGACCGGGGATATTGATGGGGTCGCAAGCGTTGTGGGTAGTTGGCTGCCACTTGCTTGCACACTCAACTGCACCAAAGTGACGGACTGGGCTGCGGCTTTGCTGGGTGTCAGTGTTCAGGAGCTTGACCGTTTGGCGCTTGCGGCACCGAATGCGCAGGCGGTACCGGCATTTGCTGCGTTCTTGGATGGGGAGAGGACGCCCTCGTACCCCCGCGCTGCGGGGGTCCTGGCTGGGTTGACGGCGGGGACAACTAGGGAGGTCTTTGCGGCTTCGGCGTTCTACGGGGTTCTCATGGGTCTGCTGTACGGGGCTGATGCCTTGAACAATGCGGGCGTTCCCACGGATGGGCGAGTCATCGCGGTCGGCGGCGGCTCCAGATCTTCGGCGTACACGCAGTTCCTTGCAGACTTGCTGCACCGCGACGTTTGGGTGATGGCGGAACCGGAAGCGACAGCGCGCGGTGCTTGCGTGCAGGCGTTGGCGTTGCTGAAGGGGCGCGACCTACTGGAAACGGGCGTTGAACTCCGCCCCGAGGCGTTCCTGGCTGCCTCACCCCGGTATGAACAGCCGCTTTGGCCGGAGCTCAAAGAGAAGTATCTGCAGGTCGTGGGGTTTGCTGCTCAGACCCTGCGGCCAGAGGCAAGTTGAGAGCGGTGGTGACACTCGAGGACCCCGGTGCGGACCTGTGCGACTGCGCGGATATTCAGATTGGTGCATCGGTTTTGGCTGCCGACCCGGTTCGTTTGGCGGATGAGATAGAGACTGTGCGTTCGGCGGATTTTCTTCACGTGGATGTTTTTGACGACCGCTTCGTCAGAGGGGTGTCGTGGGGGCAGGGGACGCTGGAGAGAATCGTCGAGGTGAGTGACCTTCCCGTCGAGGTACACCTAATGGTTGAGTCCCCGCGAGAGTGGGCGGAAATGGCGGTCGCGGCGGGGTGTGCGCGGGTGATATTTCATGTTGAGGCAGCGTCGATTTCGCTGGCTGAAGCTGAAGCAGCGGGCAGCCGGGAGGTCGGTGTTGTGCCAGCGTCGGGTGCTGTGTCTGGTGTTGAAACTGCGGGTGGCCCGGTGGATCTGGCTCGATTTGTGAAGCGCCAGGGCATCGAGGTCGCCGTTGCGATTTCTCCTGGTACACCTCTTGGAGCACTGGATGCGTGCTTGCCGATTGTGGACAGCGTTTTGGTGATGACGGTCGAGCCGGGGGAGGGAGGCTCAAAAATGCTGGAGGGTGCGCCGCTACGTGTGAGTGCGCTTAGAGAGCGCGCCGAAGAGCTGGGTTTTCCCGTGGAGATCGAAGTCGATGGGGGAGTAAAGCTGCAGACGGGGCGTGCGCTTGTGGAGGCTGGTGCAACCCGGTTCGTAGTTGGAACGGGATTGTTCGAAGCGGATGATCGGAGTGCAAGGATCGCAGATCTGCGAACGGCGTTTTGTGTGTGCTCCTACGCCGGTTGTTAGCTCGAACGTGGGCTGGCAAGCATGGTTTCCGTTCGCCAACGGTTGGGCATGCCAGGCTTCGTTCGCCCACCGTTGTGCAGTGATTTAGCCGTGTTTCACTATGAGACTTTAGGCGGTGGCCCACTACGGTGTCGATCTTCCATCGGAGTCACGGTATGACGCATTATAGATTTCACCTATAAGTGAAAGTCATCCCGGAAGGGGAGGGTCGGTATGGAGGCCGTGGTACTTGAGACTTCAGAGGCTATCGATACGGCTAAGCGTGTCCTCGATTATCTGGCTCCGGGGGATTCTGTTGCTATTTCGCGATGAACGTGAGCAGACCCGTAGGAAGGCGCTGGAAAACTTACACGCTCTGGATGATGAGCTGTTGGCAACTGTCGATGCGTCCATTGAGTAGGGTGGCCTGTAATGACGGCAGCCGTACTGCCGGATTCGAACGTCCTTTTTAGCCGCACTTTACGCGACTGGCTCTTCATGCTTTCGGCAGAGGGCACTTTGTACACGGTGCATTCGACCGAAGACATTCTGGCAGAAGTTATTTCGAAGTACCGGGATAAGTTTCCGCATGTCTCGGGGGAGCAAGTTGAGCGCATACAGCGCCACTTTCGTGATCGGGTTTCACTCTGTGTTCGCAGATTGCCAGCCCAGACACTGCGGGATTTCAGATATAGAGGATCACCATGTGCATGCCGCGGCTGAGGACGGCAAGATGATGTGTTTGGTTACCGGAGACCGTGGGTTCCTTGATCTACCCGTGGAAGTTTCGGATACATTTGGCTACGAAGTCTATAGTCCGGATGCATTCTTCTGCTTCGTGGATGACTCTAATCCCAATGGTGTGCACGCTGTCGCTGTTCGACAAGCACTGTATTGGGCGCGAAAACAAGGTGATGTAGGCAAAGCCGGATCACTCGTAGATGCTCTTCGTAGGGCTGGTTGTTCCATGTTCGCGGAACGTGTTGCTGCTCACCTCACTGAAGCGCTGAGCCATCCCGTGCCGGGCGAAACGCCACGTTTCTTCATCGATGGTTGGAGCTTAGTCTCGGCGGTGGTGCGATCAGCACGCCCGTACGGTGCTGCGCAAGTTTGGTGACGCTCTTTTCCACTCCGAAAGCAATATCCCAGTGAACACGACATTGATGCGAAGACTCTTTTCTGAGAGTGTGAAATGGTTACGTTGAAGTCTGCGTACCGGAGGATCTGCCGCACGTCCCAGGTTGAGAAGTGTGGACAAGAGCTTCGCTTTCGGGTCTGCGACTAGGAGAGATCTCTGATCGGCGCACCGAGGAGAGAGCCTGCGTAATATCCGTGTTGCATGAGCCTAAGTTCCGCACACTTCTCTATTGCTCGTAGCCCAGAATAGGGTGCGACTTTCTTTGAGATTGGGTCCAAGATCACTTCTGTTGGAACACCACCCAAGCGAAGGATGACAACGTCCGGGTCTGATTTAACGCTGCGACCACCACCACAACAGATGCTAACCTCCGTACGCCTTCTGCGCGTAGTCTGTGAGAGGTTGCCCTGAGGGGCCACTCCAGTGGAGGGATTGCGATTCTTGCTTCTGGATTTCGTGTTTCGACAGGTTTGTCCGGTTCTTGAATGTATGTGGCTTCGTATCGTCATCGCGTCACGCTACCCTACTGATTTGCCGCCACGCCTTTATCACTTGGCCTGCTGTCATCAACGGGCCGGCGGAATGATAGGCAATTCGATATCGGCTTCTGCTTCGGATCTTAGGAAGCCGATCTGTGAATCAAAGAGGGCGATTCCTCTGAGAGGTTCGAGCCGACCGTTGAGGGCTTACACCGTTGCTGCTATGGGTCGCGATTTGGCTGGGCAGTTAGCAACCCGGCAAAAAGTGGACTGGAATGTTGACCGCGACTCCGCCCTCGCCCCGAACCCCAAACACCGCCAGTGGAACGCCCCCCACCCGTCCTGTTCCGCGCAATTCCCGCGTTTTCCCACGGAACACTAGCGCCCTCGCCCCGTGCCCGCTAAACTCATGGGAGCGCTCCCAAACAGGGAGGTTTCCTATCTTCTACCGGAAGGCACGCCGATGCGGTTTGGCCATTTTGACGACGAGGCCCGCGAATATGTCATTGAAACCCCGAAGACGCCCTACCCGTGGATCAACTACTTGGGCACGCAGGACTTCTTCAGCCTGACCTCCCACACCGGCGGCGGCTACGCGTTCTACCGTGACGCGAAGATGCGCCGTCTGACGCGCTACCGCTACAACAATGTGCCGATTGATGCGGGTGGGCGGATTTTCTCGATCAATGACGACGGTGACGTGTGGAGTCCGCAGTTCTTCCCGTATAAGAGGGAACTGGACTTTTTTGAGACGCGCCACGGCCTCGGCTACACCAAGATCATGGGCAGTCGCGGCGGGGTGCGCGCGTCCGTTCTCCTGTTCGTGCCGATGGACGCCAACGCGGAAGTGCAGTTGGTGACGCTGACGAATGAGTCGGACGTGGCCAAGGACCTCACGCTGTTCAGTTTCGTGGAGTTCGCGCTGTGGAACGCGGAGGACGACCAGACGAACTACCAGCGGAACCTCTCCATCGGTGAGGTGGAGGTCGACGGGTCCGCCATCTACCACAAGACTGAGTACCGGGAACGGCGCAATCACTACGCCGTCTACTCCGTGAACGAACCCATCGCGGGCTTCGACACGGACCGCGACACGTACCTGGGGGAGTACAACGGGTGGGGTGAGGCGCAGGTCGTGTTCGAGGGCGCCTCCCAGAACTCCTTCGCGTCCGGCTGGTATCCGATTGGGTCGCACTCCCTTCACGTTCGGCTGGAGCCGGGGGAGTCGAAGAGTCTCGTTTTCACGTTGGGGTATGTGGAGGTGGACGAGGGCGAAAAGTGGGCCTCGCCCGGCGTCATCAATAAGGGGCCGGCTGCTGCACTGTTGGAGCGGTTTGACACCGTGGAGAAGGCGGAGGCGGAGTTCGCGCGGCTGGGTGACTACTGGCGCGGGCTGCTGGGGACGTTCGAGCTGTCGTCGGGCAACGAGAAGCTGAACCGCATGGTCAACATTTGGAACCAGTACCAGTGCATGGTTACGTACAACATGTCACGCTCGGCGTCGTACTTTGAGACGGGGATCGGGCGGGGCATGGGCTTCCGCGACTCCAACCAGGACCTGCTGGGGTTCGTGCATCTGGTGCCGGATCGGGCGCGGGAGCGCATCCTAGACATCGCTGCCACCCAGTTCCCCGACGGGTCCGCCTACCACCAGTATCAGCCGCTCACGAAGCGCGGGAATGACGCGATCGGGTCGGGTTTCAATGATGACCCGCTGTGGCTGATCGCGGGGGTTGCCGCGTATATAAGGGAGACGGGGGACGAGGACGTCCTCGACGTGATGGTCCCGTTTGATAACGATCCGGACTTGGCGGCGCCGCTGATGGAGCACCTGCGGCGGTCGCTGGACTACACGCTGAACCACCTTGGTCCGCACGGGCTGCCGTTGATTGGGCGGGCGGATTGGAATGATTGCCTGAACCTGAATGTGTTCTCGACGGAGCCGAACGAGTCCTTCCAGACCGCCCCGAATCGCCCCGGCGGCGTGGCGGAGTCCGTGTTCATCGCGGGCATGTTTGCCACGTACGGGCCGGAGTACGCGGAGTTGGCAAGGCGTAGGGGGGACGAGGGCGAGGCCGAGCGGGCCCTAGCCGCCGTCGCCGCGATGCGCCAAGCTATCGCGGAGCACGGGTGGGACGGTGAGTGGTTCCTGCGCGCCTACGACCACTATGGCGCGCCGGTGGGGAGCTCTTCGAACGAGGAGGGCCAGATCTGGATCGAGCCCCAAGGCATGGCCATCATGGGCGGTGTCGGGTTGGAGGACGGGAAGGCTGTTTCCGCCCTCGACGCCGTGAGGGAGAGGCTGAATACGCCGAACGGTATCGTGCTGCTGAACCCGGCGTTCACGAAGTATGAGGTCGGGTATGGGGAGATCAGCACCTACCCGCCGGGATATAAGGAGAACGCGGGGATTTTCTGCCACAACAATCCGTGGGTGATGATCGCGGAGGTTATGGCGGGGCGGCCTGAGAATGCGTGGGAGTACTACACGCAGATTGCGCCGGCGTTTAGGGAGGATATCTCGGAGGTGCACCGGCTGGAGCCGTATGTGTATGCGCAGATGATTGCGGGGAAGGATGCGGTGAAGCCGGGGGAGGCGAAGAACTCCTGGCTGACGGGGACGGCGTCGTGGAACTTTGCGGCGGTGTCGCAGTACTTGCTGGGGGTGCGGCCGGGGTTTGATGGGCTGATTGTGGAGCCGGCTATTTGGGGGCAGATCGGGGACTTTACGGTGCGGCGGCGGATTCGCGGGGTGGACTACACGATCGAGGTGGTCGGGGACGGCTCCGGTGGCGTGTCGGTCAACGGTTCGGTAATCGAGGGCAACGTGGTGCCGTATGCGGCGGGTGGCTCCTCCGATGCCGCCGGCCCGGTCTCGGTGTCGGTCCGCGTCCGCTGACCGCGCCCGGCGCGCCTTTTGGCTCGTCCCGACCCTTCCGCGCGCCAAGAACCTCTCTTTTTGCGCTGCTCCCAGCGCGAAAATCCCTCTCTTGGCGCCAGATCGCCGTCATCGTCAAAGATCGCCGTTGTCGCACAGCTTTAGCGGCGATCTAATGCGATAACGGCGATCTAAGCCATGTGGAGCACTCCGAACGGTCAACGGAGGGTCAAAAGGGTCCCGCCAGGATCAGTTAGCACTATCAGGCTCTGCACCACACGCAGCGCGCAGAATATGATCAAACACAGAAATGGTCA
>CAZTTD010000026.1:16428-27355 GCA_964616925.1 uncultured Actinomyces sp.
CCAGAGCCAACTTGATCCAAAAGAGCCAACTTGGTACAAGAAGAGCCAACTCGGCCCATAAGGAGCCAACTTGGTACAAGAAGAGCCAACTCGGCCCATAAGGAGCCAACTTGGTACAAGAAGAGCCAACTCGGCGTTGATTTTCAACCAGAGAGGACTCCTAGGGCCTTCCCAACTGACAATGTGGCACACACGGCGCGCGGCAGATAATGCCAACGTGGCAAGCAGATACTGACTTTGGCGGTTACATTCCGTCAGTCAGGAAAATCCCCAGCCGCAACCGGGGAATTCAACCTGACGCAACACCCCTTATTATTAAGCGCCGCTATAGTGGCGGCTTTAGGCGACAGAGGCGATCTGAGTCGGGCGCAAGGCCAGCGCGGGTGTCAAGAGGTGACGCGGCGGGGCTTATGTTGGGGTTTCCTCCGCCCTGGCGCGAGCATACCTTCCGTGGGAATGTGCCTGACTTCGTGTGAGATGATGTTTCATAGTCGTTCCATATTTGGAGGGAGGGTCGTGGCACAGGACCCGTGGGATCATCCCGACAAGGAATGGAGGGCCACTCTTCGGCTTGCGCGGTCGTACGGCTGGCCGACCCCCGAAGTGACTACCAATCACCGCAGGTGGCAAGTGCGATGTCCCGGGCCTCTGGATCCCTCACGAGAACGTGCTACTTGCGAGTTCTATGCGTACTCGACTGCCATGAACTCGGAGAAGTATGCGCGCTTGGCGCGCCTGACCATCGAGCGTTGCCCGCATGAATCCGGCAGTCCAGCTGCTAATGCTAGGCGGAGAATCATCGAAGCACATGCGCTTCTTGAGAAAGCATGGAATGTAGCCCGGCAATGCCACTCCGCTGATGACCCAATGTTGATGTCGATGCTGGATTCTATTGAGGCCCGGTTGGATGCGTGTGTAGATGCTCTGTCTTCTCTGATCGCAAGCGAGAGCCATGTTGACGGTGAAATGGGTCAAATGGTGGAAGTTGAGGCAAAACTTCAGGAAGCCAGACGGCAGTTGCGGAAGACGGACAAGAAGAATCCAAACTATCAGATTCTTCTACAAAGACGTGCAGATCTTGTCAAGATCGCCAGCGACCTTGAAGGCGTAGTTGCAGCGCTTGAGGTTGCACCCGCTCCGGAAGATATGTGAAATACTTGACTTGGCAGTTGCCAAGTTTGTGTGTGAGACTCTCAGAGAGGAGGGGATCATGGTTGAGATTGCGATTCGCGTCCGAAGCTTGGATTTGGAGAGCCCCCGCGTGACGGACGTTCTGGTGGGAGTGCTACAGGTCGGCATGGTTATACCTAGCGATGGGTACGCTATTATTCCGTTTTTTGTTCGTGAGGAGTCTGCGGTAGAGGACACAGCGGCGTTTGTGCAGAAGCTGCGTTCGGAGTTGCCCGAAGTCGAAATTCTCGGGTTGGAGCAGGACTTGGTGAACCGTTCGGATGTTGCCAATAGGGTTGGCGTTTCCCGGGAAGCCGCGCGCCTGTGGGCGCAAGAAAAAGGGTTCCCGCTTCCTGTTGGCGCCGTGGGTGCTAAAGGAGAAAAGATCTACGACTGGGCGGATGTTGCGCATTGGCTTACGGCTACGGGAAAGGACCCGGAAGCTGCAGGGGAGCTACCAACCGCTGCGCAGCGCGTACAGTTGGCGTCTGCGGTGTTGAAAGCTTCAAAGAGCCCTCGGGCCGTGTCACCGTCGATAAGGATGCGGACGATGGATCTTGGTCCCGGTTCAGTCGATATGTTCCCGGACATGACACCCGCGAGCTATGAGACGCTGCCGCGCTTTGAGGGGCAGGCGTCCAGGGCTCAAAAGTTAGATTTGACGTTGGTCAGATAGGTGCCTGATGTTTACCCTTGATGAAAGCGATTCTTCCAACGTCTCACTGGATGAAGTCAAGGCGATAGTTCACGGAACTGAGATCCAGGGAATCTACCTCAATGAGATAGTTTTGCCTGCCGTAGGTTTTGTGCCCAAGAGCGCGAGCGTTGCTGTCCACAGAAAAGTCCCGGAGTTTTCGACTAACGATGACGATTTGCTCATGGTCAAATTTGGGCATGAGATCACATTTAGAGGTAGTGAGGATGAGGAAACACAAGAAGCACTGAAGTTCGACGTGGCCCATCTGCTCGTGCTTCGACTCACGCAGCCTGTCACTGCAACCCCTGCCGCTTTGCTCGCATACGCCGACACGAACGCGTACTTTATGGTGTACCCCTATCTCCGCCAGGTTGTAACCGAAATTACTTCTCAGGTAGGGATGGAACCGGTCGTATTGGGCTACCTGCGCAGATCAGATACAGCTTTCCAGAGGCGGCCCGCCACAGAATCCTGATTTGGTTTTCATGGTTCTGGGCACGTTATTGCGGGTCCACCCCGCCGACCCGGCGACGAGCCAACCGACTCTGCCCACAGCCCCTTACGTGAGCGCCGATTAAGATCGCGGTTGTCGCAAAGCTATAGCGCGATCTAAGACAGCGATCTAGGCCGCAGAGGGTCGCGGACGGCCGTGGAAAGTGGCGCTTGAGAAAGGGGTTGTGGGCGCTGGCTGGTTCGCGGCCGGCTGTGTTATGTCGCCACAATGGTGCGTGACTAGCTGGTGGGATGGTTGGCCCGAGAAACTTTTTTGGGGTGCGTGTGTGATCGCGGAGTTGTCACTCTTTGTGTCGAGTTGGCTTTGTTCGGATCAAGTTGGCTCTAGATGGTCCAAGATGGCACGGCACAGATCAAGTTGGCTCTGGATGGTCCGAGATGGCATAGCCATCTTGGGGGTTCGGATGCCATCTTGGCGATTTGTGTGGTTGGCCGTGTGCTGCTGGTTGCGTGTGACGCATGGCTGTCCAGGTTGAACGCCTCTCTTGAAGATGTTTTAACCAATGGTGGAGGCTGGCACGGATACGAAAAACCGCTCAAAACTACATAGCGCGGCACGAAACTACATAGTGGGGCCGAAACTACATAGCGGGGAAGGATTACAGCGTTTTTATTGCTGTTTTGTGTCCCCGTATGTAGTGTCGGCCCCCATATGTAGTTTCGAGACAGGTTTAAAGCCCCGCAAGAGAACGATCCGTTCAGTGAACGCGAATTTCAAGCACCTTGAAGTACCTTGAAGTGCCTTGAAGTGCCTTGAAGCACCTTGAAGTACTTTGAAGTGCCTTGAAGTGCCTTGAAGCACCTTGAGGCACCTTGAAGCGCCTGGAGCTCATCAAGGGCGTAACAACCCTCAGCGGAGCAGCCTATTTCCCTCGCTTGAGGTTACTTTTGTTGAGAGCCGCCAACGTGAGCATCGCCAGTCCTATCCCGAGCCATCCGCCCGTGCTATTGGCGACTATGTCCGAAATGGTTGGGAAGCGGCTGGGGAGGAAGAGGAGTTGTGAGAGCTCGATAAAGCAGCTCGTCGCAGGCATTGCGGCCACGACCAACCACAGCCTTCTCGTGTCCGTAGCGAGTAACAAGAAGAACCCCAACGGCATGAACATGATGATGTTCGCGGTGAATTCCCAGGCGATTTCGGAGAAGGTGCTGGGGACTCCGATCCGGTGGAGGAAGTTCAGGATTGCCATGGATACTGCGTTGTGTGCGCTCGTGGGGCTCTGTGGAGTGAGGGTTATCAGAGCGATCACGGCGCTGGTCAGCGCGAATCCACCCCAGCCGACGCGCTGCACCCAAGGTTTGTGGCGCGCAGCAACGCCCTCGTACTGATCTGTGGCCACGGGACCTCCTGGCGTGCGCGGGCGGGTCGTCTTGAGATCAACCATTTGTTGGTGACACCAGGGGGTTCGCCGCTGATACGGACTCCCTCTCCACCAGCCGAACCGGCAGAACATCCCGGACCGCTTTCTCCCCGTCCATCATCTCCAGCAACATGTTCACCGACGCCCGGCCCTTACCCACGATGTCCTGGTGGATTGTCGTTAGTTGCGGGGCAGAGTACCGAGCGGCCTCCAGGTCGTCAAAGCCAACCAGAGACACGGTTTCCGGTACGGACACGCCCCATTCGGTGAGGCCGCGCAACACCCCAAGTGCCAGCACATCCGCGGTCGTCACTATGCCTGTAGGGGGATCCTCCGCGATTTCGTGGCCAAGTAGCCGACCGTCCTCGAACAAAGGTTCAGTCATCCAATGTCGGTGAGGTTCCAGCGTCAAGCCGGCCTCATGAAGTGCCTTCAGCGCGCCTTCATACCTCTCCCTGACAACGCCTCTATCCGCGACTTCCGTGGAGACAATGCCGATGTCCGTGTGTCCCATGTCGATCAGGTACTTGCAGGACATGTATCCGCCGCCGAAGTCGTCAATATTGACGCGTCCAACAGATGGGGCACTGGCATAGTTGTCCACGAAAACTAGGGGGCGGTCAACGGCCGCCCTGAGCTCCTCCGCGTAGTTGCCAAGGACGCCCAAGAAGATTGCCCCGTCGATGTTCCAGCTCTTCAGTAGCGAAGCAGCGTCTGTGAAATCCTGTACAGAACGGATCATTAGCTGCCTGCCGGCGCGCTGAACCTGTTCCTCCACAGACCCGATAAATTCCCCGTCGTGTGGGTTGCTGATGGCGGCAGAGCCAGGGCGCGAACCAACGTAGACCAGCGCAATGATGTTTGAGCGCCGCGCAGACAAAGCCTGAGCCTGCGCATTGCGGACGTACCCCAAGCGCTCCACATGTTCTAAAACGTTCCGGACGGTGGCAGGGGACACCCTGTCGGTGCGGCCATTGAGGACGTTTGAAACGGTCATGGCAGAAACGCCGGCTGCGCGGGCTACGGCACTCATGGTAACTGTCTGACTCACTGCAACAATCTAGCAGATCAATTTACCCCTTGCGCGGCGCAATATTAGGGCCTATGCTCAAAGAGGTTTAGCGATAAACGTTTATCGATATACCTCAACGTTTACGGTCCAAACAGGAGATTCAGGGGAAATGAGAAAACTAGCACTTGTCGCCGTTGCGGCGGCTGCCGCGCTTGGGCTCAGCGCCTGCGGTGGTGGGGGAAGCTCAGCAGGAAAGAGCAATGCCGAAGAAGTCACTGAAGCACCTTCAGGTCTTCCAGTCCAGGGTGAGACTTTGCAGTACGACCCAAACCACCTTGTGAATGATGGAAAGCCGATCACGCTTGAGTGGTGGACGTGGGGAGACACCACAAACTTCCAGATATTCGCTGACGCCTACTCAGAGATTCATCCCAACGTAGAGATCAATCTGGTGTCCCAGCCTTGGGATGACTACTGGACGAAACTGCCATTGACCCTCAAGGGCGGTGCCAGCGGCCCCACAATCTTCAACGTCCACAACTCCCAAGACGCTAACCTTCGTCCCTACCTTGCGCCCTACGACGTAGATCGCGATGCTCTCCTTGCCGATTACACCGGCGCGGCGGCGCATGAGGTAGACGGCAACATCGAATACGTGGACTACGGGATGATGACCGGGTTGGTCTACTACAACAAAGCGATGTGGCAGGAAGCCGGACTCACCGACAACGACATCCCGGCCACATGGGATGACTTCAGGGAAGTCGCTAAGAAACTGACCATCAGCGACGGTGGCAGCTTCACGCAGGCAGGCTTCAGCTTCAACGACCTGTATAAGGAAATCGGACTAGGGCTGCCATACCAGCTTGGCTACAACCTCATGCAGCCCGACATGACGACGCCGGATGTCAACAATGCCGGCATGTTGGAAAACATGCAGCGTTTCATAGACCTCTATGAGGTTGACCAGGTCGGCTCCAAGGACTTCGGACTTTCTGCTTCAGATAGCTTCGGTCAGGGCCAGGTAGCCATGATCATCAACTGGGGTCACTTCGCGGGAACCCTGGCAAACGATTTCCCGGACATCGACTACGGAACCTTCCCAACCCCGACGCCAGATGCCAATGACGTTCCTTACGCATACGACCGCTACAACGGTGAGTCCACCATGGGTCTAAACAAGGGCGCATCGGCAGAGCAGCTTGCTGTTGGTCAGGACTTCAACCTCTTCTTCCTCACGTACACGGAAGGCATCAAGGGCCTGTGCATGCAGTTCTCCCTCTACCCGTCCTACGTACCGCTGCAGGATGACGCGGAACTACTGGCGAACCCTGTTGTCTCCGCCCTGAAGAACGCCGACCGCTACATCTGGCCCGGCGCACTTCCAGCAACTTTTGAAGACAACATCGACAAGGCCTACCAGGACGTCATCTTCAACGGTGTCGATCCCCAGGCAGCACTAGATTCAGCCAACCAGGCAATCACTTCAGACCTGGAGCGCACTCCGTTCCGCGCGGCTGAAGACCTCTATGAGTTCTACGAGCCCTCACCAGGGCAAAACTAGCCAACAGAGAGGCATAGGTGTGTTGTCGCCGTGCGCGTCACGGCGACAACATCCAAGACCATGGCAGTAAAAACAGACCCCAGCGCGCAGAAATCTCTGGTCAAACCAAAGAGCTTCATTAACGGACTGCGCTCACAAAACGTAACTAAGACCTACCCGGGCGAACGCCTGATGCGGAACTCAGTTGTCGGTTTCGTCGTCATCTTCTCCCTGATTCTCCTGGTCATCCCCATCGTGCTGGCACTTGTCGGCTCATTTCACTACTGGAACCCACTAAACGGAACCT
The DNA here is from genome assembly GCA_964616925.1 of uncultured Actinomyces sp. GTDB lineage: Bacteria > Actinomycetota > Actinomycetes > Actinomycetales > Actinomycetaceae > Scrofimicrobium. Next base: position 23,032 of record CAZTTD010000026.1, read on the forward strand.
TCGACCCCGTTGGCCTAGCCAACTACAAGCAACTCCTAACCGACCCGGAATTCTGGGCCGTAATGATGAGGACACTGGTGTTCTCAGTCGTCGTGATCACGTTCAGACTGGCCATCGGCCTGGCCCTCGCCCTCGCCATCTTCTCCAAACTGACCAAGGGGAAGACTTTCTTCCGCGCCCTTTTCTACATGCCGACGGTTGCGCCGCTGGTTGCGGTCGCATATGTCTGGCGGATGATGTACCAGCCGCAAGTTGGTGCGATCAACACGTTCTTAGGGTTGGATGTCAACTGGCTGAAGGACCCGCACTACGCTCTCATCGCAGTGATGGTCATGACGATTTGGAAGGACTTCGGCTACGCGGTCATCCTGTTCTTGTCTGGACTGCACTCGGTTCCCGAGGACGCGATGGAGGCAGCGCAGGTAGACGGCTGCGGACCGGTGCGTCGCTTCTGGTACGTAACGCTTCCGCTGCTGCGCCCCATGACACTGTTCGTCGCGGTGACGTCCATCATCGCGTACCTGCAGGCATACGTGCAGATCATGGTGCTTACCGAAGGTGGGCCGGGCACCCACACGTACCTGGTTTCGTACCTCATCTTCGATAGGGCGTTCCAGAAGTACGACTTCGGTCTGGCATCCGCAATCGCGTTCATCCTTTTGATATTCACAAGCCTCCTCACCTATGCAGCGTTCAAGTTGTACGGGGGCCGCGCTCTATTTGGAAAGGAGAAGACGCAATGAGAACCAAGATCAACCAGGCAATCATGTTCGTGGGTCTTCTTGCGATCGGTCTTGTGGTCGTATTCCCATTCGTATGGATGGTGCTGTCGGCATTCAAGACCCCCGCGGAAATCAACGCACTGGACCAGACTCTTTTCCCCAAGGAATGGACGCTCAGCAACTTCACCGGGATTCAGGAGAGGTTTAACTTCTTCCGCCTGTTCGGGAACTCCGTGTTCTTGGCGGTCACGATCACGGGGCTTTCCATCTACACGTCGACCATCGCTGGATTCGTTTTGTCGAAGTACCAGTTCCGTGGACGCAACGCGCTCTTCGCGTTCATTTTGGCAACCATGATGATCCCGTGGGCGGTAACCATCATTCCGCGTTACACGATTTTCGAGGGCGTTGGCCTGCAAAACAGCTGGTGGTCCATCATCATTCCGGGGCTTCTGTCCGGGTTTGGAATCTTCATGATGCGCCAGTCAATGGAGTCCCTGCCAGATGAGGTTCTTGAGGCGGCGCGCATCGATGGGGCTTCTGAGATAAAAATCTTCCACAGGATTGTTCTGCCCATGTCGGTGAACGCGGTTTCGGCGCTGGCTATCTTCCAGTTCCTGTGGGTTTGGGAGGACTTCCTGTGGCCGTACTTGATGATTAATGACGACCATAAGCAGGTTTTGGCGGTTGGTTTGACGACATTCTCAGGCCGGTACTCAACGGACTACGGTGGACTTTTTGCGGCTACCACCATTTCCATCCTTCCGGTTCTCATTGTGTACCTGATATTCCAGAAGCGGTTTGTGGCAGGTGCGGCTTCTGCCGCGGTGAAAGGTTAGATAAAAATGACAAAGCTGAGGCTTGCGCCCGCGCGCCCAGAGTCCTGCGTGGTTTTCGGGAATGCTAGGTTTACGGTTCTTACGCCCTCGCTCCTACGTATGGAGTATGGCGAGGGCGGACGGTTCCGCGATGAAGCCACCCAGGTTGTCATCAACCGGGATTTTGAGACGCCCAGTTTCACGGTGACGGAGAAAAACGGTGGTGTAGAGATACGCACATCGGAGCTCCGTTTGACCTACGTCGGGGGTGAGTTCCGGTCCGATTCGCTTTCCGTTGCCATGCGGACAGCCGCACAGACCGCGCACTTCACCACGTGGCATTATGGGGATGAGCCGTTTTCGGAGGGGCCGTTTGTTCGGAACCTCGGTGGGACAGCCCGCACCCTTGATGACATAGATGGGGAAGTCGCGCTGGAGCCGGGTTTGATTTCGACGACTGGCTTCTCCGTCCTCGACGACTCCCACTCTCTTGCGATGACTGAGGACGGGTGGGTTGCTGCGAAGGACTTTGAGCCTGTTGATCTCTACTTCTTTGGTTACGGGATGGACCACAAGGCGGCGCTTCGCGGCTTCTTTGAGTTGACTGGTCCAAATCCGCTGCTTCCGCGCAAGGCGCTTGGGAACTGGTGGAGCAGGTACCACAGGTATTCCGCGGAAGAGTACTTGGGGCTGATGGCGGACTTTGAGAAGCGCGGGCTGCCCTTCTCCGTCGCCGTCATCGACATGGACTGGCACCTGGTCGATATCGATAGGGCGCTGGGAAGTGGATGGACGGGGTACTCCTGGAACAGAGAGTTGTTCCCGGATCCGAAGGGGTTCTTGGAGGCACTCCACGACCGAGGGATGCTGACCTCACTCAACGTGCACCCAGCCGATGGAGTCCGTCGCCATGAAGACGCTTACCCGGAAATGGCCGAAGCGATGGGGGTGGATCCCACGAGCGGGGAGGAGGTCCCGTTTGACATCGCCACTCAGGAGTTCGCGGAGGCCTACTTCAAGTACCTGCACCATCCCATTGAGGAGCAGGGCCTTGATTTCTGGTGGGTTGACTGGCAGTCGGGGAAGAACTCATCGATTGTCGGACTGGACCCGCTGTGGATGCTGAACTACCTGCACTATGAGGACAGCGCGCGGGAGGGACGCCGGCCCATGACGTTCTCCCGTTACGCGGGGCCTGGGTCTCACCGCTATCCGGTTGGGTTCTCCGGAGACACGATCATCACGTGGGACAGTTTGGCGTTCCAGCCCTACTTCACCTCCACGGCCGCGAATATTGGCTACTTCTGGTGGAGCCATGATATTGGTGGCCACATGTTTGGGGTCAAGGACAGGGAGTTGGCGACGCGCTGGGTGCAGTTTGGTGTGTTCAGCCCGATCATGCGGCTGCACTCCTCGAACTCCATGTTCTCTTCGAAGGATCCAAAGATGTTCGGCCCGCAGGCGGAGCGAATCCAGAGCGACTTCCTGCGACTGCGCCACAGGTTGATCCCATATCTCTACACCGCCATGTGGGAAGCGCACACCAACGGTATTGCGCCGGTGCGCCCGATGTATCACGACTATCCCACTGGACACACGCCGTATTTCGTGCGCAACCAGTACATGTTCGGGTCCGACCTGCTGGTGGCACCGATTGTGGCGCCGGCGGATCCACAGACGGGTTTGGCATATACCTCGGTGTGGTTGCCGGAGGGGGAGTGGATCGACATCTTCACGAACACCCGCTACAGGGGCGGGCGGAAGATAAGGATGCACCGTCCGCTGGACACGATTCCGGTGTTGGCGCGTGCGGGTGCGGTGATCCCGCTTGCGGCAGCGTCGACTGCGCCGGTTACGGACGCACCGGAGGAGTTGGAGCTCTCCATTTGGCGCGGCCGTGATTCCAAGGGCCACTTGGTCGAGGACGACGGGGCGTTGGACCCAGAGGTCTCCACCATTCAGTGGTCGACTGAGTGGGATGGCGAGTCCCTAGTTCTTCAGTTGAACGGGGATTTTGCGCCGTCCGGGCGGGCAAAGCGCAAGGTGACGCTGTTCCTGAATGGGTACGAGGGCGCTAGGGACGTCCTCGTTAACAACGTCCCCCTTGCGACGGAACTGCAGTACGAGGACGGTGGGTTGCGCATCGCCCTCGACACCCTAGATTTGAGCACGCTGATTAGCGTGGAGGTCCGGGGGTTGCGCGCGGGGGAGACACATGAGCGCGACATGGTTTTCCGTCTGTTGGACGAGGGCGAATTTGCCCACATGACCAAGGAGGAGGCCTGGTCCGCGTATGAGGCGGGTGCGGCGATGGGGGACACCAACCTTGCGGTGGCGGCGTGGGGCGACATGGAGATCCCGGCGGCGCTGCGGAACGCGCTTATTGAGGTGGTGACGGCGTAGATCAGTTGGCGCGTGAGGGGCACCCGGGGCTTTGGTCGGCTGCGGGTGCCTTTTCACCTCTGCACCTCTGCGGCGTCGTGTGTAGAGAGTCGCCGACGGCGATGGGTCCGTCGTCGTGGCGGCGGTATTTTGAATACATCAGTACCACTTGTGCGTTATCGATGGGCGACAGGGGTCGCCTAGTTGGCAGTGTTCCTGCTTGTGACGCCTTCGCAAGCAGCCAAACTTACAACTGAGGGGAAAACGCGTTGTTTTCTTTATTAAGGTGGGCGTCCTCGCCATTAAGGTGGGCGTCCTCGCCGGCTCCCTCAAACGGGAGTTGCAGAGCGGTGTGTACGAGTTGCTGACCCGCCCCCAACCCATCCGGGCGATCTGTGTGGC
>CAZTTD010000027.1:0-27325 GCA_964616925.1 uncultured Actinomyces sp.
TTGTGTTGGTTGGACGCAGGTTGTGTTGGTTGAACACACGATGGGTGCGTGCACATCGTGTGTTGAAGGCACCCAAAGCGTGTCGGACTAACCCACGTGCGTTCTAGCAGTCCTCAAATGAGAGGGGCGCTGACCGTGTCCATGCGAAGAAAGGGCCGTTGAGTCCATTGGGGCACCTAAACAAAAACCGATATGGTTTGGAGGCCCCCGACTATCGAAAGATGTGGTCGATTATCGAAGGTTGTGCCCGGGAACAACCATCGATAGTTAGCCACAACCTTCGATAGTCCTTGTCGCCTCAAGACGAACTCCCCCTTTTGCGGCTTTTTCGTTGACATTCTTGGGTGTTCGCCCCCGCCGATTGCCCATCCGCCGCCGCGGCTTCCTACTCGTGCCACTAGCACCCAAAAGTGGGACACACAGAAGCAGCCACACGGACGACACAAAAGCGTGGACTTGTTCGGTTGTAGATGTCTCCAAGTCTGTGCTGGATGTTCCCAGTTGGCTCTGTATGGATCAAGTTGGCTCTGGATAGGCTGAGATGGCGCGGCACGGATCAAGTTGGCTCCAGATGGGCCGAGTTGGCATAGCCATCTTGGGGGTTCGCATGCCATCTTGACGATTTCTGTGGTTGACCGTGTGCTGCAGGTTGCGTGTGAGGCACGACTGGACGAGCCGGACGCAGGTTGTGTTGATTGAACACAGGTTGGGTCGACCGGACACGACTTGGGGGCCGCTCTGGACGGGGCACCCTAGCCACGGCCGCTCCGGTTCCGGTATTGGCGGGTTCGGACGGGGCCGCTCTGGACGGGACCCCCTAGCCATGGACCCCTGGCCATGGGCACCCTAACCACGGCCGCCCTAGCCCCCACACACTCCAGTTGGGTACGCTTCTGCAATGACCAACCGGGCCCCTGCGCTGCCGCGCACATACGATCCCACGCCGTGGGCGGCACACACGGAGTTCTCCGACCCGGGACGCCACCGCGACAAACTACTCCAGGTCAGTACCGACTTGGAGGAGATTTCCGAAGTCAGCCGCAACCTTGTCGGCCACTATCTTGCGGCCGGCCGCGACAGGGAAGTGACGGCTGAAACCGCAGAGCAGATCGACTCCCGCTGGGTAACCCGCATCCTCGACTGGGACCGGACTCTGAACGGCCGCAAGCCACTTTCGGAACCGCGAGACCCCGCGACCCAAACCAAAGGCTGCTGCCGTGACCACTCCCTGCTGGCCGTTTCCATCCTTCGCAGCCATGGCATCCCGGCCCGCGTGCGTTACGGCTACGCAAACTACCTGGTCCGCGGGTTCAGCGTGGACCACACGATCGTGGAGGTGTGGGACGAGGACGGACGGCGCTGGCGCCGCTTCGACCCCGAAATAATGACCCCCACCGGCCCCTTGCAAGAACCTCTGGACCAACCCGTGGGTGAAGGCGCGCCATTCAGGACTGCGGCGGAAGTTTGGCAAGGTTGGCGCGCGGGCGCCCTCGACCCGAACAGCTACGGTGTCCGACCGGGTGGCCCCGAACGCGGCCCCTGGTTCATACAGAGTTCGGTGATCCGCGACGCGGCGTTTCGGGCTCGCCAAGAACCGCTGCTGTGGGACGTGTGGGGCGATGTGAGTAACTCTGGTGGTCCAACTGACGACCAAGTCGCGCTGGCCGACCGAATAGCAGCCATGACGGTGGCGGCGGATCAGGGCGACGTGCGTGAGGAAGCCCGACTGCTTGCCCTGTTCAGCAGAGATGAGAGAGTCCGCCTGCAACGGGTTGTGCGCACCCTCACCCCGGGTCGCGGCGCAACCACGACGGACCTGCGGCAACGTTAGAGAAACCAGAGCGCGCAGAGTAGTGGAGGATCCCACACCGGGCGCATTCTCAGTATGTTCACAGCCTGCCCACAGCTTCCGCCCCTATCGTTTACAAAGTCCAAGCCGATGCGACCGCACTCGGCCTTTCCTAGTTGTCTTAGGGATATCAAGAATGAAGCTGTCCGCCCGTCTCATCGTTCCGCTTGTCCTATGCCCTGTTCTTGTGCTGGCGGGCTGCTCAAGCAACACCGACACTGCCGACTCGGACCAGTCCGCAGGCGTTGACACTGCAGATGGGACGGGCGGTGTTTGCGACGTTACCGTCCTGGAATCCGCGGATACCGCCCAGTCAGGCGCCGAAGTTGAGGCAGACGCGCAGGCGACGGAAGCCGCGCTGGAAACCGTCACCCTCAGTGAAGATGCCCTGGCCGCGCCTGTCGCCACGTTTGACGCGCCGCTGGATGTCACCGCGGAAGCCGTCGTTGTGAAGGACGAGGGCGATGGGGAAGACATCCAAGAGGATCAGGTCATATCCATGAACTACATGGTTTGCGACGTTGTGACGGGGGAGAAGATGTACTCCACCTGGGGCGTGAGTGCGGATCAGGATGACCCATACAGCGCGGAGTTCACCCCGATGTTCTTCGGAGACGTCCTGGTCGACTCCCTTGTTGGCCACAAGGTTGGCACCCGCGTTCTCTGGAGCCAGCCCGGCTACAGCGCGGAACAGAGCTCAACAGGCGTCGCATCCAACGGCTACATCTACGTCATGACCATCACGGGGGTCCAGAACATTCTGGATGAGGTCTCCGGCACAGAGGTTGAGCAGAGCGACGAAAGCCTTCCGAAGATTGACTTCAAGGACGGCAAGCCCGCACTCACAGTCCCCGTCACGTTTGAGTCGCCAACGGACCTGGTTGTGCAGCCTCTGGTCGAGGGTGATGGAGCCACCGTTGAAGCCGGCCAAACCATCGCGGTGAAGTACACCGGTTGGTTGGTCGACGGAACGCAGTTCGACTCCTCCTGGGACCAGGTCGGGTCCGACCAGATCATCTCTTTCCCGATCGGGCAGGGCAGCGTCATCACCGGCTGGGATGATGGCTTGGTCGGTCAGAAGGTCGGCAGCCGCGTACTCCTAGTCATCCCCTCCGACATGGGATACGGGGAGATGGGTAGCGGCGACGCGATCCCCGCCAACTCCGACCTCATCTTTGTGGTCGACATCCTGGGTGCCTACTAGGACACTCACCATTCGCATGGATTGACAGCCACGCGCTGGATTTCAAAGGAGCCCTCTTTGTAGCGCAAGTGGCTGATCGAAGCATTCCCGATGGTTTGCCCGTCGTAGCCCGTAGGATCCATTGTCGGCAGTAGCGTCCGGGTGATTGCCCCGTGCGTCACCGCCACCAAGGCACCCTGATCCTGCGCGGCTGCGCGGGCACCATCGGTAATTCTCCGGACGGCCGAGTGGACGCGTTCCATGTACTGGCTCCACGTACTGGCTTCCCCGCTTGGGTCCAGCGCCGCAATCGCATCCATCAGGTTGGTTTCGTCTTGGTCGTGGCTGTAGATCAGCCGCATGTTCTCCCAGAAGTTCGCCTTCGCAAGGTACGAGGGCGACGCGGGAATCCCCATCTCCGCCAGCACCGGCCCCCACATTTCGTGGTCCGGCCGCCCCTCAAACACGCCGAAGTGCCATTCCCTAAGTTCGGGTACGAGGGCGACGGTTCCTCCATTCGCCTTCCCAGACACCAGCTCAGCTGTTCTGCGCGCCCTCGACAAGTCGGAAGAAATGACACGCTTTACCGACGCGCTTGCTAGCGCATCTCCCGCAGCGAGCGCCTGTTGAATACCCAGGTCAGTCAGTTCCGTCTCTGACCATCCGGACATCCAGCCCTGCACGTTCGCGATGGTTTGCCCATGCCGGACTAGGTACACGTCCACAGCTGATCGATCGTCATTAGGGTTTGGGAGCAATGTTTCCTCCAGAGAAGTAGGCCAGACCTTCTCAACCATAACCAAACTCCGGATTTGCGGGGTTCCAGCAACCGGTACGGGACCGGGCGTCACTTTCGATTACGAAGGCACTGTGACACGGCCTAAGCTTGTGGCATGGAGAACAAACTGGACATCGCCGCTGTCAACCTACGCCTCAGTCTTTTGGGGCTTCCCATACCTGAGTCATCGGACGCGCCTGAAGAAGCACAGTTGGTGCGCCCAATCATTGCCCGCCAAAGAGAACTTGACCGACGGCTGTCGCACAGGCTGCCGGCGGTGGACGGCCGAATCCAAGCCTTCATGGACTCCTACTTGGCAGGAACGGGTGTGTCGCCGCAGTTGCCGCGCGTCACGTTCGTCCTCGACCAACCGGGTCTTGCTCGGACTCTCTCTTTGCCGCTTGGTGCAGACAAGTTTGAGTCCGACTTGCTCACCTCTTACCGCACCCTGAACGGGGTCCTTCACAACCCGGCGAACGACCGGCGTACCACAAAGGGCGTTTTCCACATTTCTGATGGTGGTCTGCCTGTTCAGGACGACAAGTTAGAGGTGCCGCGCGCGGTGTTTGCCCGCCTCATGGAGGCTGCGTTTAACCCGCCTGAGAAGGACATGGTTCTCCCTTACACCGCGGACTCAGCGGACCCCGTGGGCGCGTGGGTTTCATTACAACTGCGACCGATTGTTGTTCCGGAGGTGCCAAAATTCAGTCGCCAGCGGACCATGGAGACACGCTTTATGGCTCCCGGCTCCCTGGTTTCGAACCTGGATTTCGTGGAGGGCATCTTCGGGAATGGCGGGGACCCTTACGTTCCGGAACATGATGCGTCTTTGGATCCTGACACGTGGACCGGGACTACCGGCTTGGTCGTCCTCGCCCCACACCTCACCAAACTGACGAAGAAAGAACTGGGACTGCCGCGGTGGGAAGATGCCACGGAGCGGCAACGTCGTGATGGGATGTGCTGGAAAGAGTCCGATGAGCTGTACAACGGCGGGAGCGCCTTCAAGGCCTGCGCGCGTGATGAACGCGGCGTCATCGTGACGGTCATTGCGGACAACTATTTCGGGTACTGCAAGAAGGAAGTGAAGGCCCAGATTTCCTACTCCGCGAACCTGTTCGGTGAGGTGGAAGAGGAGCACGCGGGTGGTGCGCGCGTCTATCCTCGCTACAACCTGGGACAGCACTTCACAGATAAGGAATCGGATCCGTCCTACACGCTTGCGGAAGTTGTGTGGCGGGACCCGCAGCGCTTCGTTGCCCAGCCGGAGGGATACGTGCTGGATGTGGAGGATGAGCGGAACGTCCTCGTCCCCGCGGGTTCCAAGTACAGTTTGTGGACCAACTCTGTGTCCTGGGAACGCGACGGGAAGACCCAGTCCATACCGCTGCGGAACAAGAAGGTTTACGTTTCACCGGATGGCTACCAGGTTCACTTGGCGCAGCTGGAGAATGATGCGTCCCAGTGGACGTTGATTGGGACATCCCCGCGGTCGACGACCTGCCATAAGCCTGCGACGGTGTCCGGTGGTGGGAAGTCGGAGATCTCAAAGGCGATCTCTGATGCAGTGATCAATGGCGACTCCTATTCCCCAGACTTCGACGCCGACATGGCCAAGGTCGCGGAAATACTGGCCATGGACTTCACGAATCGTTTCATCGACCCGGCGCAGATCAGCGAAACAAGCCGCGCGATCCTTTCTGATGAGCGGTCGGTTGGGTCTGTCGTGAAACTTCTGACGCCCAGTGCGGACTACACGGATGAGTACAACGAATGGTTGAACTCCCTGCCCGGATACATTGTCGAGCTGGTCTTGATTGTGAAGCGCTACTACCAGCCGGAGTGGGGGGATGACTGGGTCAGCCACTTCACCACGGGAATGGTGAATGGACGTAAGGGCACCATGGTGCATGTGGATCGGGATAAAGTCCGCGTTTCCATGCTGCGTGTCGGGTATGAGGAGGACGGGTCTTGGAGGCTGTTTGGTCTTCGCCACGACTTCCATCCCGCTGGCAAGGTTCAGACGGAAGATGACATCACCGCGTCTATTGTCGTGCCGGGTAAGGATGGTGCGCCCTCGCGCAAGTACGTGAAGAACTGTGAGGAGTTGCTGTTCCAGCGTCCTGACGATGCGATCATTCGCGGATACGACAAGCAGGCTGAGAAGGATATCGCGGGCCCCAATGTGTTCCTCAGTAACTATGAGCCGCTAACGCGTGAGCAGGCGCAGGCTATTGTCGAGGACGCCGTTGGGTTCAGCCAGTTCACAAAGCCAATGCGGGATGTGTTGCTGGAGGCGGCCTTTGGGCCGGAGGATCAGCCGTCCTATGTCGTGGCGTCCTCGCAACCACGCATTGTGGATGGGAAGCCGTCACGGAATCCGCGCTACCTGCAGATCAGGCCTGACTTGGCGCACCCGGAGGCGACGGCGAATGCGGATCTTGCTTCGCGACTCTACGCCCGCGTGACAATGGATGCTGAGTTCAAGCAGCCGGTCGACATTGTTGTGGCGGGACGTCGGAACAACCCGCCGGAGGATGGCACGCCTCCCTTGGCGTCGTACGGTCCGTTGCACTACATGGAGTTGCCTGAGCTGTTCATGGAGTTCATTTCTTCCATGACCGGGAAGTCTCCGTCGACTACAGGTGCGGGTTCTGAGGGTGCAATGACGAAGGGCCCGTTCAACGCGCTGCCCTCCATCATTGACCTGAATGCTGCGCTGCTCTCATTCGCGCTTACCGGCTACGATGGCTGGCTTTCGGCTGCGGGCTATGTGGGCCCGAAGGTGCGGGTGGATCACGATATATCCATGCTGGTTCCTGAACTGTTCTCCCGAATGACTGATTCGGAGCGTTCCGCGAAGAACCTCATTGCTGAAGGCGCGTTGGAAGCGGTGCCGGACATCGTGGTGGACGGTGAGACGGTCCCTGCTAGCCGCCTTGGGTACCGCATGACGCAGCGGTTTGCGATCAAGTACTTCGGTCGTATCTTCCTCCATCCCGACCTGGTGTTTACACCGGGGATGCTTCGCCCGGAACTCCAGGGTGAGGACGTATACGCGGAGTCTGTTGCAACAATCGTGGAAACGCACCGCCGTGTGGCCCAGTCCTACATGGATGACGGAACGATTTCCCTGGGGATCCCACCGGTGCGTGCCCTCCTTGAGGTTATGGCGTATGGGCAGACCAGCGAGGGGCTCACCCTCATGGAGGAAGACTTCCGGCGGATGTTTGGCCGTGAGGAAATCCTGGCTTCAGAGTGGTATCAGGAACGTCTTCAGGCCGAAAAAGATGGGCATGTAGCATTCTTGGAGCGTTCCGTGGCGGCCGTGTCAGACTTTTTGTCTAGGCCTCAGGGTGCCACGGAGGATCGCCGTGAAATGTTCGAAGAACGACTGGCGGGCCTGAAGAAGGAGAAGGCTGACTTGGAAGCAGCCCCGGTTGCCGACTTCGCGGGGACCCTTGGAAGGCAGGATCTTCGAAAGTAGGTTCATGCGGTGGGTGCTGATTCCTGAGTTGGGAGCCCCGCGGGGCTTGGGACGCCCCGCGGGGCTCCCAGCAACCTCATGGCATTCATGATCACCAGCAGCACAGACCCCTCATGCACCAGCATCCCCACCGACATCGTGACCCCACCCAGAAACACCCCGACCAGAAGGATCGCCACCGTAAGAAGCGCAACCGCAATGTTTTGACGCATGACGCGCCGCGTGAAACGAGCCAAACCGATAGCGCGCGGCAACTTCAGAAGGTTGTCGCCCATCAGGGCAATGTCCGCAGTCTCCACGGCCACGGCAGATCCCGCTGCTCCCATGGCTACTCCAACGTCCGCGATGGCCAAGGCTGGAGCGTCGTTCACCCCATCACCAACCATTGCGACTGTGAGGCCGCGGGCCTGCAAACCTTCCACAGCCACCAGCTTGTCCTCAGGTAGGCAGGATGCCTGAACCTGCCGAATATTAGCCTGGCTTGCGATTGCCCCCGCCACCAGCGGGGCGTCTCCGGTGAGCATGAGGATTTCCCGGACGCCCTCACCCCGCAGTTCACGAATCATCGCAGGCGCCTGAGGGCGCATGGTGTCCGCCACCCCAAGCACTCCGATCACGCGCCGCTCAACCACCACGATCATGGGGGTCTTCCCCTCAGATGCCAGGTGAGAGGCGGTTTTCACGCCGCTTTCTAGGCCACTTACCGCGCCCATTTCTTCCAGCAACGCCAGGTTGCCCACACCGACTTGTGTGCCATCAACGTCGGCCAGGATTCCTTTCCCGGGAACCGATTGAACGTTGCCGGGCGAGGGCGTGAGCACAATTCCACGTCTGGTCGCCTCCTCCACGATGGGGCGCGCCAAAGGGTGTTCCGACGCGGATTCGGCCCCGGCCGCATAGGCCAATAGTTCCTGCTCCCCAAGTGTTTGATCCAGCACCACAAGGTCCGTAAGGCGCGGCTGACCCAGGGTCAGTGTTCCCGTTTTGTCCAGTGCCACAGCGTTCACCCGCGCCGCCCGCTCCAGATACTGACCGCCCTTAATCAAGATCCCCTCTCGGGCTGCCCGGCCCGTTCCCGCAACCACAGCCACCGGAATGGAAATGACGAGGGCGCCCGGGCAACCAATCACCAGGAGGGTGAGAGCGAGAGTCACGTTCTTGGTTGCAACCCCCCCGACAATCGCCAGTAGGATCACGGCCGGTGTGTACCAGGAGGAGAACCGCTCAATGAATGACTGAGTGGGCGCCTTGGCGTCCTGCGCCTCTTCGACCCTGTGGACAATCCGCGCTAGCGTTGTGTCGGCTCCGGCGCCTGTGGTTCGGACTTGCAAGAATCCGCCCTCGTTCACAGTTCCTGCGAAAACGTGGTCCCCCGGGCTCTTCTCCACGGGCAGCGATTCCCCGGTAATGGAGGCCTCATTGACCGCGGCGAAACCCTCCGTCACGTCGCCATCTACGGGAATCTTCGCGCCGTTCTTCACCAGGACAATCTCACCTTTTTGGACTGCGCCGGCGGGGATCTCCTCCTGGTTGCCCTTCCGCACAACAACCGCGGTGTCGGGAACGAGGGCGACTAGTTCCGCGAGGGCCGAACGTGTCTTGTTCAGTGTTGCGGCCTCAAGCGCGTGCCCGATGGAGAACAGGAATGTCACCGCTGCGGACTCCCAGAAGTTGCCGATGATGATGGCACCGACAGCGGCGACAGACACCAGCAGGTCGATGCCCACCACTTTGATCAGCAGCGCCCGAAAAGCAGAAATCACGATCCGATATCCCGCAACAATCGACGCCAGAATCATGATTGCGTCGGCCGCCGTGAAGTCGCCGCCGCCCACCGCATGATGCCCTGGGTCCAGCCACCAGCGCCCACTCAACACCGGGTTCGGAAGGGCGCCAATGTGTTGGATCAGGAGTGCGAGGACGATTAGTGTCCCGGACACTGCCGGAATAAACCACACGGAACGACGCCAAGACTGAAGTTGGCTCATGGCGGCTGGGCCTCTCTATAAGGGGTGAACGCGGGAGTATCTCAGAAAGCCGACGGAACCGCCTTGTAGCCGGCTTTTTCGACCGCGGAAACCAGAGCCGTGACAGGGGCTTCCTGCGCGTCGTGGTCAACTTCAATGCGGCCGGAGGAGAAGTGAACGGTTACGTCCTTAACGCCTTTGATGCGGCCAACTTGCTTCTCAATTTTGGAGACGCAGGAGGGGCAGGAGAAACCCTCGGCACGCAAGATGGTGTGGGTTGAAGTGGTCATGGAAGGTGCCTTTCGTTCGTTTGACAGTGACAATATTAGGGTTTGGGGGCGCCCTCGTCCTTGACGTGGGTCAAGTGGGCCCTCTGGGTGACCGAACTATGATTCTGGGTATGAATGAAGGTGATTTGTGTGTGGCGCGCGTGCCTGTTTTTCAGGGGCTGGGGCGTCCCGAACAGATGCATATTGCGGAGTTTGCGCGCCCGGTGAAGGTTGCCCGTGGGGATCGTGTTTTCACTCCAGGTGCCACTCTTTCCCAAGTCATGGTTGTCCACAGTGGGGCCCTGAAAGTCAGTCGCGTTGCGTTCAATGGGCAGGAGCAGGTTCTGCGTGTTGCCCGGGCAGGTGACGTAGTTGGTGAGCGGGAATTTCTCACGGGACGCGGGACTACCGACGTGGTGACTGCCGTGGAGGACACTCAAATCTGTGTGTTTGACCATGAGGACCTAGCGGAGATTTTCCGCACTTACCCCGACATTGGTGAACGGATGCTGCGGAGCCTGTCAGACCGGTTGGCCTCTGTAGAGCGCCTTCTGGCAGCAATCACGTCCTCGGATGTAGCAGCCAGGGTAGCGGCCTATATCTTGGGTTTGCCGCAGGCGCCCTCGAAACGCGCGGGTGCAGGCCAAACCGGCAGGACGCAGCCAGGCGGCGGGCGGCCATGGGTGAAGCTGCCGATGGCGAAGCGCGAAGTGGCTTCCTACCTGGGGACGACACCTGAATCGTTGAGCCGCAGGCTGGCGGATTTTGTGGCTGGCGGGCTCATCCTCATGGAAGGGGGAGACATTCGGGTACTAAATGCCCCAGCGCTGGAAGAAGTGGCGCTGGGGCAGAAGTAGAGACCGGGGGTTGGATTTACCCGAACCGGCCTGCCACATAGTCCGCTGTGGCTTTGTTTTTCGGGGCGTTGAACAAGGCGGAGGTGTCGTCAAACTCCACCAGTTTCCCCGGCTTGCCAGCGCCCGCAAGGTTGAAGAATGCGGTCTTATCTGCCACTCGTGTCGCCTGCGCCATGTTGTGGGTGACGATGACTATTGTGTAGTCATTCTTGAGTTCCTTGATTAGGTCCTCGATTGCCAGGGTGGAGATGGGGTCCAGGGCGGAGCAGGGTTCGTCCATCAGGATCACCTCCGGCTCCACCGCTATGGCGCGCGCTATGCACAGTCGCTGCTGCTGGCCCCCTGACAGGGAGGAACCGGGCTTATCCAGGCGGTCCTTCACCTCTTCCCAGAGGTTCGCGCCGCGCAAGGCCTTCTCAACAATGGCGTCTGCCTTTTGTTTAGAGAGTTTCCCCCCGTTCAGTTTCACGCCCGCCAGCACGTTGTCGGCAATGGACATGGTGGGGAAAGGGTTGGGACGCTGGAAAACCATGCCGACCTTGCGTCGCACATCGACCGGGTCAACGCCGGCGCCGTATAGGTCCTGGCCATTGACCTCCACTGTTCCTTCGACGCGTGCCCCAGGAATGACTTCATGCATGCGGTTCAACGTGCGTAGGAAGGTGGACTTCCCGCATCCTGACGGCCCGATTAGGGCGGTCACACTACGTGGCTGGATTGTCATGGAGACGCCTTCCACAGCCAGGAAATCCCCGTAGTAGATGTCGACGTCTTTTGCGTCTATTTGCATTGCCATTTCAGCGGTTTCCTTTCGGCGCGAACTTCGCGGCGATTAGCCGCGCTATAAGGTTCAGCGACATCACGATCAAGATGAGTAGGAGGGCACCACTCCAGGCTCGGTCCACGTACGCCTGCGCGTCGACACCCTGGGACATGTAGGAGTTGTAAACGAAGACCGGCAGCGTCATCATCGGTCCATTGGTGGGGGAATAGTTCATGGATTGCGTCAGCCCAACAGTCACCAGGAGTGGCGCAGTTTCCCCGATTACGCGCGCAACCGCCAACGTCACGCCGGTTGTGATGCCCCCGATCGAGGTCGGCAGAACCACCTTGGTGATGGTCCGCCACCTCGGGACGCCAAGTGCTAAGGAGGCCTCCCGTAACTCGTTGGGGACCAGACGCAACATCTCCTCACTGGAGCGCACCACGACCGGCGTCATCAGCACGGATAGCGCCACGGCACCAGCGACCCCGCTCTGGGAACCCGGCCCGAAAATCAGGAGGAACAGGGAATACGCGAACAGACCCGCAACGATTGAAGGAATCCCCGTCATCACGTCGACGAAAAACGTCACCGCGCGCGCCAGCCGCCCCCTGCCGTATTCGACCAGGTAGATCGCGGTCATCAAACCCAACGGAACGCTGATCAGCGCCGCTATTCCCGTGATTTCCAGGGTTCCGACGAGGGCGTGGATCGCACCTCCGCCCTCGCCCACCACGTTGCGCATGGAGTGGGTGAAGAACGTGACGTCGAACCGCGCCGCCCCACGAGTAACCACGGTGAAAACTAGGGAGACCAGCGGGATTATGGCGAGGGCGAAGGCCACGTACACCGCCGCCGTTGCCGTCCGGTCTGCGCGGCGTCGCTTTCGTTGAAGCGCGTCTTTGGGTCCACCGAATGGTGGGGGCGAGGGCGGGAGGGGTACTGAGCGCGCGAAGTCGCCCTCGATCTGTGGAAGCGCGACGATCTCCGCCAAAATGGCCGGTCCGGCGGCCGCCAGATCGGAGAGCTTCGCTTCGGGCGGCCCTGATGGGGCGCCAGGGGACGTGACCTCGTGACTCATGCGTTTGCTCCTGAGAACTGAGAGTTTCGTGAAATGATCCAGCGCGCCCCTAGGTTCACAGCCAGGGTGATGACAAACAGGATCAGACCGGTTGCCACCAGCGTGTTTATTTGCAATCCAAAGGCCTCTGGGAAGTTGAGCGCGATGTTTGCCGCGATGGTGTTCGGGTTTTGGGTGGTTAGCATCGCGAAGGAGATCAGAGCAGCGGGCGACAAAACCATGGCGACCGCCATCGTTTCCCCCAATGCGCGTCCCAGGCCCAGCATCATTGCGGAGATGATGCCGTTGCGCGCGCCGGGTAGCACCGCGATCTTGACGACTTCCCAGCGCGTTGCCCCAAGGGCTAGGGCGGCTTCTTCTTGCAGTTTGGGCGTCTGCAGGAACACCTCGCGGCAAATGGCGGTCATGATCGGCAAGATCATGATGGCCAGAACCAGGGTGACGGTGAAGACCGTCCGGCCCGTGCCGGATGCAGGCCCCGCAAAGAGCGGTATCCAGCCCAGGTTCGTCGTGAGCCACTGGTGTACCGGTTGTAGCAGTGGTGCAAGGACCAAGATTCCCCACAGTCCGTATACGACGGATGGTACAGCGGCCAACAGATCAACCAGGTATCCCAACGTTGTGGCAATCTTGCGCGGTGCGTAGTGGGAGATAAACAGTGCAATGCCGACCGCAACCGGCGTCGCCAAGGCCAATGCAAGGGAGGCCACCCACACCGTCCCGAAGGCGAAGGGAGCGACGTATTGCCAGATGTTTTGGGGCACGGTGGGGTCGAGGGCGTCTCCTGCCAGGAACGCAGGCCACGCTTCGGCCATGAGGAATGCGGTGACGAAACCAAGGGTCACCAAAATGAGGACTCCCGCACCGACAGCTATGTATCGGAAGGCTGCGTCGGCCAAGCGGTGGTTTTTTTCGGTGTGAGCGGTGTTTCCGGTTTCGGAACGCTGGACCTCAAGTGAGGTCCGGGCTGGGATTTCTTCAACGTGTGTTGACATCGGATTTCCAGGTGTTAGTTGATACCGGCGATGGAGGCCAAGACCTTCTCGCTGGTTGAGGTGGAAAGAGGTGCGGAGCCGGCGCCTTGGGCGGCGACTTGCTGCCCGTCCTCGCTCACAATGAAGGACGCGTAGGAACGGATGAAATCTGCGGCGTCGGTGTCGTTGTACTGGGCACAGACAAGGAGGTAGGAGACAAGGACTAGCGGGTAGGCGCCAGCTTCCGTAGTTGTCCGGTCCAGATCTATTGCGACATCGCCGGCGGGGCGCCCCTCTACGACGGGAGAAACTTCAACTGCCCTGGCTGCCCCCTGGGCGGAATAGGGTACGAACTGCTGCCCGACCTTTAGTGAGACGGTTGGCAGAGATGAGACCTTCGACGCGTCTGCGTAACCAATAGTGCCTGTGCCAGCGCTGATGGCTTCAATGACCCCTGACGTTCCCGACGCGCCCTCCGCACCCGCGAAGGAGAAGGGGAACTTATCCGCTGGGTCATCGGCCCACACTTCTGGGGCATTGGCGTGTAGGTATGCGGCAAAGTTTTTGGTTGTACCGGAGTCATCTGACCTGTAGACAACCGTAATCGCGGTGGCGGGGAGGTCGACGCCCGGGTTCAGCGCGCCGATGGCCGGGTCATTCCACGTGGCGATGTCGCCCTTGAAGATATGCGCGATAGTCGTGGCATCTAGGTTCAAAGACTCTATGCCGTCTATGTTGAACGCAAGCGCAATGGGGGATATGTAAACCGGCAGGCTCAGCGCATCAGTGCCGGTTGCGCAGGGGGCGAATCCGAAAGCCAGTTCTTCATCAGAGATGTAGGAGTCCGATGTTGCGAATGTGACCGCACCTTCGGCAAATTGTTTGCGGCCTGCGCCTGAGCCAACGGGGCTGTAGTTGATTGTTGCGCCCTCGTTCGCCTGTTGGAAGGCTGCAATCCAGGAGGCCTGCGCGGCTTCCTGCGAAGACGCTCCGGCACCATTGAAGATCCCGGAGATACCGGAAGAGGTACTGGCATTGCCCGGTGATTGCGGCGTGGAACGTTCATTCACGGCGCAGCCGCCAAGGATCAAAGGGAGTAATGCAAGAAGCACGCCACCCATCAGAACGTGTCTGTTTCTGTTCATGATGCAAGTCTTGCCCCCTCACATGAACACCCGCTTTAGGAAATGTGAACGGAGCGTGAACAGATGTTGAAGAGTTGTTGACATTCCGACGTTTGATGTTCGGGCGGGCAGTGCTGGGGCCTTGGGGACTTAGCATGGGGGTATGCAGTCGCAGGTGATAGCGATAATCATCGCAACAGGTGTGTTCACGGCGCTGATTGTGGTGGCACTCCTGATTGTGGCGTTGATTCGTCGTTTGGAGGTTGGTCCGCGCCAATCTGAGCGTGAGCGGCTGGACCCAACGACGGAGGCGTTGCTGGCGTCGATCCCGATGCCAGCGGTGGTCTACGGTGAATCTCTGCGCCGCACCTTCGTTAATGAGGCGTACGGAAGTAACGACGTCCTGGTGCGTAGAGTGGCACGTCAAGAATGGTTCCAGCGGGCATTGGTAGATGCTTTTTTGCAGGGTAATGCTACGTCGCGTCCCGCAAGCGTGGAGCACCCGGAGGACGTATACGTCATGGCGTTGCCGGGGGAGAAGGTCGTAGCGATCATGATGGATCAATCCCCAAGGTACGAAACCGCGGCTTTGCGGGAGGACTTCATTGCAAACGCCAGCCATGAGCTGAACACGCCTGTAGCCGCGATTTCCCTTTTGGCGGAGGCGATGGCGAAGACGGTGGAGGAAGGCAGTCCCTCCGCAGTTTTTGCAGCGTCCCTGGTGGAGGAGTCAGAGAGGCTGAGCGCACTAACGCGTGACATTGTTCGGCTGTCTCAGGCCCAGACGCCCTCGAACGCAACGTCAGATACGGCCCCGTTTGACATGGTTTTCCTGGTGGTGGACGCCATTGATGCGCACGCGGAGTTGGCGAAGCAGATGGGCGTTGAGGTCGACGTGGCGGTACGCGTGCAGGGGGAGTCCGCGCTGGTTGAGGGGAGCCGCGCGAAAATGGAGATTGCGCTTGGCAACCTTTTGGAGAATGCCATCCAGTACTCTCCAAAGCAGGGGACGGTGGATGTCGTCGTTGGCACGGATGATGACTTTGTGGAAGTTTCGGTTACGGATAGGGGTCCCGGGATAGCGCCCCAGTATCACGCTCAGATTTTCCAGAGGTTCCACCGGTTGGATCCGGCAAGGTCGCGCACCGTCGGGGGCACAGGCCTGGGACTTTCGATAACTAGGAACACGGTTCGAAACATGGGTGGAGACGTCACGTTGACCTCAAAGTTGGGGCACGGGTCCACGTTTACGATAGGGGTGCCGTCGATGGGGAGTGACTCTGGGGCCTTCGCCCTCGCCCCCACAATAGAAGTAGGGGAGGAAGAGTGAGAAGGCGAGTCTTACTTGTCGAGGACGAACCCTCAATCGCGTTGCCGCTGGCGTTCTTGCTGGAAGAGGAGGGGTTCAAGGTGAAGACGGTCTCTGACGGGCCGTCCGCGCTGAAGGAGTTTGAGAGGAAACTTCCCGACCTGATCCTGTTGGACGTGATGCTCCCGGGCATGTCAGGCGTGGAAGTTTGCCAGAGGATTCGGCTTTCGTCGTCCGTGCCCATCATCATGCTGACGGCGCGATCCTCCGAAATAGATAAGGTCGTTGGCCTAGAGGTGGGGGCGGACGACTACGTGACGAAGCCGTACTCTTCGCGGGAGTTGGTTGCCCGCATTCGCTCCGTCATGCGTCGCTCCGGTCCCGTGGAGCAGGATCCGATCCTGGAAGAGGAGGTCCTGAGTATCGGGCCCGTCACGCTGGACACTGGGCGACACGTTGTGACGGTGGATGGAAATGAGATCCAGATGCCCCTGAAAGAGTTCCAGCTGCTGCACCAGTTGATGCGCAATGCGGGTCGCGTGGTGACGCGCGCTCACCTTCTGGACAGCGTGTGGGGTTCCGACTTCTTCGGTGACCAGCGGACCCTGGATGTTCACGTGAAACGGTTGCGCTCAAGGATCAGCCCGGGAGATGCGAAACGAAAGTTGATCACGACGGTGCGTGGCGTCGGGTATCGGTTCGAGGACGTGGGTGCCTAACTCTCCTCATCCAACTTCTTCTGAATCGCGAGGATTTCGTCAATCGCACTCTTGGTGGAGCGGTTGTATGCCCTGATCGCTTCTTGCAGCGCCTCAAGCTCCAGGTTTGCCGCTGTTGGGTCCGCGCCTTTGCGGATGCTCTCTTCTATCTCCACCGTCTCATCGCGTATATCGTCAAGGCTCTCCGCCAGGTCCGCTATATGAACCATCAGCCCCAAGACGTCGGCAGAGGAAGCGAGGAACTGCGCCCACCTTGCCAGCACGGTGGTGATGTCGTTGCGTTCTGCGACCACTTGTGCCAGAAGGATGTCGCGGTATTCAAGGGTTGGCTCCACGTGTGTGGGAAGGGAGCGCGCCACGATTTTGCCCCTGCGAATGTCACTCTTGTTGTCATCAGCTATTGAGTGGAGCAGGTCGGAAAGCGCCAGCCGCGTCACGGGAGCCCACTTTCGGTGCTCCCTGTTACTCATGGCTCGTTCAACGAACAAAGCCGTAAGAACGAAGGTGAGCAGGCCGGCCGCGATACCGGAGAGGATCACGGTTTCCTGCCACCAGCTGGTGGCGATGTCCAGCCAGATCACGGCCGCCATTGCCACCAGGGCGATAATGCCAAATACGACACTCAGCACCTTGTAGAGCTGTGCGTTCTTACCCAATGCACTAACTTTCTCTTCAACATCCGACGGACTCATGCCACTGGCCAAGCGCACTCCTGCACGTTCCCGGCGCCCGTAGTCCCACCCATTCGACAATAGCTCAACGTCCCCGGGGTGTACGGTGATCGTGACGAGGGCGGGTGGCACCGGAGTGCGCGCACCGTCCAGCGAACAATCACAGGAGCGTGTAGTCGTGACGACCATCGAAGTTTGTGTGCAGGACGTAGAGGGAGTGCGCACCGCAACAGAGGAAGGCGCCGATCGTGTGGAGCTGTGTGCTGAGCTTTGGTGTGGGGGGATAACGCCCTCGATGGACGTCATAGAGGCCTCTTTAGAATGCGCGCCTCCCGAAGGGTTACGGATTCTTGTCCGGGAGAACCGGGACACGTTTGAGATCAGCGATGAGGAGGCACTCAAGCAGGCTGAGGATATCCGTGCAATCCGCGAAAGGTTCACCGGCGGTGTGCCGATTGGGTTCGTGGTTGGAGGTCTGCGCGATGGCAGTTTTGTGCCGGCCTGGTTGGATATGTGGCGTGAAGCGGCAGGAGGCTCCACCCTGATCTTCCACAGCGCCTTTGATGAGGTGGAGAACCCGATCGCGGCGCTTGAAGAACTCTACGACCACGGATGGAACGGTGTCCTCACCACGGGAGGGTCCAGCGGTGTGGCTGACATTGGCGGGTTCCAGGCACTCCTGGAAGCATCCGATGGCCGGATGGACATTGTTGGCTCCGGCGGGCTTCGCAGTAACAACATTCGCGGAGTCCTTGATTCATCAGGATTGAGAGAGGTTCACTTCCGCGCGCCAGGTGCGGACGGTGCCAGTACCGACGCCCAAACCGTTGCCGATACCGTGGAGGCTGTGCGGCGGTAGCAGGTGGCCTACAATTGAGAGCCAGTGCATACCGCAATGAGGAGGCCCATCATGTCTGATCGAAAATTTCACCGACCCGCGTCTTTGGATCAGGCGGAAGCAGAAGCAATAGAGGGCGACGAAGACCCAGCGGCAGAATCTGAGATCG
Organism: uncultured Actinomyces sp.; assembly: GCA_964616925.1. Taxonomy (GTDB): domain Bacteria; phylum Actinomycetota; class Actinomycetes; order Actinomycetales; family Actinomycetaceae; genus Scrofimicrobium. The sequence goes on from CAZTTD010000027.1 coordinate 18,039, forward strand.
CGCATACAACTGCCTGGGCTCTTCTTGGTGTGCCGAATGCTGACTTTGATGCGAAAGCTGTGGAGCAGCTCCAGAAGTCGGTGCGCACCGAAGGCGTGGACATCATTGCGGCGGCTTGGGCGCGGTCACCGGAATTCACGCTTCCGGGCGCACTGTGGCGCATCTACCTGCTCTGGCAGTGGCACCAAATGAACCAGGAAGTCCTCCAGGACCGCTTTGATGAGGGCGTTGCAGTCATGAAGAAGCAAGGGGCTTCCAAGGATCCCGTACCTCTAGCGGAAGTAATCCGCGGGATAGAGGGGATCCTTGCGGGATACGGTAACGAAGAAGAGCTGGCATACGTCTTGGAGGCGTCCGCGCAGACGATGCGTGTGATGGCCATGGGCGTGCGTTTTGGACCGGAGTGGATAACAGAAGACGGCCACGTCCTCGCCCATACCGTGACCCGCCGTCCGCAAGCGCTGCTGGACACTGCAACAGAGTTGGACGAAAGTGCGCGCCAGGCAGCGCAGGGGACTTTGGACTAGGACTGACGACGAAGGGGTGGGGAGTCCGGGATGTTAGACGATCCGACGACCATGGCACAGGATGAGGCGGCGCTTGAGGAAGCGGGCGGGCAGGCAGACCTTCTGAGTGGTCCGTCGCAGGATGAGGAGCCGCAGCAGGTTTTGGAGACGGCTCGGGCCAATGAGCTGTTCTTGCCGGCTGACACGGAAGTGTTGGTCGGGGAAGAGCATACGGACGAAGAGTATGAGCTGGCGCTTGACGGTTACAGCGATGATGAGACGGAGGAGCTGGTTCCGTCGGCTCGGACCGGCCTTCCCATAGATAAGTCGGCTCCCATCGGATTGGATCACCCACTGCCGGACGGGCGCTTTGCGGACCGTGAACTGTCATGGCTGGCGTTCAACCAGCGCGTGCTGGAGCAGTCCGAAGATGAGTCGGTTCCACTTTTGGAGCGGCTGTGGTTTTCGGGGATCTTCTCATCCAATCTTGATGAGTTCTACATGGTTCGCGTTGCCGGGCTAAAGCGCAGGTTGGAAGCGGGAATTGCAAGACCGGGCGCCTCCGGACTGGCTCCACGTGAAGTCCTTGAGTTGATTACGGTCCGAACCCGTGAGCTGGTGAGCCGCCAGGCTGACAACTTCCGGGATGACTTCGTTCCAAATCTGGCGAAGGCCGGCATCCATTTTGGGGAGTGGGACAAGCTGGACCAGCCTGCGCGGGACCGGCTCTCATCCTACTTCCGCCACCGCGTGTACCCGGTTCTGACGCCGCTTGCGGTTGACCCCTCACACCCGTTCCCCTACATTTCCGGGTTGTCTTTGAACATTGCTGTCGTCCTGACGAACCCTGTTTCGGGGAAGCGTCACTTTGCAAGAATCCGGGTACCGGAGGCTCTGCCGCGGCTCATCAACGTGGACACGGCCCTACGTGAGGGAAGACCGGAACAGTATGTTCGCAGGGACTCCGGAACAACTTTCCTGACACTTGAGCAACTGATAATCGCGCACCTTGACCACCTCTTTCCCGGAGTGGAGGTGCAGGAGGCGTACACGTTCAGGGTCACCCGCAATGAGGACCTGGAGGTGGAAGAGGACGACGCGGAGAACCTCCTAACAGCAATGGAGGAAGAGCTGGTGCGACGCCGCTTCGGTGCGGTTGTTCGCCTTGAGGTTGAGGAATCAATGAGCCCGTTTGTGCGCTCATTCCTGATGGAGAAGCTGGAGATAACGTCGGAGGACATATTCGCGCTGCCACCTCCACTGGATTTCACGTTGTTCAACCAGTTGCATGACTTGGACCTGCCGTCTCTGAAGTACCTGCCGTTCGTTCCGGTGACGCCAGCGGGGCTTACTGAGGTGGAATCATCCAAGCCGCAGAACATCTTTGTCACGTTGGCAAACCATGATGTTTTGCTCCACCACCCGTACGACTCTTTTGCGACGTCGGTGCAACACTTCATTAGTCAGGCAGCTCGCGACCCGAACGTCCTCGCAATCAAACAAACGCTCTACCGGACGTCTGGGAACTCCCCGATTGTCTCCTCCCTGATTGAAGCGGCCATGAACAACAAGCAGGTCGTGGCGATTGTTGAGGTCAAGGCGCGGTTTGATGAAGAGGCGAATATTGAGTGGGCGCGGAAGCTGGAGAAGGCTGGCGTGCACGTGGTTTACGGCATGCTGGGGTTGAAGACGCACTGCAAACTCTCCCTGGTGATCCGCCAGGAAGGCGATACGTTGCGCAGGTACTGCCACGTGGGGACTGGAAACTACCACCCGGGGACTGCGCGTGGGTATGAGGATCTTGGTCTGCTGACTTCCGATCAGGAAATAACGCAGGACCTGGTGCGCCTGTTCAACCAGCTATCGGGATACGCTCCGAAGTCTACTTTCCGGAAGCTTCTTGTGGCTCCCGTGTCGATCAGGACGGGCTTGATTGAGCGGATTGAGGAGCAGGCCAGGCGTAAGCAGGAGGGCGAGGACGCGTGGATAGGGATCAAGGTCAACTCCATTGTGGATGAGCGTGTCATTGACGCGCTGTACCGCGCCAGCCAGGCGGGGGTGAAGATCGACATTGTGGTGCGTGGGATTTGCGGGCTCAAGGCAGGCGTGAAGGGCTTGTCGGATAACATTCGTGTGCGGTCCATCCTTGGCAGGTACTTGGAGCACTCCCGCATCTTTGCATTCGGGCCTCCCGGTGCGGAAGAAGTCTGGATCGGGTCGGCTGACCTTATGCACCGCAACCTGGACAGGCGCGTTGAGTCACTGGTGCGCATAGATAACCGCGACTTCGCGGACTATTTGGCGTGGCTGATCCGCACGGAGGTTTCGCCGGGGACCACGTCATGGCATTTGCGCAAGAGTGGCCGGTGGACACGGCGGACGCATGACAAGTACGGGGCGCCGCTGCGTGACATACAGGCTGAGCTAATGCAGGAAGCCTCCTCACGCGTCGTTGGACGATGAGTGAGAAGTAACTAAGGTTGAGGGATGGCAAGTCGAGCGTTCGTGTTCCCCAAGGGGATGGTCCGATCCGCCGGCGCGGTTGTTTGGCGTCGGGCGAAGGGGGCGCCAAAAGTGCGTCCCGGACAGCCGGTCGGCCCCGGGGATCTGGAGTTCTTGATTGTCCACCGCCCCAGATACAAGGACTGGAGTTGGCCTAAAGGCAAAGCGGAGACGGACGAAACCATCCCCGCGGCAGCTGTCCGTGAAGTTGAGGAAGAGACGGGCGTGACGGTTGTGCTTGGCGCTCCCCTCACAACGCAGCGGTACAGGTTGGGGTCAGGCCATCTGAAAGAGGTCTACTACTGGCTGGGAACCGTTATTGACGACGGCCCGGCTCTTTCTGCCCGCATCCCCGTGAAGCGCGCCCACAAGAGGGAAATAGACATAGTCCAGTGGGTTTCCGCTGACAAGGCGCGGCTCATGCTGAATCGTCGCGGTGACAGGCGCCTTCTAACAGAGGTCATAAACAAAGCGGGACGCGGTGAATTGATCACCTCCACGACCATACTGATGCGCCACGCGAAGGCCGTGGACCGCGCGTCCTGGCGCGGGGAGGAACCGCTGCGCCCCCTAACCCGCCTGGGAGGCGCGCAGGCGCTTGATATCGTGCCGCTGCTTTCCGCTTTCGGGGTGCAAGCCGTGCATTCATCAACGTGGAAAAGATGTGAGCAGTCGGCAGTGCCCTACGCTGCGATTGCAGGTGCCAACTACCACGCGCACGCATACTTGACGGAGGAGGCGGTGGCGGATAACTCGCAGCCCGCCTCAAGTCTTGTTGAGAAACTGCTAAACAAGAAGAAGGGTGCGCGCATGGTTAGCCTGCATAGGCCGGCCTACCCCGCCCTCGTCCAACCCGTCAAAGACTTGACGCCGCGTCGGCTGGTTTCAGTGATGGACCAGCCCAGGAAGACCCTGGCAACTGCGGAGATGCTGGTGGCGCACGTGTCCCATGCGTCCTCGCCACGCGTGATCGCGGTGGAGCGGCACACGCCGCTAACAAAGGTTGCCTTGCGCTGACGTCACGGCCGCCAGGTGCGGCTACGCATCTTCACGCCTTCAGCGGTGGCTGTCCTTGAACGTGGTGACGACAGTCGAATTATCGTAGGTGGACGCCACGCACACGACGCTGTGGTCCCCTTCATCCCAGCTGCTTTCCGTTGGTAGCAGCGGAAATAGGTCGAGGACGGAAGTGAGCGCGTTGGAGCCCACGAACTCCTCAAACGCGTCTTCACAGTATTCGCGGGCTTCCGACGCCAGCTGGTCGGCTCCCGGGTAGGGGCCACTGACCGCGTCGTACACCCCCACAACCTGTCCGCGGTGGGGCATGGAGCAGTCAATGACGCGGGCGGAACTGCCCCTGGCTGTTAGAGACACCAGGCAGTCGCCGGTGCTCAACGAATCCGTCGTTTCGGAACTGCCGCGGCTAACGAGGCCGCAGCCTCCCGTGGCCAGTGCGAGGGCGAAGGGGAGCGCCAAGACTATGCCGGTTTTCCCCACCGCCCTCGTACCCATCGTCAAACGCAACTTTCTTCCTCACTAAGCGGGGATGACCCAGTGGAAGAAGAAGTACATGATTGCGGCTACACCGGCGGCAGCCGGTAGCGTCAGGACCCAGGCGACCGCAATGTTGCCGGCTACAGACCAGCGCACCGCAGAAAGGCGTTTGGTTGCGCCGACACCCAGGATTGAGGCAGTGATTGTTTGGGTCGTGGAGATAGGCGCGTGGAACACATATGCTGCCGAGTAAAGTATTCCCGCTGCTACGGTCTCCGCCACGAATCCGCGTGCAGGGTCCAGATCGATCATCTTGGAGCCAAGCGTCTTCATGATGCGGTAGCCGCCCGAGTAGGTTCCAAGTGCAATCGCGCCAGCAGCGGAGATCTTTACCCAAAGTGGTATGTTCATGTCCCCGGTGACCTCATCGAAAATATTGTGCGTCTCTCCGTAGCCGCCTGCGAGTAGAGCCATGACGATGACACCCATCGTTTTCTGGGCGTCTTGGAGTCCATGCCCAAGGGCCATTGCCGCTGCGGAAACTGTTTGAAGGTGACGGAATCGCCCCATCGTCCTGTGGTAAGGCCGGTTCGCCATAAGCGACAGCAAGAACTTCATGAACATGAAGGAAAGTACGAAACCTATGACTGGGGAGGTAATCATCGGGATGATGACGTGGTCTAGAATCCCGGTCCAGTGAACCTGGGTAGCCGAAGCCAAGCCAGCACCCACTAAGCCGCCAATCAGAGCGTGTGAGGACGAGGAAGGTAGGCCGAGCCACCAGGTCGTATAGTTCCAGGCGACTGCGCCGACGAGGGCGGCCAGCACGATTATTAGCCCAGTTCTCTGCACTGAGGAGCTCTCAGATAGAGCAAAAGAATTGATGTCAATAATTCCGGAGCCAATAGTCTTTGCGACCTCGGTACCGAGCAGGGCCCCGATGAGGTTCATGACCGCGGACATCGCGAGGGCGGTCCGAGGTTTCAGAGCCCTTGTCGACACAGACGTGGCGATAGCGTTTGCAGCGTCATGGAAGCCGTTGGTGTAATCAAAAAGAAGCGCAATTGCGATTACGACAGCTACGAGAATCAGGTTTAGGTCCACCTGTCAGGACTCCTTCACCGCAATCGCTTCGACTTCTTGAGCCAAAGATTCGAAGGCGTCCGTGCCCTTCTCAAGAATGAGGACAACGTCCTTGATCTTGATGATCTCTACGGGGTCCAACCCAGAATCGAACAGGGCGGCAAGCGTGCGACGGTAGGCCTGGTCACCCTGGTTCTCAAGGATGTTAATTTCAAGCCAGTACGCCTTGAGGTCCATCGGCTTCTTCAGCTTCGGCATTGCCTCAGCAGTTAGCTTGGAGCACTTGCGCAGAACTTCCACCTGCTTGCTCATCAGATCATCGAAAGGCTCCGGGATATCACCCATCTTGTATAGGACGATCATGTCGCCCGCCTCATCCATGAAATCGACACAATCGTCCATGAGGTGAGCCAGCTTCTGCAAATCCTCCCGGTCAAAAGGTGTGATGAACGACTGGTTAATTTTCGATATGAACACATGATTTAGCTCATCAGCTTCATGTTCCACGTCGTGGAGGTTGTCACGGATCGCGATCCGGTCATCACCTTTCGCGGCCAAAATATCCTGCAGAAGTCCCGATGCTTTGACCAGGTTCTCCCCCTGTTTTGCAAGCAAATCAAAGAATGTTGGCCCGCGTTCAGCTTTCAGTGCCACAGTGGTCTCCGTTAACTAGAATTTCAACAAATGTTCACAGACCTCTTCAGCCTAACTGCTTGAGTAGCAAGGTGGTAATGCGCGCGTGAGTATCAGTCTCCCCCCACTGAAGCTCCGCTGTGAGTCAGGCCACCTGGGGGACTTAACGACCATGCGGTTTTACGATTCTTTTGCAACAATGGAGGGGCAGAAAAAGGGGGCGACCGGCCCCTAGGCGAAGTCCTTTTATTAGGAGGCAAGCAACATATGTCCGTGACTGAGCAGGATGTCCGTAAGGCCGCCCCGGCGAACACTCCCGAAGCTGTAATCGAATGGGTTTCCAAGATTGCCGAACTAACGCAGCCGGAGGCTGTGGAGTTCGCAGATGGTAGTGATGCAGAGTGGAAGCGTCTTACCGATGAAATGGTTGAAAGCGGGATGTTTGTCCGCCTCAACGAAGAGAAGCGCCCCAACTCCTTTTTGGCGCGTTCGCTGCCATCCGACGTGGCGCGCGTTGAGTCCCGCACCTACATCTGCTCTGAGAAAGAGGAAGATGCGGGCCCCACGAACAACTGGGCCGACCCCAAGGAAATGAAGGAAATCCTTCAGAAGAAGTTTGACGGTTCCATGAAGGGGCGCACGATGTACGTGATCCCGTTCTCCATGGGCCCCGTAGGTGGACCGATCTCCCAGCTGGGTATCGAAATCACCGACTCCCCGTACGTTGTGGTGAACATGCGCATCATGACCCGCATCGGTACCCCCGCCATGGATCTCATTGCGGAAGGTAAGGAATGGGTTCCCGCTGTTCACTCAGTTGGCGCTCCCCTTGAGCCGGGTCAGGAAGACACCACCTGGCCGTGCAACGATGACAAGTACATCACCCACTTCCCGGAGACCAATGAGATTTGGTCCTTCGGTTCCGGCTACGGCGGTAACGCGCTGCTGGGTAAGAAGTGCTACGCACTGCGTATTGCTTCCACGATGGCCCGCGACAACGGCTGGATGGCTGAGCACATGCTTATCCTGGGTCTCACCCGTGAGTCCGATGGTCGTAAGTTCTATGTGACTGCTGCGTTCCCGTCGGCTTGTGGTAAGACCAACCTGGCCATGCTTGAGCCGACGATTCCCGGCTACAAGGTTGAGACCGTTGGTGACGATATCGCTTGGATGCGCCCCGGACCTGACGGTCGCCTGTACGCGATCAACCCGGAGGCAGGCTTCTTCGGTGTTGCGCCGGGTACCTCCTATGAGACCAACCCGATGGCCATGGAGTCGATGAAGGAAAACTCCATCTTCACCAACGTTGCGCTGACTGATGACGGTGACGTGTGGTGGGAAGGCATGACGGATGAGGCTCCGGCTCACCTGATTGACTGGCACGGCAACGACTGGACTCCTGAGTCCGGCACTCCGTCCTCGCACCCGAACAGCCGCTTCACCGCGCCTGCTTACCAGTGCCCGATCATTTCTGAGGATTGGGAAGCACCACAGGGTGTTCCGGTTGACGCGATTCTGTTTGGTGGCCGCCGTGCAACCAACGTTCCGCTGGTTGCCGAAGCATACGACCAGGACCACGGCGTTTACGTCGGCGCGACCGTTGCCTCTGAGGTTACGGCTGCCGCAACTGACGTGAAGGCCGGCTCCCTACGCCACGACCCGTTCGCAATGCTGCCGTTCTGCGGCTACAACATGGCGGACTACTGGGGCCACTGGGTGAAGATGGGTGCGGAACTGGGCGATAAGTTCCCGCAGATCTACCAGGTCAACTGGTTCCGCAAGGATGACGACGGGAAGTTCATGTGGCCAGGTTACGGCGACAACGCTCGTGTCTTGGACTGGATCGTTCGTCGTGCAGCAGGTGAGGTCGACGCAATCGACGGTGTCACCGGCCGCTACCCGAAGTTTGAGGACTTCAACCTTGAGGGACTTGAGGGCTTCACGGAGGAAGACTGGAACGCTCTCTATGAGATCGATCCGGACGCGTGGGAGCTGGAGACCGACGACTCGGAGACCTACTTTGAGCAGTTCGGTGACAAGGTTCCAGAGGCAGTGCGCGAACAGCTGACGAAGCTGCGTGAGCGCATTGCGGCTGCGAAGGCCTAACTAACGGCATTCGTTCGCGATGTTGCGGCCCGGCATTTTCCGGGCACGTGACGAAGCTGAGCTATCAGGAGCGGGGTACCTAGGAAACTAGGTGCCCCGTTCTTTATTGCGTCCGGTGCTGGGGTTTGCGTGGCTCCTTATGTCGTGCTCCCGGTGCTGCGGTGTGCGCGGCTTTCTTGTGTCGTGCTTTAGCGTCTTTCGTGTTTGGTTTTGATGTTTTTCGCCTCAGTGACCCGAAATCCGCCGCATTAGTGCCTCATAACTTGCTGCTTGGTGGCGGCGCCTCTTCAAAGTCCGATTGGCCACCTGGGTCTGATGACTTTTTGGGGCTTTGGGGGTTTTGGGTGGGCTTTTAGCTTGTTTCTGGGGGTGGGGTGTGGTGAAACGGGTACTAAAGGTGAGTTGATTGTGGGGTATGGCTTATGTTCGCAAGGTTGTGTGTGCCTTGGAGGCTACCGCGGTTCAGGTATGTGACAAGGTTGGTGACCGTCAAAGAGTGTTGGTGGCCCATATTGGGTCCGCTGGTGACGAAGTTGGCCTGGCTTCAGTGATGGACAAGACTCATAAATGGTTACCAGTATCTGGTCAGGGTGTGTTTCAGTCCTAAGAGAGTCTGTTGCAGAATGGTGTTGGGGTGGCCTCAAACGCGAACACATCAAGTGCGTTGACAATATCAAGGACAAGCCACACCTAAAAATGATCCTCCGGCAACCAATCCCGCATATCCGGTGGAAGAAGAAACGCCCGATCACGCAAAGCGGGACGATAGTCGCGAGCCATACCCAAATTCTCCCAGAACCACCCCCAAAAACAGGCTCTTCTGTAAGAGGCTGTAGAAGGGTCAGTTGGTCCCTCTTGGGCCTGGTTGGTTGGTGACACAACGTTCGACCGCGGGCACATCGTTGCAAAGCGGGCACAACGATTCTTCTATGTTTGTCAAGCGCTGTTTTGTGATGGGTTTTG
>CAZTTD010000028.1:0-26387 GCA_964616925.1 uncultured Actinomyces sp.
TCGGTACACCTGTAAAGGATGTACCGACACTTCGCGAAGTGGCGGATGAGGGATTTGAACCCCCGAAGCATTCCGCGGCTGATTTACAGTCAGCTCCCTTTGGCCACTCGGGCAATCCGCCTTGCACCCTTAGGTGCCCCACGAGATTAGCAGATTTCCGACTCTCGACGCCACTTCAAGTGTGCGTGCAGAGTGAGCTTTACGCCACCGCGCCAAGTCGGCGTGAACGCGAGGTTCTGGGCTTCGCCCCAAGTCGGCGTGAGGGCGCGGTTCCGGACGCCTCGCCAAGTCGGCACGCAGGTCTACATTTGCGCAAGAGGCGCGCAGCGGGCTTGTCTCGACACCCGTAAGCGTCGTGCGCCCACAAATGCGGCAGCGTCACGCCGCGCCAGGATGAACGGAGCCCTCATCCCTACCGGTAGTTCACAAACTGCAAGGGCACATCCACGTCCGCGCCTTTCAGCAACGCGATGACAGCCTGCAGGTCATTGCGGGACTTCGACGACACTCGCACCTCATCGCCTTGAATCTGCGCACGCACACCCTTCGGTCCCTCATCCCGAATCATCTTCGTGATCTTCTTAGCAGTCGGCTGATCGATCCCTTCACGCAGCGGTACGACTAGGCGGTAAATCTTCCCCGACGCCTGAGGTTCCCGATCTTTCAGATCCAAAACCTTCAAGGAAACACCGCGACGAACCAACTTCGACTGCAGTACATCAACAGCGGCCATCACGCGCTCTGCGGTGTTGCCCTCAACGACAATCGTCTCTCCGACCTGCTTCACGGAGGCATCCACCCCGCGGAAGTCGTACCGCTGCGACACCTCTTTCGCTGCTTGGTTGACCGCGTTGTCCACCTCTTGATAGTCAATCTTGGACACCACATCAAACGAAGAATCAGCCATTACCCCTCCTAGGGTCTAGTTTCACGGAAGCCAAGGCGCACCTTACTTCCCCATCTTCTCTTCCATCACACGCAGCCGCTCAATCCGATCCTCCATGGGTGGATGCGTGGAAAACAGTTTCTTCATCTCTGCCCCGCGGAAAGGATTCGCGATCATCATGGCGGACGCACTCTCCGTATCAGGCGTCTGCGCCAGCGGCACGCCGCGACCGACGTTCTCAATCTTGCGAAGCGCCATCGCCAGTCCGCGCGGATCTCCCGTCAGGTAAGCCCCGTCCTCGTCCGCGTCATATTCACGCGAACGCGAAATTCCCAACTGCACGATCGACGCGATCAGCGGCGCAACCAACGCAAGCATGATCGCACCTAAACCCGAGCTATTCCTATCCCGCCCTCGCCCACCAAAAATCAGTGTCATCTGAGCGATTGACGTAATCATCCCCGCCATGGCGGCCGCGATCGAGGACGTTAGGATGTCCCTGTTGTACACGTGCATGAGCTCATGGCCAAGTACGCCGCGCAACTCCCGCTCATCCAGGATCTTCAAAATGCCCTCAGTGCAGCAGACCGCCGCGTTTTTCGGGTTGCGCCCCGTAGCAAACGCATTGGGGTTCTGGGTTGGCGCGATCCACACGGTCGGCATCGGCATGCCCGCGCGCGTCGACAAGTCCTCCACAATCCCGCAAAGCACGGGCGCATCAAACTTGTTAACGGGATACGCCTTCATCTGCCGCAATGCCAAGGTCGCGGAGTTCCAATACGTCGTGAACGTGGAAACCAAGCCCACCCCGGAGAAGACCCACAACCACAGGATGTCACCTGTGCCCCACGAAATGGCGCCCCCCAGCGCAAGCAGGAGGGACCACATGATCACGAAAAGACCGATTGTCTTGGCAGTGTTCGATAGGCGTCGATTCATGGGTTTAGCCTATCGGGTCGAGGGCGGCGTCGTGCCTCAGGCAGCCGGGCCAGAATAGTCCGCGAACCGCTCCGTGGCGGGTGGACTGCCGAGCTCACCGGGGGCGCCAATGTGATCGTCGCCCTCCCAGTCGCCCTCGTGCAACGCGGCTTCCCCCTCATGCTCCCCACGCGAAATGCGCGTCATTTTGTCACGCGACACGACCTTGATCCGCTCCCGCGCGCCACCCTTGGGGACTTCGCCCCACTGGGCGCCCAGCTCCTGCTCATACGCGTCTAGGAGTTCCCAACCCTGCCAGTCCGTGTAGGGAATACCGCGCTGGTCAAGTAGGTTTTCAATCGGGTCATTGATCGTGTGGACGAGGGCGCCCTGGTTGAAGTCCGCCACCAGATTCGCGATGGTCTCCTGGGCGTCGGACTTAGTGGAACCGATCAGTCCGACCGGCCCACGCTTGATCCAGCCGGTGGCGTATAGCCCGGGAATTATTTCGTCCGAGGTCGCGTCGGCGACAACCCTTCCGCCCTCGTTCGGAACCACACCCTTCACCGTGTCGAACGGGACCCCTGGAATCGGGGAGGAGTAATAGCCGACCGCACGGTAGATCGCCTGCACTGGCCACGTCGTCTTCTGACCTGTGCCACGGACGTTCCCATCGCCCGTAAGTTCTTGGCGTTCCGTTACGAAGGCGGCGACGTTTCCGTCCTCGTCCGCAACAATCTCCACCGGCGCCTCAAACATATGCAGGTGAATACGGCGCGACGCCCGGTGGTCCTCCGGGTCCGCAGACGCGTAGGAGGTCAGGGTCTTCACAACCTGGCGCTGCTGGTTGGACGCTTTCAACGCGGCCTGAGAGCCGGCGTCGAAGTCAAAATCCTCTTCGGCAACGATGATGTCTACGTCGGACACGTGACCCAGTTCCCGCAGCTCCAGCGGGGTAAACTTTACCTGCGCTGGCCCACGGCGGCCGAAAACGTGGATGTCCGTAACGGGGTTTTCGGCCAACTGCGTCGCTACGTTGGCGGGCACCTCAGTGCTAATCATTTCCGGCATGTGCTTCGCAAGAACGCGGGCCACGTCCAGAGCCACGTTTCCGGCCCCTATGACCGCGACCTCTTTCGCTTCAAGCGGCCAGGTGCGCGGGAAGTCAGGGTGGCCGTCGTACCACGACACGAAGTCCGCTGCCCCATACGACTGGGGAAGATCCACACCGGGAATGTCGAGGGCGGCATCGCGGTCCGCGCCGGTCGCCACGATGATCGCGTCGTAGCGCTCCTGGAGCTCTTCAATGGTCACGTCACGGCCGATCTCAACGTTGCCAAAGAGGTGTATGTCCCCGCGTTGAAGAATGCGGTAGAGAGCAACGATGATTTGTTTGATACGCGGATGGTCGGGTGCCACACCATAGCGGACAAGCCCGTAGGGGGCTGGAAGTCTCTCAAACAGGTCTATAGAGGTGTCAAGCTCAGATTTCGCAAGGATATCTGAAGCGTAAATGCCGGCGGGGCCTGCACCGATGACTGCCACTTTGATGGGACTGGACACGTCGCTCTTCTCTTGGTTGGGAAACGCAAACAATTAACAATCTTAGTCTTGCCTAATGTTTAGAGGCCACTGGCGGGTGGGGAAAGCAACAAAAGACACTCGCGTTTAGGGTTCCATGGACGAGCACGTGCTGAGGCGCCACGACAAGCCACCAACGTGTGCTGCACACGAGGGCCGTGCGAAGGTCGATCGCGCTTAGGCTGCGCGATCCACCATCAGCAGCGCGAACGCCTCAAGTGCTTCTTTGGCTTGCGAATCGGGCAGATCATCCAAGGACCCAAGAGCCAGGGACGCCCATTGTTTAGCCAGTGTGCGGGTCTGCTCAATGACGGGGTGCTCACTCAGGAGTGCGACGACCTTGGCTAGGTTCTCCGGAAGCTCCAAGTCACCTTCAAGGAGATCAAGAATGCGCAGCCCTTCTTCATCCAGGGTGCCCTCATCTTTTTCGGCACGCAGAAGGAGGATGGGCATGGTGTCGACGCCCTCGACCAAATCCGTGCCCGGAGTCTTGCCTGTAATCTCCGCGGGAGACGTTATGTCCAGTACATCGTCGGCCAACTGGAATGCGACGCCGATGTATTCGCCGAAGTCGCGTACGCTCTTCGCAACTTCGGGGCCGGCGCCCGCATGGAGCGCACCAAAGTAGGCGGCGGCAGCAACTAGTGACCCGGTTTTGTCTGCTAGGACCTGCAGGTAAAACTCAACAGGATCCGTTCCCTCAGGGGGGCCGAACGACTCATTGAGCTGGCCCAAGCAAAGACGTTCGAATGTTTTGACGTGAAAGAGAATGGACTCCACGCCTAGGGAGGCAATCAGGCTGGACGCCCTCGCAAAAAGAAGGTCTCCAGCCAGGATGGCGCGGTTATTTCCCCACACCATCTGAGCTGAGTCGACGCCTCTGCGTGAAGGGGCGGAGTCCATTACGTCATCGTGATACAGGGAGGCCAAGTGCGTGAGCTCCACGCCGGTCGCAGCCGTAATCACGGGCTCTGATTGGGCCCTGTGAGGGGCTCCCAGGTGGCTACAGATCAACGTGAGGACTGGGCGGAGGCGCTTCCCCCCTGCCAAGGCCAGGTGCATTGTCAGGTCGGAAGTCACGTCTCTGGTGGATTGAACCGACTGCGTCAGGAGAGCCTCAACTTCGTCAAGGCCCTCCTGAACAGCCAGTTCAAGTTCGGTGCCGTCGTCCGGCAGCATAGGTGCGGTCACGGAACCAAGATAGCGATTTGGTTGAAGAAGTCCAAAACCGGTCCGGGGAACACGCCTAGCAGGACGGTCATGATTGCGGTAAACGCAATCGCGACGGCAGCGGGCCCTTCAGACTGGACGACCGCGACGCCTTCTGCCGGCTCCCGGAAGAACATCACCTGAACAACGCGGAAGTAGACCGCCGCCGTGATGACGGAAGCAACCAATCCAATTGCGACCAGCCAACCCAGTCCACCTTGGATACCCGCGGAGAAGACCACGAACTTTCCAACGAAACCAGCGGTCAGCGGTATGCCTGCAAAGGACAGAAGGAAAATCAGCATGGAAATCGCTAGGAACGGAGAACGCTTGCCTAGTCCCTCCCACTGGGAGACATCCTGCGCCTCTCCGCCTATGGCCCCATCAGGAGCTTGGACCCGGACCAGAGAGACAATCGCGAATGCGCCAATAGTCGCCAATCCGTATGTCAGCAGGTAGAACGCAACAGACCCGGCTGAGCCAACAGACAGCGCCAGGACGCCGATCATGATGAACCCGGCGTGAGCAATGGAGGAGTATGCCAGCAGCCGCTTGATGTTGCGCTGGACCAAACCACCAAGAGTTCCGAAGATAATCGTCGCCGCTGCTAGAAGAGCGAAGATCAGCCCGAACTCCCACTTGAGGTGGCCCGCCACTGAAACGTAGAACCGCAGCATCGCACCAAACGCGGCAACCTTCACGCCTGCCGCCATGAAGCCGGTGACCGGAGTTGGCGCACCCGTGTAAACATCCGGTGTCCACTCATGGAACGGGAAGGCTGCAACCTTGAAGAGCAGTCCGACCATCACCATGAACACGCCCATCATCATGAGCCAGTCCATGCCGGTTACGACCGGCAGTGCCGCCGCGATCTGTCCCAGACGCAGGGAACCCCCGGAGTAGCCATACAGGAGTGCAGCACCCATAAGGAAGAACGCAGAGGCGAACGACCCCAGGATGAAGTACTTCAGGGCCGCCTCTTGGGAGATGTCCCGACGCCTGCGCGCCGAAGCAACCAGGATGTACAGCGGCAGCGACATGACTTCAAGCGCAATGAACATGGTGAGCAGTGAGTCTGTCGCGGTGAACAGCATCATGCCGCCCATGCTGAACAGAGCCAGCGGGAAGAACTCACTGCGCTGGTAGCGCTTGGCAAGACTTAGCGCTTCTTCACCACTGCCAGGTCGGTCGGACGGTTGGGCGGCAAAGGCGCCGTCCAGACGCTCTGACCGGTCTGCCATCACGAGGACGGCAAGTAAGCCCAGCAGGATAATCATCGCCTGCATGGCAACCGACAGGGTGTCGTCGACGTATTCACCCACCACACTGGGGTCAGCCAGTGCGATGACCCATTCCATCGCGGAAAAGACGAATGCAGCAGCCAGGACCAACAGCGTCCAAACGATGTTGATAACCCTGCGGTGCTTGGCTGGAGCGAAGGCCTCAATGAGGACCCCGATCACGCCGCCACCAAGGACCAGAATCAAAGGAATTAGAGGTATCCAGTTGATCACCGGAGCAGCGAAGATCACTTCCTCCATAGGAATCAAACCGTTCACTGTGCGTTCCCTTCGTTGAGATCCAGCGTCGCGGGCGCAAGGGGAAGTTCACCGGCGGGTGCCCCCGTCAGATCGGCTTCGCTCTCACCCGCAAATGCGATGTTTGGCGCCAGATGTTCTGAGATTTGGTTCATGGACTCCACCAGCGGTGCCGACCAGATACCCAAGACAAGCATTCCCACCAGCAGTGGGGCCACAACGACGCGTTCGCGCCCATCCAGGTCTGGCATTTCCGCCTGCTCTGGCTTTATGTGTCCCGTAAACATCTTCTGGTAGGGCAGCAGAATGTACATAGCAGCAAGAATCACGCCGAACACCGCGAAGATCGCCAGCGCCGGGTTGATCTTGTATGTCCCCATGAGGACCAGGTACTCAGGAACGAATCCGGAGAGACCAGGCAACGCAATGGAGGCCAGTCCAGCAAAAAGCCACGTTCCCGCAAGGATCGGAGTGACGCGCTGCAGACCACCGTAGTTGTTGATGTTCGCATCCTCTCCGCGTTGGATTAGGAACCCGGAAATGAAGAACAGGGCAGCAATGGAGAACCCGTGCGCAACCATGTAGACCATGGCACCGGTCAGCGCCATTTCGGAACCGATGAATATGCCGAGGACGATAAACCCGAAGTGAGACACGGAGGTGAAGGACACCAGCCGCAGCAGGTTCTTCTGGCCATTCGCCGCGAAGCCGCCCCACAGAATGGAGACAACCGCCAACACGATGATGACGGGCCTAACCACTTCGGAAGCGCCCGGCAGGAATGAGATGACCATGATGATCATCCCGTATGTGCCCACCTTGTCCAGGATGCCGACAAGAAGGGTGGAAGTGCCAGGACGTGCCGCAGCCGCCGTGTCGGGCAGCCACGTGTGCACCGGAACCATCGGAGCCTTGATCGCAAATGCGATGAAAAGCGGCAGGAAGATCGCCATCTGCCAACCTGAGGAGAGCAGTGGCAGCACCTCCTGCAGGACGTCGTAGCGGAAGAGCAGAGGGTTGGGGCTGGGGCTACCGCCAAGAGCAGCGATGACTACCAACCCACCCAGCATGATCAGTCCACCGGCCAGGGAGTACAGAAGGAACTTCATGGCTGCGCGCCTGCGGTCCTCTGTGATCCCGAAGCGGGAAATCATGAAGAACAACGGCAGCAGCATCGCTTCAAACGCAATGTAGAAGACCACCAGATCATAGGCGGTAAAGATCATGACGATGAAGGAGTACAGCACCATGACAAGGGCCGCGTAGCCTCCGCCACGGACGGGGTCATCGTCTTCGGACTTTGCGGCAATCAGTACCAAGGGGACCAGCAGACCTGTCAGAAGGAGCATGACAAGTCCGAGGGCGTTGACGCCAAGTGACCACGATATACCCAACTGCTCAATCCACTGGAATGACTCCAAGAACTGGGTTGTCGAGGACGTAGACCAGTCGAACGTAAACGCCA
The DNA here is from genome assembly GCA_964616925.1 of uncultured Actinomyces sp. Taxonomy (GTDB): domain Bacteria; phylum Actinomycetota; class Actinomycetes; order Actinomycetales; family Actinomycetaceae; genus Scrofimicrobium. The sequence continues at coordinate 7,598 of CAZTTD010000028.1, forward strand.
GCACGACGAAGGCAACTGCCTGTGCGACCGAAGCCCAAAGAGCCAGAACACGACCGCGAGCACGTAGCTGTGGCACCGCCCAGATGATCAGTGCAACCAGCGCGGGGAACACGACCAACAGTGTCAGCCATGGTCCGGTTGATGCCTCCGCAACCGCGGGGGCATAACCGGTGAGCGCCGGGCTCACCCCAAGTGCGGGAACGAGATTCAAAATTTCCACGATTCTCCTCCGGCCCTCAGAGCCTAAATCCTAGGACCACTGCGATTATCACTACGACGCCCGCCAGCATGTACCCGGCGTAAGCACGCAGATAACCGGTTTCTGTCCATGCGACAACCTTGCCCGCCCAAACCGACAGGCGGCCAAGCCCATTGACTGCGCCGTCAACCGCGTAACTATCAGTCGCGGTGACTGCCTTGACCGTGGCCATCGTCGGCGCTACGACAAGCACCTCGTTAATCTCATCCTGGTAGAAGTCCTTCCTGGCTGCGCGCACGAAGGAGTTCCCGTACGGAGCAAACTTCGGTACGACTTCCTTCCCGTACTTCACCCAGGCAACCGCCGCCGACGCAACGACCAGAACCAACGTAATGATTTGAATCCAGATGACGGGTAGCACGGGTTCTTGATGCACGGTCTCACCAATCGCAGGAGTCAACCAGGTGACGAACGTGCCATTTATGGCGAGGACGCCACCAAGTCCCAGTGCGAATACCGCCAAGATGATCATTGGAACGGTCATGATTGGCTTCGATTCATGCGGGTGCACGGCCTGTCCATCACGTTCATCTTCCCATCGGGCTTTGCCAGAGAACGTCATGAAGAACATGCGCGACATGTAGAACGCTGTGAGTGCTGCACCCAGAACCGTGATGGTCCCAAATAGCCAGCCTGCCCACACTGCATCCGCACCAGCAAAGGTGCTTGTGGCGAATGCTGCTTCGATGATGTAGTCCTTCGACCAGAAGCCGGAGAAGGGTGGGATGCCCAAGATCGCAAGCCAGCCCGCCATGAAGGTGAGCCATGTGACGACCATGAACTTCTTAAGTGCACCGTATCGGCGCATGTTCACCTGATCGTTCATTGCATGCATCACGGAACCGGCTCCAAGGAACATCAGAGCCTTGAAGAACCCGTGGGTGAGCAGGTGGAAGATGGCGAATGCCCAGCCGATCGGTCCAAGACCTGCACCCAGCATCATGTAGCCCACCTGCGACATCGTGGAGGCCGCAAGCGCCTTCTTGATGTCATCCTTGAATGAGCCGATGATCGCTCCGGCAACCAAGGTGATCAGGCCAACGACTGCTACCGCTGTCATCGCGATCGGCGCGTGGATGAACACGACACCGGAACGGACGATCAGGTAGACGCCAGCCGTAACCATCGTCGCTGCGTGAATCAGTGCGGACACCGGAGTTGGGCCAGCCATGGCGTCCCCAAGCCAGGCCTGCAACGGGAACTGTGCTGACTTCGCACACGCTGCCACCAGCAGGAACACGCCGATCACGGTCGCTGTGCCCTCACTGACTCCACCAATCCCCGCATTCACATCGGAGAAGGTCGTGGAGTTGAAGGCTGCGACCATGGCCATCATCGCGATCAGGAAGCCCATGTCACCGATACGGTTCATCAGGAACGCCTTATTCGCGGCGGCCGCGTTCTCAGGGACCTGGTTCCAGAAACCGATCAGGAGGTATGAGGATAGACCCACGCCTTCCCAACCTAGGAACATGGCCGTGTAGTTGTTCGCCAGCACCAGCATCAGCATTGAGGCAATGAAGAGCGCCAGGTAGGCGAAGAAGCGTCGCCGCGCAACATCGTGTGCCATGTAGCCCACTGAGTACACCAAGATGAGGGAGCCCACCAGGGACACCAGCATCACGAATGTCATGGAGAGAGGGTCCAGGAGGAAACCGATGCTGACCTGAAAGTCTCCTACGGGCATCCACGCCAGAAGGTCCTGTGTGAACCTACGCTCCGAAGCGGGAGCCCCAAGCATCTGAATAAGGATCGCAAGACCCAGGAAGAACGTGAACCAGGAGGCCACGACACTTACCCAGTGTCCCCACTTGTCCGAATGCTTCCCAGCGATTAGCAGGAACAGCGCCGTCGCCAGTGGAACGATGACAAGGAGACTGACCAGGGAAGCCGCGCCCGTTGCAGGCACGTACTCCACCGGACCCGTCCAAGCCCCGTCGGAGGCCGCGGGAAGGAGAGCCATAGCAGTTGGAATGATATTCACCGGTGCCTACTTCCTCAAAGAAACGGACTGGTCAAGGTCCGTAGTTGCGCGGCTCTTGAATATGGCGACCACGATCGAAAGTCCGACCACAACTTCTGCGGCAGCCACGATCATGATGAAGAACGCCATCACCTGTCCGGAATAGTCACCCATGACCCTGGCGAAGGTAATGAACACCAGCGCTGCGGAGTTCAGCATTAGCTCAACACCCATCAGGGAAATAATGGTTGATTTACGTACCAGAACGGTCACGGCCCCGATTGAGAACAGGACAGCCGCCAGTGCTATGTAATATGCAAGGCTCATTTGTCTTCCTCCAGGTCTTCCGCTACCACCTGCATTAGACCAACCGGTGCGCTGTCGCCGCTCATGCCCCAGGACTTCGACTGCTTCACCTGAGAGTTTGATCCCCAAGGTGTTGCAACCCGTGATTCAGAACGTGCGACGCGTAGCGCTTCTGCAACTTCTGGATCCACCTGAGCCATAGGCTTCTCCAAGCCACGCACACGAAGTACGCGGGGGATGGAGTCTTCGACAGTCTCCAGGGTGGCCCCATCAACCGCCGGGTTGTCAACGGCGTTACCCGTGGCCCAAACACCCGGAGGTGTCAACTGGCCAACGTGGCGTCCCGTGGTTTGGAACAGCTTCATGCGTGCCTTAGCCACTGTCTTCTGCGTGAGTTTCGGACCCAGGTTGTCGGAGTGCGTCAAGAGGACCGCGCCAACTGCTGCGGTAATAAGCAGCATCGCCACAACTTGGATTGTCAGCCAGTGTTCAGCGAACAGTTCCACGGCTAGGGCGGTGACTGGAACATTGGAGTACGGATCCGCGGCAAAGACGCCGGGGCCCGTGACCGAAGAACGGAAGACGGCAACCACGAAGAGGAGCGCCATCGCTGCGCCAAGAAAGATAGCGGCCCAAATATATCCGCGTCTTTGCTCAAGGTATCCGTCCGTGGCACCCAGTCCGATCATCATGATGACGAATAGGAACAACATAAGGATGGCGCCCGTGTAAACAATGACTTGAACTGCCCCGTTGAACGGCGCCTGCAATGCAAAGTAGAGGACCGCCATCCCCACCATCACAACGACCATCGACAGGGCTGCGTAGGCAGCCTTCTTGAAAAGGAGCACCCCCAGGGCGCCCAAGACCATTAGGGACGCGACAATCCAAAACAGGGTCGCCTCCCCCGGTCCGCTCATCTGAGGCCAAGCCTCCATGGGTAGAAGGTCCATCACTTGGTCTCCTTCACGCCGCGAGGTAGATGCGCGGACAGATTCGCGTTGGCGGGCTTTGAGGGGCCCGCTTTCGCGGTCTCAAGCGACGGGTCATCGGGACGGTGCTCCTTGACCCAGTCGATCTGCTCCTGTGTGGAGCCCTCAACGTCACCCTTGTAATAGTTGATGTCACTCATGCCCTCCACCATGGGGTGAGGCGCAGCCACCGCGCCCTGGGGCAGCTTCGCAAGCAACATGTCCTTGTCGTAAATGTCAGCCAGCCTGTCGTACTCTGCCAACTCAAAGTCGTTCCCCATTGTGAGAGCACGCGTTGGACACGCCTCTATACAGAAACCACAGAAGATACAACGCAGGTAGTTGATCTGGTAGACACGACCGTACCGCTCTCCGGGAGAGTACTGTGCGTCCGGTGTGTTCGACGCCGCTTCCACCAGGATCGCGTCCGCGGGGCAGGCCCATGCACACAACTCACATCCGATGCACTTCTCCAGTCCATCCGGATAGATGTTCAGCAGGTGGCGCCCGTGGAAGCGCGGTTGTGTCCGCGCTGGTTCAAACGGGTACTGTTCCGTGACGTTGGGGCGGAACATCGAAGAGAACGTTACCCCGTAACCCGCAACCGGAGCGAAAAACTCCCCGATCGGGCCCTTTGGGTCCTTCTCATAGCGCATTTGCTTCGGTTCCTCAGCCATCACTGCCCTCCTCTATCTGGCGTGACGTCGCGTCACCGTCGACACGTCCGTCACTGGCGGTCGCGGCAACTTTCGCTCTTCCTGCCCGTGGCGAGGGCGGAAGGGTTTGTCCAAGAATCGGCGGGGCCGGGTAGCCACCAGCCCAAGCGTCGAACGGTGCTTCCGGATCTATTTCGTCCTCGTCCTCTTCATCTGTCGGCGCGGCCACCAGGTACACGATCGCGGAAATCAGGACGATAAGGCCCAGCATGATCGCGAACAGAACCAGCCAGTCGCTGGACACCCAGGTCTGAACACCCTTCATCACGGTGACGAGGACGATCCAGACAAGTGCAACCGGTATCAGGCCCTTCCATCCCAGGTTCATGAACTGGTCGTAACGGAAGCGCAGTAGCGTTCCACGCGTCCAGATCATTGCGAACATGAGCACCCAGATCTTGAAGATCAGCCAGAACATGCCCCACCAGCCATCGTTCAACGGAGCGATGTGGCTGAACGGCCATGGCGCGTGCCAACCTCCAAGGAACATCGTGGCGGCAACCGCGGAGACGTTCAGCATGTTGATGTACTCAGCCAGGTAGTACCAGCCGAACTTCATCGACGAATACTCAGTCATGTGGCCGGCGACCAGCTCACCTTCAGCCTCAGGAAGGTCAAAGGGAAGACGGTTGACTTCACCGACCATTGAGATCAGGTAGACGACGAAGGCGGGTGCGAGGGCGAATGCCCACCAGACCTGCCCCTGTGCGGCAACAATCTGGGATGTCGACATGGAGCCGGTCATCAGGAAGACCGACACCAGCGCCATACCCATGGAAAGTTCATATGAGATGACCTGGGCTGAGGAACGAACCGCACCGTACAGCGGAAGCGTTGACCTTGCTGACCAACCACCCAGGACAACGCCGTAGAGTCCCAGCGACGTTATCGCCAGAATGTAAAGCGCCGCCACCGGGGTATCCGTAACCATCAGCGGTGTTGAGTGGCCAAACATGTTCACGTTCGGTCCAAACGGGATGACTGCCAAAACAGAGAATGCCGTGAAGGCCATGACCGTCGGAGCCAAGAAGTACAGGAACTTATCGCTACGTTTAGTCCAGATGTCTTCTTTGAAGAGCATCTTCCCGGCGTCAGCGAACGCTTGGAATAGTCCAAGAGGACCGGCCACGTTTGGCCCAAGACGCGTCTGCATCAGGCCTAGGCCCCTGCGCTCAACCCAAAGTGCCATGATGACCGACATGATCAGGAACAGCACAATGAAGACTGCCTTGATCAGCACCAGCCACCAGGTGGTCTGCGAAAAATCGGCCGTCGTGTACTCTGGGGTCCCCCACGCGGGGAGGAGAGCCACGAAAGCTTCGGAGTAAGTAAGCCCGCTCATCACTGGGCCACCTCTCTAACTGGAGATACGGTCACGAACGATCCGGGACTTCCCAAATCTTGGTTGATGCCTTGGCCCATGGAGCATTCCGGCAACCAGATGACACCGTCGGGCAGTGACCCCACCTCAATGGGTAGTGTCACGGATCCTCTGGGGCCGCTCACGGTAACTTCATCGTCTGTGGCAAGGCCAAGTGTCTTCATTGAACCAGACGAAACCTGAGCCACGGGCACGCGCGCCGAAAGAGCAAGGTCCGTTGCGCCCTCGACCATCCGGCCAAGGTCAACCATCACCTTGTGCGACGCCAACGCGAACTTACCCTTCGGAATCTTCCTCTTCGGAGTCTTCACCACGTCAACAGAGGTGCGGTCGCCACGCCAAATCATCAGCGGGTTCACCTCCGCGTAAAGACGTGCCAGGGAGTCAACGCCCAGGTCGAAGCCCAGCTCCGTTGCGATCATTCCCAAGACCTCACGGTCGGGCATGGAACGCGAAGCAAGCGCCTGACCGAACGGCCGCAAACGCCCCTCCCAGTTGATGAATGTGCCGTTCTTTTCCGCGGGAGGTGCAACGGGGAATACCACGTCAGCCAGCTCAGTTGCGTCGGAGGGGCGGACCTCCAAAGCGACCACGAACGGGGCCGCCTCTATCGCAGCCTTTGCCGCGTCCGGGTCCTCCCAGTCACGCATGTCCAGGCCGCCAAGTACGAGGGCGCCCAACTCCCCTTCCTTCGCCGCCTTCAGCATCTCTGCTGCCGTCAGACCACGATCGAAGGGTAGTTCACCCCATCCCAGGGATTCTGCCGCTGCCGCGTTACCGACTGGGCGACCAAATGGAAGCAGGTTCGGTAGCAGGCCGGCGTCAACGGCCCCGCGGTCTCCCGCTCTGCGGGGAACCCACTGGACCTTGGCCGCGGTGCGCCTAGCCAAACGTTCGACCGCGTCGAAGAGCCCCGGCGAACGAGCCGCGCGCTCCCCAACAAGGATCACGCCGCCCTCACTCAGGGACTTCCACAGCTCATCATATTTGCCGCCCTTAGCGATGTTGTTGACGACCTGCGCTTCTTCGCCGGGCCTGCACGCCAAGACACTGGCGTCCAACTTGTCGCTTCCACGCGTAACCAGCGGGGCAACCGTGGAGACCTTCACGGTCCCAGCGGTTAGGCCCTTGCGCAGGCGGAGGAACAGTGAGCCACATTCGTCCTCGGGTTCGAGGGCGATCAGAAGCGCGTTACCAGCCTTCTCCACGCCCTCGTACGTAACCCCCAGACCACGGCCCGCAACGCGCGCTCCTAGGAAGCCGAGCTCCTCATCACTTTGGATGCGCCAGCGGGAGTCGATGTTGTTGGTCCGAAGCACGACCCTTGCGAACTTTGACCAGGTCCAAGCGTCTTCAAAAGCCTGACGACCACCGGGCAGAAGTCCTACACCGCGGGCTGCAGCGGCCTTAGATAACCCAACTGCTGCACGGTCAATCGCATCCGACCATGAGGTTGTGACCAGCTTGGCGCCCTCACGCACCAGTGGCAGTGTGAGGCGGTCCTGCTGCTTGTACCAGGGGTATGCGAAACGGTCCTTGTCGGTAATCCACTCTTCATTGACAGCGGGGTCGTTGCCGGAAAGCTTGCGCATGACCTCCCCACGACGGACGTCGATACGCACAGCTGAACCAGAGGCATCATGCTCTGCTACAGACGGCGTGGAGACCAAGTCGAAGGGGCGTGCCCGGAAACGGTATGCGGTCGATGTGAGCGCACCTACCGGGCAGATCTGGATTATGTTCCCGGAGAAGTAGGAAGCAAAAGTGCGTCCCGACAGGTCCTTATCCGACTTCTTCTGCGGTCCTGAATAGACGGAGGAAATGATCCCCTCCCTGCCGTACGGACCGGAAATATCGGTGAGCTCTGGCCCATCGACGCCCTCGACATAGAAGTCAAGCACTTCAGCGTCGAACGTTCCTACCTGCTCCCCCATGAAGTAGTGGTGGTCATCGGGCGAAGACCCGCCGCCACGTCCTTGTAGGTCAAGGAACGGGTCGCCTGGGATCTCCTTACCGAAGCGGACGCAACGCTGACAAAGAATGCAGCGGTCGCGGTCCAGCATGATCTGGGAAGTGAGCCGCATTGGCTTCTTGTAGACCCTCTTGGCACCACCGAAACGAGTGTCAGGTTCACCCTCCGTCATTGCTTGGTTCTGCAAGGGGCATTCGCCGCCCTTGTCACAGATCGGGCAGTCAAGGGGGTGGTTGATCAGCAGGAACTCCATGATGCCGACCTGCGCCTTGTGCGCCACGGGAGACGTGTGCTGAGTCTTCACCACCATGCCGGGAGAGATCTGAATCGCGCAACTTGGCTGAGGCTTCGGCATCATGCGCAGATTGCCCTCACGGTCAGGTGTTCCAACCTCCACTAGGCACTGGCGGCACGCGGCCACCGGCTTCAGAAGCGGATGGTCACAGAACCGAGGAATGCGAATACCGACCTGTTCCGCGGCGCGGATGATCAGTGTTCCAGCTTCGGCACGAACCTCAGTGCCGTCGATGGAGACGGTAACCATGTTGTTCTCAGTCACTGAGCACCTCCCTGGTCAAAAATGGTGGACCGCTCATACGGGAATAGTTCCCAGGCGGGGGTTGTCAGTCCGGCCTCGAACTCATCGCGGAACAACTTCAGCGCCGACATCACCGGTGTTGCGGCGGCATCACCCAACGCACAGAATGACCGGCCGAAAATGTTGCCGGCAACGTCGTCCAGCAGCTCCAGGTCGCCGGGGCGTCCTTCACCGCGTTCCAAACGCCACATGATCTGCTTCATCCAGTACGTTCCCTCACGACAAGGTGTGCACTTTCCGCAAGATTCATGCTGGTAGAACTCTGTCCACATCCGGATTGTCCGCACAACCGATGTCGTCTCATCAAAGACTTGAAGCGCGCGTGTTCCAAGCATGGACCCGGCAGCCGCGACGGCTTCGTAGTCAAGTGGGACGTCCAGGTCCTTCTCAGTGAACAGCGGCGTCGATGAACCACCTGGGGTCCAGAACTTCAACTTGTGGCCTTTGCGCACGCCGCCAGAGTATTCCAGCAACTCACGCATGGTCACGCCGAATGGCGCCTCATACTGTCCGGGCTTTTCGACGTGGCCGGAAACGGAGAATAAACCACATCCGCGCGAGCGGTCGGTTCCCATCGATCCGTACCACTGCGGTGAGTGACGGAAGGTGAGCGCAACGTCAGCGATGGTTTCAACGTTGTTGACAACGGAAGGGCGAGCGTAGAGACCCGCGACCGCCGGGAACGGTGGCTTCAAACGCGGGTGACCGCGCAGACCCTCTAGGGAATCAAGCAACGCTGTTTCTTCACCGCAGATGTAGGCTCCGGCACCTGCGTGAGCAACGATCTTCAGGTCTCCGAGGATGCCTGCGTCCGTTGCCTCCGTGATGGCTGCCATAAGCCTGCGGTAGACGTGCACAACCTCTCCACGCAGGTAGACAAATGCGTGAGTGCAGTTGATGGCACGCGACGCAATGGCGATCCCCTCAACTAGGAGGTGGGGGTCCGCCATGATCAGAGGAATGTCCTTGCAGGTGCCCGGCTCTGATTCGTCGGCGTTGACCACCATGTATCTTGGCAGGCCATCATCGGGAGGAAGGAATGACCACTTCATGCCCGTGGGGAAGCCCGCGCCACCGCGTCCGCGGATACCGGCGTCTTTGACAGCCTGCGTGATTTCTCCAGGCGCCATCTTGTTGGCTCTCTTCAGACCTTCATATGCCCCGTTTTTAAGGGCGGCCTTCAGGGTCCATGAGTTCTTTTCGTGCCAGTACTTGGTTAGCGCTGGCGTGAGCGGAGAGGCTTTCGTAAATGTAGGCATCACTTGACTGCCTTCTCTTCCTCTTCGGGCCAAACATAGGTCGAAGGATCCAGTGGTTTAGGGGCGGTCCAGTCGTGCTCTTCAGCCACGTCTAGGCCTTGGAACGTCGCGGGCCCACCCGAAGGTCCCTGATTAGCCAAACCATCTTGGAACCCTGCCAAAGTGCGTTCGTTCTCCTTGAAGGTACGCATCGTGTCGGGGCCCCTTGAGGGATGAACCGGGGTTCCATCTTGCAGGTCGGCCACCAGCTTCTTTGCTGACTGCGGTGTCTGGTTATCGAAGAACTCCCAGTTGACCATGATTACGGGCGCAAAGTCGCAGGCCGCATTGCACTCAATGCGTTCCAGCGTGATCTTCCCGTCCTCTGTCGTCTCATCGTGTCCAACGCCCAGTGTTTGCGCCAGTTCATCGAAGATCTGTTCCCCACCTAGGACACCGCAGAGCGCGTTGGTGCATACGCCTACGTTGTATTCCCCATTTGGGTGACGCTTGTACTGGGTGTAGAACGTTGCCACAGCCGACACCTGCGGTTGCGTGAGCCCCAGTATCCGCGCACACAACGCAATGCCGTCCGCCGACACGTACCCGTCCTCAGACTGGACTAGGTGCAGCATCGGCAAGAGCGCTGAGCGTGCATGCCCACTTGGGTAGCGATCAATGATCTTCTGAGCATCGGCCTCAAGGCGTGCAACAGTTTCTGGCGAATAGGTCATCGGTCAACTCCTCCCGCAACCGGATCGAATGAGGCCAGTGTGACGACGACGTCGGCCAGTTGGCCTCCCTCTGTCGCCATGGAAAGTCCCTGCAGGTTTGAGAAGGACGGGTCCCGGAAGTGTGCCCTGAATGGACGTGTCCCGCCTGCGGATACCAGGTGGACTCCAAGGATGCCCTTAGCGTGCTCAACCTGCTGGTAGACCTGACCCGCAGGAACCCTGAACCCTTCTGTGACCAACTTGAAGTGGTGGATTAGGGCTTCCATCGAACCTGTCATGATCTTCTGGATGTACGCCGGGTTGTTTCCCTGGCCATCAGAAGCGACAGTCAACTGTGCAGGCCATGCGATTGCCTTGTCAGCGATCATGACAGGCGCACCTTCGGTTTCGTCCAACCTTTTCAAGACCTGATCAATGATCCGGAAAGACTGGTAGCACTCATCGAAGCGGACCAGTGTCCGGTTGTACGCATCAGATGCATCGTAGGTCGGCACATCGAACTCATAGTTCTCATAACCGCAGTAAGGCATGTCCTTGCGCAGGTCGGTTGCCAGTCCCCCGGCACGTAGCGACGGTCCGGTAACACCCAACGCCATCATGGCCGACATTGACAGGTACCCGGTGCCAACGAAACGCTTCTTGAAAATCGGGTTCTGCAGAGTCAAATCTTGCAGCTCACCGATGTCCCGGCGGACGTTCGGCAGGAGGGAGCGAATGTACTCAACCGTTCCCTCCGGCAGATCCAGAGGCACACCGCCTGGGCGCACAAAAGCGTGGTTCATACGCAGGCCAGTCATCCGCTCAAAGATACGCAGAATGTCTTCGCGGCCCCTGAACCCAATGGTCATCATCGTGGTTGCGCCCAGCTCATTACCACCGGTACCGATAGCAACCATGTGGGAAGCGATTCGGTTCAGTTCCATTAGGAGCACCCGGATCAGCGTGGCGCGCTCAGGAATCTGATCTGTCACACCAAGCATCTTCTCCACTGCTAGGCAGTAAGCAACTTCTTGGAAGAAGGGCGCAACGTAGTCCATGCGTGTAACGAACGTGGTCCCTTGGGTCCACGTGCGGAACTCCATGTTCTTCTCAATGCCTGTATGGAGGTATCCGATGTCCACGCGGGTCTCACGGACCTGCTCCCCGTCCATCTCAAGGATCAGGCGCAACACGCCGTGCGTAGACGGGTGGACTGGGCCCATGTTCAAAACAATCCGCTCAGAGGAAATCTTGCGGATCTCCTCAACCACGTCGTCCCAGTCACCGCCCTGAGCCATAACCTCCGGGTAGTCGTCGATGCGCGGATCGTCCCCACCCGGGGTGGCAAAAATCTTGTGGTCTGCACTCATCAGTTGTAAGACCTCCGTACGTCGACCGGCGGAATCGTTGCTCCCCGGTACTCAATTGGGATGCCACCCAGCGGGTAGTCCTTGCGTTGGGGGTGACCAACCCAGTCCTGGGGCATTTCAATGCGCGTCAGGCCCGGATGTCCTTCGAAGATGATCCCCATCAGGTCCCACCCTTCGCGCTCATGCCAGTCATTGCCCGGGTAAATGTCAACGATTGAGGGGATGCGTGGGTCATTATCCGGAGCCACTACCTCAAGGAAGATGGTCCGCTTGTGCGTGAAGGAGCGGAAGGCGTAAAGACCATGCAACTCCCGACCTAAGTCACCCGGGTAGTTCGTGGTTGAAACACCCAGGCACATCTCAAAGCGTAGATCTTGATCATCACGCAGATTCTTGGCAACAAACCGAAGATGCTCACGCGTCACGTTGATGATCAGCTCATCACCCTGGTTCACGACGACCTTTTCGATGACGTCGCCGACGCGCAAACCCGCCTCTTCAATCAGTTCTTCGAGGACGTCAACGGCCTCATCGAACCAACTTCCGTAGGGACGCGGCGTAGCACCCGGCAAGGAGAAGGTCTCCACCAAGCCTCCGAACCCGGTGGTGTCGCCATCATCGATGACACCAAAGGAGCCGTGGCGGACTGATATGACCTCCGGTTGTTCAAACCGGTTGTCTGGTATTTGGAACTCACCACCCTCATCAGGGGTGACGTTGGTTTTGTCCAACTCACTCATGCAAGCAGTCCCTTCATCTGGTGGGTCGGCGTTGCTTCAAGAGCAGCCTTTTCAGCCGCCCGCGCAATCTCTTCACGGTTAACGCCCAGGGGCTCTTTACCGATCTGCGCACGCAGCGTCAGAACGGCGTGGATCAGCGCTTCGGGACGCGGCGGGCAGCCCGGCAGATACACGTCAACCGGAACAATGTGGTCGCAGCCTTGGATGATCGCGTAGTTGTTGAACATGCCGCCCGTGGAGGCGCACGCACCCATGGAAATAACCCACTTGGGTTCCGGCATTGAGTCGTACACGCGGCGCACGATAGGAGCCATCTTCTGGCTTACGCGCCCCGACACGATCATCAGATCCGCATGCCTTGGGGAAGCCCTGAAAACTTCCAAACCAAAACGTGCCATGTCGAACCGCGGGGTACCCGCAGCCATCATCTCAATGGCGCAGCACGCCAAACCCATGGTGACTGGGAACTGACTGTGCTTACGCGCTAAGCCCAGTACCGTCTCCATGCTGGTGAGGCCGACCCCGGAGGGAAGCTTCTCTTCAAGACCCATGTTTCCTCCTTATGTCCAGTCCAGGCCCTTGCGGCGCACTTCGTATATATAGGGAACGGTGATCAAACCGATGAACAGAAGAATCGAGAACATCCCAAACAGACCCAGGATGCCGAACGAAACCGCCCACGGATACATGAACACCACCTCTATGTCGAAGACGATGAACGTCATCGCAACCAGGTAGTACTTCACCGGGAAGCGGCCGTCCTCAATGTGGGCTGGCCCCGGGTCGATACCGCACTCATAGTTTTGTTCTTTCACGCGGTTCTTCTGCAGAGGCCCAAGGACCGCGGAAGCTGCCAGACCACCAACAGCGACCGCTAACGCGACCGCCGCCATGATCAGCAGCGGAACATAGGGATTAGTCATCTTTCCTCCCGGACCGGTTCAAAGCGTGCGGATTCATACTTTCGCCACCATCTTCGTCAGCGTTGAAATAAGGCGGTCATCAATGTCCCCGCCACTTCGTTCATACCCGTCAGACAGTAGTTTGTTGACGAGCTTCATTAGTCTTTTTCGCGGCAGCCCGTAATAGGTGCAGATCCGCATAATCTTCGGGTTCTCAATGAGCGCAACAAAAACGCGTCCCAGAGAGTAGTAGCCCCCGTAGACATCCTGGAGAGCCTCCGGGTAGGCACTGAGCGCCATATCAAAACCGGAGGTCGTGTTACGTGAGAAAGCGCTGGCAGCCGCGTCAGCCAAAAGGCGCCCCGCCTTCAGTGCAGGCGCTATTCCCTCACCGTTGAATGGTGACACCATGCCACCGGAGTCCCCCACCAAAGCCAAACCATTCGTGTAGTGCGGCTTCCGGTTGAAAGACATCGGCAGTGCAGCCGACCGAAGGGGGCCGACCTGGTTTTCCGGCGTGAACTCCCAGTCTGCCGGCAGGTGCGACACCCACTGGTTAAAGACCTTCTTATAAGGGAGCTGGGTTGCCTTCGCATCCGAAGAGACCGACCCAAGACCAACGTTCACAAGACCATCCCCGACCGGGAAGATCCACCCGTATCCCGGAAGCAGCTCCGAGTTGCCCGGCTCACCATTCCACAGCTCTAAGTGGGATTCCATCCACTCATCCCCAGCGCGAGGAGAGCGGAAATACGTCCGCGCCGCCACACCCATGGGACGGTTGGACTTCTTTTCAATACCCAGTGACGTGGCAAGACGCGCTGACACACCCCCGGCGTCTACTACCAGCGGCGCGCGGAAGGGGACGAGGACGGCGTCGCTGCCGCGACCAACGCGGGCTTCCACGCCCTCAACCCTGCCCGACGTAGAGCGCAGCGCACCTACAACCATGTGGTTCTCATAGAGTCGGGCGCCCATCGACTCCGCGCGCCTCACAAGGGCTTCGTCCAGCTCCACACGCGTGCGCGCCATCCCGTAACCCGGCAGCGTCGCCTGTTCCGGCCACTCAAAGTAGACCTCATTGCCGCCACCGATGACCCGAAGCCCCCGGTTACGCATCCACCCGGTCGTATCCATGCCCATCAGGGACAGTTCTGAAACGGCGGCTGGAGTCAGCCCGTCACCACATATCTTGTCCCGCGGGAATGTCGCCTTGTCCAGCAGAGCGACGTCGAAGCCTAAGGACGCCAAATGGTATGCCGCAGAAGCACCGCCGGGGCCGGCCCCGACGATGACGACATCTGCTTCAACACCGAAGCGACCATCGTCTGCCACCGCTACTCCTATCGCGCCAAGATGAACTATTAAGTGAGTACACCTAGTTCGCGAACTACCCTACCCATCTGCAACACGTGCGTTAGAAGCCGCGTAATGACGCGGAAAAGTCCGCCTAATCGCCCTCGCCCAAAAATGAAATTGGCAACTTGGGGCTATCTAATTTGTTTAATGCCCCAGGAGTTACTTCTCTATCCCCAAAGCCTCTAATACAGGGCGCATCTTTGCGCGCGTCTCAGCCAGCTCCAACTCCGGGACCGAATCCGGCATGATGCCGCCGCCCGCGAACACTCTGATCTGCAAGTGGTCCTCAGAAAGCTGCCCGCAGCGCAGCGCAATCGCGAACTCTCCGTCCCCGCTTCCATCGATCCATCCGACCGGACCGGTGTACCTGCCCCTCTGCGTCCCCTCGAGGTTTTCCAAAATGTCAAAAGCCAACCGCGTTGGCGTTCCGCACACCGCCGCAGTCGGGTGGAGCGCTTCCACAATGTCCAGGACGTTCGCATCCCGAACATTCGCCTCCACATCCGTGGCCAGGTGGGTCACGTTGGGAAGGTCCAGCAGCTCCGGTTCCATCGGCACCGTCATGTCTTCCGCCAGCGTCGCCAATGCGCGGGCAACGGACTCAACCGCCAGGTGGTGCTCCGTACGGTTCTTCGCGGACTCAAGTAACGACTGCCCGTCCCCCGGATCGGAAGTACCCGCGAGGACGCGCGATATGAACTTCTCGTCATGAAGCGCAGCAAGCATCTCCGGTGTTGCCCCAACCAGCCCCTCAACTGCGTAAACCCACGTGCTGGGGTAGCGGTCACGCAGCTCTTTGAGCAGGAACCGCTCATCCATAGGTATGGACGCGGACACGACTATGTCCCGTGTGAGAACCACTTTAGAAGCCGCCCCAGACTGGAGCATACGAGCAAGCCTTCGAACCGTGTCCTTCCACTTGCTCTGCGTCATGCGGCCAGGCTCAGTCCAAAGTCCCGCGGGAACGGACACGCGCGCCTCTTCCTCTGGCAACACGTCCAGCGGGTTTGGCGCCGTCCCGTCAGCCGCGGCGGTCGCGGCCCACGTACGTCCGTCTTTTTGGACGAGGGCGTAGCGCGGAACAACCAGATACCCCGCAGAATTGGCTGAGAAGCCGAACGATGCGAGCGCAAGGGGCCACGTCACGGGCGCCCCGCCCTCGTCCCCACCGCCGTGATCCTCCACCCGCGCGGAGTCACAGATTTCGCCCCAGACCTTTCCCGCGTCCCGCATTGCGTGCGGCCCCGAGAACTCAAGTTTCAGTGCCTCTCCCCACCCAACAATGGAAACCTCATCGCTGATCCACGCGACGATACCGGCGGGCACCGGGACAGCGTCCAGCAGACAGTCAGGCGCGGACGATATCTCACGCATGCGAACACTGAGTTGGGGAATCACTGATTGCGACACTGCAAACCCTTTGCTCTGGAGTACCAAGATAAGGAGATGCCCCCATCTGGGAGGATCCCTGTCCACACTAACTGTAGACGTAGCAGTTTCAGTCTCAGACTCTCCGGTGCAAGAATGGCTCCCATGCCATTAACAAGTCATCAAGTAGACGGCCATGACGGTGCCGTTAGCACACAAAACGGCCTCGATGCTGCTCACACACGCGCACACAGCTCCAAGGATCCAGGAGAGGTTGCCGCCATGTTCGACGTGGTGGCGCCGCGGTACGACATGACTAATGAGGTCATATCGCTGGGGCAGGTGCACCTGTGGAGGACTGCGACGCGTCGCGCCCTCGACCCGAAACCCGGACAGCGGATTCTGGACGTGGCCGGCGGTACCGGTGCGTCCTCCGTCCCGCTAGTGGAGGCGGGCGCACACGTAACTGTCGCGGATATTTCAACGGGGATGCTGCATGTGGGACGCAGTAACCATCCGGAAGTTGAGTTCGTGTGGGGTAGCGCAACGGATCTGCCGTTCGAGGACGACTCGTTCGATTCCGTAACCATCTCCTTTGGAATACGGAATGTAGAGGATGTTCCGAAGGCGTTGCGCGAAATGTACCGGGTTACGAAGCCGGGTGGGCGCCTAGTTGTCTGTGAGTTCAGCAGGCCAGTCCCGGTGATGCGTCCGGCCCATTCCCTCTACCTGCAGGTGTTGGCGCCGGTGATCGCTCGCCTCTCATCCCCGGCCGGTGCCGCCTACGACTACCTGTCGGAGTCCATTTTGGAGTGGCACGACCAAGACGAACTGGGGCATTTGATGACCGAAGCGGGATGGCAGGACGTTTCCTACCGGAACCTGACCTATGGGGCGGTGGCGTTGCACAGGGGGTTCAAGCGCTGAGATTCTGAGGTCTTGGGCCGGCGCCCTCGCTTGACGTCCTCGTCCGAAGCCACGGCCAATGTCCTCGCCCGACGTCCTCGACCGGCGGGGCAAAAGATCGCATGTCGCGTGCTGTGATCCGCTCCACATGCGACAATAGATGGAGCCGCACGTTCCAAGAGTGCATTTGCCGTGAAGGACCAGAATCATGACCATTGAACCTAATGAATTTGATATTGATGCCGTATACCGCGACCTTCATGAGCACCCAGAGTTGTCGTTCCAAGAGCACAGAACGGCAGGCATCGTCGCCGACCACCTGAGGAGTCTTGGATACGAAGTAACGACCGGCATTGGGAAAACGGGCGTTGTTGGCATCATGGAAAGAGGAGAGGGCGGGCCGACCGTTCTTCTTCGCGCAGACATGGATGCTCTGCCTGTCAAAGAACAGACGGGCCTTCCATACGCCAGTCAGCAAACGGGAGTCATGGCCGACGGCACTGAGACATCTGTAATGCACGCTTGCGGCCACGACGTGCACACCAGTTGTCTGATGGGCGCGGCGGTTAAGTTGAAGGAAGACACCTCGTGGACCGGGCGCCTGATGCTTGTGTTCCAGCCCGCGGAAGAACTTGGCCAGGGCGCCAAAGCCATGGTTAGTGACGGCCTCTATGAGAGGTTCAAGAAACCTGACATCGTGCTGGGTCAGCATGTGGCGCCGCTACCGGCTGGCACATTTGGCGTCCACCCTGGTCCCGCGTTTTCGGCGTCCGACGCACTCCGCGTCACACTGTACGGTAAGGGCGGCCACGGTTCTCGCCCCGAAACAACGCAAGACCCCATAGTTATGGCCAGCAACTTCGTGGTGCGCCTACAGGAAATCGTCTCTCGCGTAATTGCAGGAACGGACATGGCTGTGGTCACGGTCGGGTCCTTCCACGCTGGAAAGGCCGCCAACATCATTCCTGACCGCGCGGAACTTGAGTTGAGTATCCGCACCTTCGAACCCGATGTACGCCGCAAGGTCCTGGACACGGTGGAGCGGTACGCGAAGGCTGAGGCCTATGCGGTTAATGCGGAACGTGAGCCAGAGATTGAAGTGAAATACAGTTTCCCGGCTGTTGTGAACGACCCTGCTGTGTGCGAAGAAGTGAAGGACATTTTCCTGACTTTCCCAGGCGTCTCCGTGGTGGACCCCGGAAGCGTGACGGGAAGTGAAGACGTGGGCGTCTTGGCTAAAGAGGCAGGCGCCAAGTGCTGCTACTGGCTGCTTGGCGGTGGCGATCCGAAGGCGTTTGCGGAAGCCACGTCACCGGAAGAGGTTCTGGCTCTCCTCATGAAACTTCCGTCGAACCACTCCCCATTCTTCGCGCCTGTAATTGAGCCGACGCTACGCTACGGCGTTGAAGCGCTGGTCGCGACGGCAAAGCATTGGTTGAACTGAATCGTTAGAAGGTTTTTCGGCCCAGAGCGGCGGTGACGCGACGCAATGGGAATCCCCGGGGGCTGATCGATCACGTCCTCGATCAAACGCCACAACCCTCAATCACGTCCTCGATCACCGAACCCACCGAGCTCACCGAGCGATCCGCGAACGTTATGCCCGTTTTGCAACGATGTGCCCAAAATGAGGTCGTGTAGCTAACGTTGTGCCCGAAATGTGGCTGGTTTGCGAAGCGTTGTGCCCAACTTGAAACGATGTGGCACGAACGAGGCCGTTTAGCGGCTCTTAAGACAGGCTGTAGTGGATGAGCCTTCGGCGTGTACCTGCGCCTTCGCCTGTGTTTGTGCGGGTGCTTGTGCCCAGGCTAGGCCGAAGAATGCGCCTCAGTTCTCTAAATGCCTGTTGGAGCACCAGTGGATGTCTTTGTCGCACCCCTGTGGTGGGTCCCCGCGTGCGCTCCGCGAGGCCGGCAGAACCCTGCAAAGCCTGGTTGGCATCCGGATCAGAGCCGGCGGGCGGTGTTGCGCAGCAACAGACAGGAAAACGAGCGCCTCTCCGCTCACAACAAAGAGGAAAACGGACAA
>CAZTTD010000029.1:0-25329 GCA_964616925.1 uncultured Actinomyces sp.
TGGCGAGGGCGTTGCTGGCGAGGGCGTTGCGGACCGGCTACCGAAAGGGGAGGATTCGCGAAGGCGAGTGCCGCCCTCGCCCTCGCCCTCGTCCCGATTCACGTAAATGTACAGCCCAAACCTACTTTCAGCCTTCACAAATGATGGCCACCCGATCCGGTAGGTGCGCAGTTGGTTCCGGATCAAGACGCCTCGTGAATCCACCACAACCGCCGGCCATCCCCAGATCCACCAGGAAAAATACGCCAATCCGATGGGGAGAGGTGCGGATTCAAGCATTGGCAGAAATCCATCCGCCCTCCAAATCAGGGCCATAAAGACGACAGAAATGACCGCCATCACCACCGCGGTGACTTGGCCGAACTGAGAACGGAAAACCAGCTGGTAGTTCATTCCCTGAGTCTAACGGCGCTGGCAGGGGAGGCAGGTGCGCCGTTTCCGTGTTCAACCTCGCATGCCAAACCCGCCCTCGCACCGCATTTCCTGTGCAACTGCCCGATAGACTTGGGTGTTCCAATTTCGGGACCACCGCGTAGGACCGTGAAAACCTGTCCCGCAGCGTCATAATTGATCAGCAGTTCCTGGGGGTGGCATATAGATGCCAGTAAGGCCTGATATTCGTAATCTCGCGATCATCGCACACGTCGACCACGGCAAGACGACATTGGTTGATGCCATGCTGTGGCAAGCGGGGGCGTTTACTGAACACCAGTCCGGCAAAACCGAAGAACGCGTGATGGATTCCGGGGACTTGGAGCGCGAAAAGGGCATCACGATCCTCGCGAAGAACACGGCTGTGAACTACCGGCGGAAGAACGAGGACGGGAAGGTCGAAGAAGTAACCATCAACGTCGTCGATACGCCCGGTCACGCGGATTTTGGGGGCGAGGTCGAAAGAGGCCTGTCCATGGTCGACGGCGTCGTCCTTCTGGTGGATTCGTCTGAGGGACCGCTGCCCCAGACGCGCTTCGTTCTGCGCAAAGCGTTGCAGGCCAACATGCCCGTGATCCTTGTTATCAACAAGGTTGACCGCCCGGACGCGCGCATCTCAGAGGTCGTGGATGAGACCCAGACGCTCCTTCTATCCCTTGCGGATGACCTGGTGAACGATGGTTACGACATCGACCTCGACAAAGTTTTGGATGCGCCCGTCCTGTTTGCATCGGCGAAGGCGGGGCTTTCTTCGGCAACCCAGCCGGAGGACGGCACCCTTCCCAGTGAGGACTTGGAGCCGCTCTTCCAGACGATCCTTGAGCACATTCCCGGCCCCTCCTATGAAGAAGGCGCACCACTGGCTGCTCAGGTTACGAACCTGGACGCATCTCCTTTCCTTGGCAGGCTGGCTCTGGTTCGCGTACATAACGGCACGCTGCGCAAGGGTGACCAAGTCACCTGGGTGCGTGGGGATGAAACCAAGAAGAACGTCAAGATCACAGAGGTCTTGCGGACGCAGGGCTTGAACCGTGAGTCGACCATGGAAGCGCACGCCGGCGACATCGTTGCTGTGGCAGGGATCAATGAGATTACCATCGGGGACTCTCTGGTTGACCCGGATGACCCCCAGCCGCTTCCTGCGATCAGTGTGGATGAGCCCGCGATCTCCATGACAATAGGCATCAACACTTCCCCGCTGGCTGGCAAAGTGAAGGGTTCCAAAGTTACGGCGCGCCAGATCAAGGAGCGCTTGGACCGCGAACTGGTTGGCAATGTGTCCCTTAGGGTTCTCCCAACTTCGCGGCCGGATACGTGGGAGGTGCAGGGACGCGGGGAGCTCGCCCTCGCCATTCTTGTTGAGCAAATGCGCCGCGAAGGTTTTGAGTTGACCGTTGGAAAGCCGCAGGTCGTGACGCGGATGATCGACGGGAAGATTCACGAACCCATGGAGCACCTGACCATCGATATCCCGGAGGAATACCTGGGGTCGGTGACGCAGCTGCTGGCGGCGCGCAAGGGGATCATGCAGTCCATGGCGAACCACGGCAGCGGCTGGGTTCGTCTGGAGTTCCAGGTGCCGGCGCGCGGGCTGATCGGTTTCCGCACGCAGTTCCTTACCGACACGCGCGGAACGGGAATTCAGTCCGCGGTTTTTGACGGGTATAAGCCCTGGCAGGGCGACATTACGCGGCGCCCCAGTGGTTCGCTGGTGGCGGATCGTTCGGGTGTCGCCACGGCCTACGCGATGGTTCAGTTGCAGGAGCGCGCCACGATGATGGTCGCCCCGACCGAAGAGGTTTATGAGGGCATGGTCGTCGGGGAGAACGCGCGTGGTGAGGACATGGACGTGAACGTGACTCGCGAAAAGAAGCAGACCAACATGCGTTCGGCAACGGCCGACGCGTTCGAGGCGTTGACGCCCCCGCGCAAGTTTACGTTGGAGGAGGCGCTGGAGTTCGCGTCGGAGGATGAGTGCGTGGAGGTCACCCCCGAAATCGTGCGGATCCGCAAGGTCCACCTGGACCGACATGAGCGGGCGAAGGCGGCGGGTCGCAAACGAAAAGGCGAAGTCTAGGGGCGAGGGCGAGGCGGCTCCACTTTGCGCCCCACAATCATCTGGGAGGCGTGGACGTGGACGCGGCCTCTGCGCGCGTCGATAACAACGTGGTCGGGTGCTGTTTCGACCAGGGTTCCTAGGGCGTCTCTTGTCGACCCGTCCTCGTCCCTATACCTAACAACGACACGCTGGCCCGGTTCCCAGGCAAGCCACGGCAGTGCGGGCGGCTGATTCATGGCCTCAAGCCTAGGCGGAATACGGCAACCGCGCGGCGCGTGTTGCGGTTGGGCGAGGGCGGATGGAAAACTCACTCTGGCCTTGTTCGAATAGCGCGATAAGCTCTATGTATCAGGAGGATCAATGACCTACATAATTGCTGAACCATGCG
The DNA here is from genome assembly GCA_964616925.1 of uncultured Actinomyces sp. Taxonomy (GTDB): domain Bacteria; phylum Actinomycetota; class Actinomycetes; order Actinomycetales; family Actinomycetaceae; genus Scrofimicrobium. Next base: position 2,880 of record CAZTTD010000029.1, read on the forward strand.
TGGACATCAAAGACCGCGCCTGCGTTGACGAATGCCCGGTGGACTGCATATATGAGGGCACTCGTATGCTCTACATCCACCCGGAAGAATGTGTGGATTGTGGCGCTTGTGAACCGGTTTGCCCGGTTGAGGCCATCTTTTATGAGGATGACTTGCCGGACAAGTGGTCGGACTATTACAAGGCGAATGTAGACTTCTTCGACACGATCGGTTCTCCAGGCGGCGCGCAGAAGACCGGCGTTCTGGATATGGATCACCCAGTCGTCGAAGCGCTCCCCGCGGATATCAACGATCACCTGAAATAGGACGTATTTCCTAAGATCTTGAAGGTGCTGCCAAAAGCTGTGCGGTGGGGCAAGCTGGGGGCGCACGCGAAACGCAATTTGAGGAGCAAGTTATGGCCGAAGAGACACCTGAGGCTGCTGTGAAGAAGCCGGATGGGCTACTGGTAGTTGGCGACACGAAGGTAGATCTTCCAAGAGTAGAAGCCTCTGTTGGCTCTGATGGTTTGGCCATCTCAAAGGTTCTGGCCACCACGGGTGACGTGACCTTGGACTATGGGTTTGTGAACACTGCAGCCTGCTGCTCAGACATCACCTACATCGACGGTGATGCTGGCATTTTGCGTTACCGCGGATACGCGATTGACCAGTTGGCGCGTCACTCTTCTTTCTTGGAGGTGGCGTGGCTGCTGATTTATGGTGAGCTGCCAAGTGCGTCGGAGCTTGAGGGCTTCCTGCGCAGGATACAGAGGCACCGCCTGCTTCATGAGGATTTCAAGGCGTTCTTCACTGCGTTCCCCCACAATGGGCACCCGATGGCAATTTTGCAGGCCGGTGTGGCTGGGCTTGGCACCTACTATGAGGACACGCTGGACCCGCATGATCCGGCGCAGCTGGATCGGGCACTTACGCTGTTGATCGCGAAGATGCCGACCATGATCTCCTACATCGCGAAGCGTGCGGCAGGTTTGCCGCTCCTTTACCCCGATAGCCAGCGTGGGTACACGGAGGACTTCATTCGCATGACTTTTGGTATGCCGTACCAGGCGTACGACATTGACCCGGCGTTGGTGCGTGCCTTGGATATGCTGCTGATTCTGCATGCTGATCATGAGCAGAACTGCTCTACCTCAACGGTGCGTCTGGTTGGTTCGGCGGACGCGAACCTGTATGCCTCGGTCGCCGCCGGTGTTGGCGCGCTGTCAGGGCCCCTACATGGTGGCGCGAATGAGGCTGTGCTGAGGATGCTGAATCAGATTCAGAACCATGGCGGCTCTGTGCATGACTATGTGGACAAGGTGAAGAACAAGGTTGACGGCGTGAAGCTAATGGGCTTTGGTCACCGTGTTTACAAGAACTACGACCCACGTGCAGCGATCGTGAAGGAAAGTGCTCACGACGTTCTTACCCGTTTGGGGAAGAAGGACCAGCTCTTGGATATCGCGATGGAGTTGGAAGAGATCGCGCTGGCGGATGAGTACTTCATCAAGCGCAGGCTCTACCCGAACGTTGACTTCTACACGGGTCTGATCTATTCGGCTATGGGCTTCCCGCCGAAGATGTTCACGCCGCTGTTTGCGCTTGGGCGTCTGCCGGGTTGGATCGCTCAGTACCGTGAGATGGTGAATGATCCTCACACGAAGATTGGGCGCCCGCGTCAGGTTTACCAGGGTGTTGTGGAGCGGGACTACGTGCCGTTGCGTGCGCGGTCGCGTCGGGACGCGTAAGTCTGTTTGCAGTTTTTTGCGCGGGCGGGTTCACCTAGAGGGTGGGCCCGCTTCGCTGTTAACGGGGCGTTTTGGCCGGGGTTGCACAGGTTGCGGTGTTCTTGACGTCGGTTGCACCTCTTGGTGGCTGCTTTTGACCTGAGTAGCACAGTTCGGCGTGCTTTTGACCTGAGTTGGACCTCCTGGTGGCTGCTTTTGACCCAGGTTGTACAGTGCGGCGTGCTTTTGACCCGGCTTGGACCTCCTGGCTGGTTTCTGGGGTTTTGGTTTTGCGTTTCTGCTGGTCGGAGATGTTTTGAGGTTGGCCTTGGGGTCACTAAGTGGGTCACCAAACGGGCCGCTAAACGGATCCTTATGAATTGGCCTGTAGCAGGCGTATCTCCGGCGTTCGCCGGTGCTCTGCCTGCGACTATCGAAGGTTGTGGCTAACTATCGGACGTTGTTCCCGGGCACAACCATCGATAATCCGCCACAACCTTCGATAGTTGGGGCTGCTGTGCCAAATCATTCGGTTCCCGCCTGTTAGTCGCCGTTGGTGTTGGCTGTGGGGTGGGGTTCTTCAACGTTAGATTGCCGTTGTCGCATAGCCATAGCGGTGGTCCAAGACGATAACGGCGATCTAAGTCGCGCAGGGGCCAAAAGAGACCCCGAAACTACATGCGGGGGCCGAAACTACATACAGGGACACAAAACAGCAATAAAAACGTTGTAATCTTTCCCCGCTATGTAGTTTCGGCCCCCGCTATGTAGTTTGAGGGGTGAACGGTAGCCACACTGAGGCACGTGGCTGTTGCGCCGACATTCCCGGGTCTTTATGATCAACGGTTTCCTAAGACCGAAGGTTGTGGCACATGATCGATGGTTAATCCCGGGATTAACCATCGATGTTGGGGATAACCATCGGCCTTACGAAATCTAAGGCCACCAACCCCCACAGCCCGTTTTGTGGAGCACCAGCAATGCCCCACAGAAAGTCCTGCCACGTGGCGAAATGCAGGTGCCCCGCATTCGCGCAGCCGCCCCGCATTTGGGCGGGTGCCCTGCCTTTCGTTCCGCGCCAATTGTCCCGCGCTAAAAAGCCCTACCCCTAGTCCTGCGCCAAGAAGATCGTCTTTCCTCCGCGGCCCAACGCCTCAATGATTCCTGTCAGGGAGTTCCTGCGGAACAAAACATTGGATGCACCTGCTAAGCGGGAAGCCGGCACAACCTTCGGGTTTATGAACGACCCGTGGGCATCCGGCACCACGCCGCCGCCGGGCAACAGCGACACACGTGTATTAGCGGTCACGAATACGCCCGCTTCAACAACGCAGTCGTCACCCAGCGGAATTCCGAGCCCTGAGTTGGAACCCAAAACACAGTTCGAGCCCAACCTGACACGCGCATGGGATGCCCCCACGACGCGCCCCATCGTCGATGCGCCGCCACCAACATGGGTGCCCTCACCGACAACTACACCCTGGGCCAAACGCCCCTCAATCGAAGCGCGTCCCAAGGAGCCCGCGTTGTAGTTCACGAATCCAGAGTGCATAACCATGGTGCCCGGAGCCAAGTGAGCTCCCAGCCGGACCCTTGCTCCCGATGCCACCCTCACACCCGGAGGCAAAACGTAGTTCACCATCGGAGGGAACTTGTCCACGCTGGTCACTGAGATCGGGTGTCCGTAGTGTGCACGCAGGTCAAATCGGGTTTCCTCAAAGTCCTTGATGTCGCAGGGACCAACTGAGGTCCAGGCAACCACCGGCAGGCGCGACCTAATCCCGTCCAGGTTGATGGTGTTTGGAGCCGCCAACCGGTGGGAGAGAAGGTGTAAACGCAGGTACGCATCAGCCGTTGAAGTGGGTTGGTCGCGCAAGTCCGCGTCCACCCGTACTACCGACGTGTGGACGCGCCGCGTCTCATCGCGCCGCTCACGCGAAGCCAGCCTTGCCAGTAACTCCGGATCCCCACCTTCCGGCATCCTCCCCATCTGCGGGTCTGGAAACCAGACGTCCAACGTTTTACCCGAATCGGTCACGGTTGCAAGGCCCGTTCCCCACGCCAACATTTCAGTCATGCCTTAACTCTAGCTGGGCCTTTGCCAAAGGTCTGGCCAAAATGTCCCGGCTTGGATAACCAGCTTGCGAAGCAGAGGTAGCGACACGCCCACAACGGAATGCGGGTCACCGGTCACTCCGGTAACGAACGGGCCGCCCAAGCCGTCGATGGTGAAGGAACCGGCAACGTTCAGAGGTTCACCGGTGCCAACGTAGGCGGAGATCTCGTCATCGGTTATGTCACCAAAGTGCACGACGGTTGAGGCCGCCTCCGTCAGCGTCTCACTCACGCGCCATCCGCCCTCGCCATCCACCACCGCCAAACTGTGCCCCGTCCACAGGGTCGCGTCAGTCCCGCGCATCTCCCGGATCCGCTCCACCGCGACCTCAGGCGTGTACGGCTTGCCGACCATCCGCCCGTTGATCTGCAGCATTGAGTCGCATCCAAGGACAAGGTAACGCTCGGTTGGATCCGCGTCGTCCTCGCCAAGCTGCCGCGCAAGGACCTCCGCAACCGCCCTAGACTTCGCCTCCGCCAACGCACATACGAGCACCTCCGCCGGCGCATCCTGGGGGAGCGCGGCGGCCACCGCGTCCTCGTCCACATCCGACACCATGACCGTCGGGTCCACGCCCGCGTTGCGCAACGTGGTGAGGCGCGCGGGCGACTTCGACGCCAAAACGAGCGTTACCTTCTCATTCATCCGCGCAGCACCGCCATGGCCAACGTGTCCATCGGCAGGCTCCCTTGGGCGAGGGCGCGCGTGTGGAAGTTCCGCACCAACTGGTCCCGTTCCGCCGTCCCCGCGTGCTTCGCCAAGTAGTCCTCACGCAGTCCGTTCCAGAGCCTCTGCCCGATTTTGTATGAGGGCGCCTGACCGGGCCAACCGAGGTAACGGTCCAGTTCGAACCGGAGACTCGCGTCCGACATCGCTACGTTTTCGCGCAGGAAATCCCACGCGTAGTTTGCGTCCCAAACGCCCTCGCCATCAGGACGCTCCTTGCCGATGTGCAACCCGATATCCAGGACAACGCGGGCCGCGCGCAACCGTTGCGCATCCAGCATCCCCATGCGGTCCCCCGGGTCATCCTGGTAGCCGAGTTCCGCCATAAGCTGCTCCGCATACAGCGCCCAACCCTCACCGTGGCCGGAATTCCAAGAGCCCAGACGGCGCCAAAGGTTCAGGGAATCCTTCTCATGTATCGCCTGCGCGATCTGGAGGTGGTGACCGGGGATGCCCTCATGGAACACCGTGGTTTTCTCCTGCCACGTGTGGAAAACGGTCTCCCCTTCCGGAATGGACCACCACATCTGACCGGGCCGGGAGAAGTCCGCCGACGGGCCCGTGTACCAAACGCCTCCTTCTTTCGAAGGCGCAATGCGCGCCTGGAGAACCCGCAGCGGCTCTGGAATATCGAACTGGGTTCCGTTCAGGTCCGCGATGGCGCGGTCCCCGGTGGCTTGGAGCCACGCCAAAAACGCGTCCTCGCCGTGGAGGCGGTACTTCTCCATCTCGTTGAGGCGGTCGTAGGCTTCCGCTACGGACGTCCCGCTCCCAAAGAGCTCCGCCGCGATTTCCTTCTGACCGTCGACGATTCGCTTGAGTTCGGCAAGCCCCCACTCATACGTTTCGTCGAGGTCGACGCGCGCCCCAACGAACAGGGCGGAGAACACTTCGTAGCGGTCGCGCCCAACCGGGTCCTTCTCCGGCGCCTTTTGTACCAGGTTGTTTGCCAGCCAGTCGCTCAGTTCCAGGTAGCCCTGCGACGCCGTTTTGACTGCCGCGTCAAGCTTTGCGTCGCCAATATTGGCGGCCACGTCCGCGGGGCAACCCTTCGCGAACTCCTCAAAGAACGCGCCAACGGAACCAAGGGTTCCGATTTTGTGGGACTGCTTGATACCGATTTCCACCTGGCGTCGCGCCGCAACCATGCCTGCCTGAGCCGCGAATTCCAGGGACTGGGTGTACTGCTCCAGCGCGCGTGGGACCGCGTGCATTCGCCCGATGATCGCGTCCCAATCTTCATTGGTCTCAGTCGGCATCAAGGAGAACGCGTTGGTTACCGACTGGAGGGGGGAGGCAAGGTTGTTTAGCTCCGCGAAATCCTCTTTACCCTGATGCAGCAGTTGCGCGATGGTTAGTCGGTCTTCGAGGGCGTCGCGGGTTACCTCATCGACCTCGTCCCTAACGGGGATTTTTGGAAGGTCATCCAGGAACTTCCGGTCTAGGTCGGCGCGTTCGTTTAGTCCCTCAACAGACATGTCAGGTAGCGTTGTGGGGTCGCTGGGCAGGCCCCAGTCTGTCGCAGCAAGCGGGTCCAACTGGGCGTATTCGTGAATGTAGTAGTCACACGCTTCGTCTAATTCGGACCAGGTGCGGGCTGGATTTGTGTCGTTGTTCATGTCCCAAGCGTAGATCTAGGCGCGCCCTTGCTCAAAAACTGGGCACAACTTGACGGAGGGGGTAGGCTTCTGTCGTGACCTACGCCACAACTGGACGCACGCTATCAGAATCAGCCATGACCAACCATGCTGCCGCTGCCTTTCGACGGACCGGGGACTCTCAAGTGGATAATTCGGACAGGGTTTTACCGCAGGTGAAGTCCCGGACCTTGGATGACTACAGGGAGCTTCTTCTTGGGGGAGCTCCCACACTTTCGGCTGCCGATTTCGCGCAGCGCACGGGCAAAAACCTGGAGGAAGTGGAGCGATACCTGCTTGAAATGGGCTTCGCCAGCGCAGAGGCGGATGACCTACGGTTCACTGAGCGGGACCTGCAGCTGTATGAAGATTGGTTGACAGCGGCCGCGCGTGCCGGCCTGTCTGAAAACACCAGCGCGTCGCTTCTGCGCGCACAGTCCCACCTGACGGACCGCTTGGCCCTTTGGGAGGTTGAGTCGCTGGTGGAGGATGTGGAGCGCAGGCTCGGCTTGGATGACACGTCCGCGCGCGTGGTTGCGATAACTGAGATGCGCTCCCTAGTGGACTCCCTTGAGGGGCAGATGGTCTACGCCTGGCGCAGGCAGATGTATGCGCTGATTGAGCGCATTACGCGGGAGTTGGCGGCGCGCAGTAGCGACCATTCAAAGCGGCGCTTCCCTCTTAGCCGTTCTTTTGGTTTTGTCGATATGTCGTCTTACACCGCCACGGCCTCGCTGCTGGGTGGTGACCTGGTCGGGTTGGTGGAGAGGTTTGAGTACCTCTGTCGGAGTGTAGTAACTGCGGCCGGCGGTCGGGTTGTGAAGATGATTGGAGATTCAGTTTTCTTCATCGCAGACAACTTGGAAACCGGGCTGGTCGTGGTGACAGACCTGATTGATTCTCTGCGGGAAGCGGAGGGCATATTGCCGGTGCGCGCCTCCTTCATACAGGGGGATGTGTTCTCCCGTTCGGGGGATGTGTTCGGGCCTTCCGTGAACCTGGCGGCGCGCCTTGTGGATATCGCGCCGCGCTGGTCCATTTTGACGGACGCGCCAACCGCCGCGGCCATTGATTCGTCCGCGGTGCGTGGCCTCTATGAGGTGCAGGAGTTCCCGTCAACGGAGCTGCGCGGACTGGGTCGCGTGTCTCCGTACAGGGTTTCGAAGAGGACGCACTAGGTGAAGGCTGTTCTGCAGCGGGCGTTGCACGCGAAAGTTACGGTCGAGGGCGAGGTCGTGGGGAGTATCGACCGTCCTGGCCTAGTCGCACTGGTCGGGGTGCATCGGGAGGATACGTCGGACGATGCCGCCAAGTTGGCGCGCAGAATAGCGACGTTGAAGATCCTTTCCGGTGAGCGGTCTTTGATTGACGAGGGCGCCCCGGTTTTGGTCGTATCCCAGTTCACGTTGCAGGCACGCACACGCAAGGGCACCAAACCGTCATGGTCGGACGCTGCCCCGGGACCGGTAGCGGAACCTCTGGTCGAAGAGGTCGTTTCCCATCTGCGCGGCTATGGCCTGGAGGTGGCGACGGGGGAGTTTGGCGCAATGATGGAGGTCGCGCTGGTGAACAGCGGGCCGTTCACAATCATTGTGGATACGCGCCTTTCCCGCAGTGGAGCACCGCTCTAAGTACCCTTAAAGCGAAAATTTGCCCGAGCTTTGCGCTGTCGCTCTACGCTAAGTGAAGACGGGGCGCACTGTGCTGCCCGTAATATTTGGCCTCACTATCCCAAGGGGGTTGCCATGTTTGAACGCTTTACCGACAGGGCGCGAAGGGTTATCGTCCTCGCCCAAGAAGAGGCGCGCGGATTAGAGCACAACTACATCGGTACAGAGCACCTGCTTCTGGGGCTGATCCACGAAGGGGACGGCGTGGCCGCGAAGGCCATGGAGATGACGGGTATCAAGCTTGAAGATGCACGTGCGGCCGTCGTGGAACTGATCGGTGAGGGGGAGAAGCCGGTTGAGGGGCACATCCCGTTCACTCCGCGGGCGAAGCGTGTGTTTGAACTGTCGTTCCGTGAGGCTTTGCAGTTGGGCCACAACTATATCGGTACTGAGCACCTGCTCCTAGGCCTCTTGAAGGAAGGTGACGGTGTTGCTGCGCAGGTGTTGCACAAGCTGAACGCGGATCCGGCGAAGATTCGCAAGGCCGCCATGCAGTTGCTGCAGGGATACCAGACCCAGGGTGATGGGCGGGAAGCCGTGGGCACCGGTGGCGCGCCCATGCGTGACAAGGAGCGGGGTAACTCCGCGCTACTGGAACAGTTCGGTACGAACCTCACCCAGTCCGCACGTGAGGGGAAGTTGGACCCTGTAATTGGACGCAAGAATGAGATGGAACGCGTAATGCAGGTTCTCTCACGGCGCACCAAGAACAACCCGGTCCTGATTGGTGAGCCCGGCGTGGGCAAGACCGCCGTTGTTGAGGGGTTGGCGCAAGCGATTGTTCGCGGCGACGTCCCGGAGACGATCAAAGAAAAGCAGATTTACAGCTTGGACATGGGGTCTTTGGTGGCCGGGTCCCGTTACCGCGGTGACTTTGAGGAACGCCTGAAGAAGGTTTTGAAGGAAATCCGTACGCGCGGGGACATCATCGTATTCATTGATGAGCTCCACACGCTGGTGGGGGCCGGGGCTGCTGAGGGATCCATTGACGCCGCTCAGATGCTGAAGCCAATGTTGGCACGTGGTGAACTTCAGACCATCGGCGCAACGACGTTGGATGAGTACCGGAAGCACATTGAGAAGGACGCCGCCCTCGAACGACGATTCCAACCCGTGAAGGTTGATGAGCCGACACTGGAGGAAACGGTTGGCATCCTGAAGGGACTGCGTGACCGTTACGAAGCGCACCACAGGGTGGTCATCACGGATGAGGCCATTGAGGCCAGCGCGACGCTTGCGGACCGGTACGTGTCGGATAGGTTCCTGCCGGACAAGGCGATTGACCTGATGGATGAGGCCGGGGCGCGTCTGCGCATTCGTCGGATGACGGCGCCGCCGGAGATCCGGGACTTGGATGAGCAGATCTCCGAAGTTCGCCACGCCAAGGAAACCGCGATCGACAACCAGGATTTTGAGCGTGCGGCGTCCCTGCGGGATGAAGAGCAGAAGCTAACCCAGAAGCGGGAGAACACTGAAGCGAAGTGGCGTGGCGCGGGTGAGACGGAAATCCTTGAGGTAACTGAGGAAGAAATCGCGCAGGTGCTGGCCATGGCGACGGGTATTCCGGTCGTGAAGCTAACGCAGACGGAGACGACGAAGCTGATCAATATGGAGGATGAGCTGCACAAGCGGGTCGTCGGCCAAACTGAAGCTGTAAAGGCACTGGCCCAGTCGATTCGCCGTTCGCGTGCAGGGTTGAAGGACCCGAAGCGCCCGGGTGGCTCGTTCATCTTCGCGGGTCCAACGGGTGTTGGTAAGACGGAGCTGGCGAAGACGTTGGCGGAGTTCCTCTTTGGTGATGAGGAAGCTCTGATCCAGTTGGACATGTCGGAGTTTTCTGAGAAGCACACGGCATCGCGTCTGTTCGGTGCCCCTCCGGGATATGTGGGGTATGACGAGGGCGGACAGTTAACAGAGAAGGTTCGCCGCCGTCCATTCTCAGTGGTTCTGTTTGATGAGGTTGAGAAGGCTCACCCAGACATCTTCAACTCACTGTTGCAGATTCTGGAAGAGGGGCACCTGACGGACTCTCAGGGCCGAAAGGTGGACTTCAAGAACACGGTCATCCTTATGACGACAAACCTTGGAACGCGCGACATCAACAAGGGCGTGCTGACCGGGTTCCAGTCGTCTGCGGCCCTGACACATGACTACGACCGGATGAAGGCGAAGGTCAATGAGGAGTTGCGTCAGCACTTCCGCCCGGAGTTCCTGAACCGTGTCGATGAGGTTGTGGTGTTCCCGCCGCTGACGAAGGATGACATCAAGACGATCGTTGACCTGATGATTGGGCGGTTGCGTCTGCGCATGCAGGAGCAGGACATGGGACTCCAGATCACGGATGAAGCGCGGGAGCTGTTGGCGGAGCGCGGGTATGACCCGGTGCTTGGCGCACGTCCATTGCGTCGAGTGATCCAGCGGGACATCGAAGACGCCATGTCGGAGCGGATCCTGTTCGGCACCATCAAGCCGGGTGACGTGGTCACTGTCGGTGTGAAGGAAGTTGACGGTAAGCCTGAGTTCACCTTCAACGGTGAGGTCAATCCGGCTTTCCCCAAGGAGGAGCTGCTCCTGGAGGGCTAGGGCGTAGTTGTTGAGCAAGAGGGCGGTCCCTTTCGGGACCGTCCTCTTTGGCGTCCTCGCACCCCCCATGCATCCGGTCCCCATGCATCCGGTCCCCCCAGCGTGCGGCTCTCATGCGTGAGGCTCTCACGCATCCGGTCCCCAAACGTGGGGCTCTCACGCATCCGGCCCCAAACGTGCGGTAATCCAACGATCCAGCAACTCAGATAACTGCCAAAGCGTCGATGGGAGCGCTCCCGCACGATCGTGTGCCCTCGTGTGCCCTCTTGCGACAGCGCGGGCATTGGTTCTGGGCCTGTCAAAACCAGAAACGCCAAACCCTGGCCCACCGCCAACCTCACGGCACCGCCAATGCCGACTCCGACTAACACCCCACCCCGAACGCTGGTTAACACGCGTCGAGGCTACATAGCGGGGCCGGAGATACATACGGGGTGGCAAAAAGGCAACAAAAACGGCGTTATGTTTACCCCGTATGTATCTTCGGCCCCCGTATGTATCCTCGATGGCCCTCGGTCCAGTGGACCCGAAAGAGTACAGCGCTCAAACGCGGCAGGTTATAGTGCGGGTGTATAAGTCCGGTTCTGTGTCCCTCAGCGTTAGAAGACCCGGTGGTCCAGGGCTGGAAGATTCTAGATGTCGGATTAGATACGCGATGTCCGCTTAAATACTGGATGTCCCCTTAAATCCGCGATATTCGGCCCCGACATCGCGGATTTAAGGGGACATCGCGTACCTGAGCGGACATCGCGGATTTAAGGGGACATCGCGTACCTAAGCCGACATCGCGTATTCAAGAGGACATCGTGGATCTAATGCGTAAATCCGTGTAGACGGTCGCGCATGACACAAACCCACCGCAGGCTCTCGATCCTCACAGGAGACGCCGCCGCGGCTGGACAGTCAAGGCGATAACGATGGTCTAATGAGCGCGGAACCAAATTCGGCAGCAGACACGGAGGTAGTGGCCTTTCAATGGTGTGTCCTCCATGGTGTGTCCTCCCTGGTGTGTCCGCCTTGGCAAACAACAGGTGCTAAAACGTCTAGCGGTGCCCCGCTGCAGTAAACCGGAAAACTGACAACGGGCAGGAAAACAGGCGACCCAAAAGGATTGCCTGCACTATGCGGGACGTGGGGCTGGCTGCGGAAATTAGTGACCTGAAGCTCGGGCGAATATCAAGGCTGTATCCCTTGGTAAACTGTGAGGCGTGCGTCGCAAAGGCGCTGACTCACTGGCGCTAAGAGCGCTGACGAACTAGCACGGAGGCTTGATCGATTCATGGTCAAATACGTTTACGACTTCTCCCAGGGCGACAAGAACCAGAAGGATCTTCTGGGTGGTAAGGGCGCAAACCTGGCGGAGATGACTCGTCTGGGGCTGCCCGTTCCCCCCGGATTCACGATCACAACGGAAGCATGCAGGGTTTACCTAGACTCCGGTTCAGTTCCGGAAGAGCTCTCCACAGAGGTGACCAAGGAACTGCGCAAGGTTGAAGAAGTCATGGGGCGCGAACTTGGCGACCCAGAGCACCCGCTGCTGGTGTCTGTGCGTTCTGGCGCAAAGTTCTCCATGCCGGGAATGATGGAAACGGTCCTGAACATTGGTCTCAATGATGAGTCCGTGAAGGGGTTGGCGAAGGACGCAGATGAGCGCTTCGCGTGGGACTCCTACCGTCGTCTGATTCAGATGTTCGGAAAGACTGTGCTGGATGTGGATGGGGACCTTTTCGGCGACGCCCTCGAAAATCTAAAAGAGGCGCGCGGAGTTGAAGCGGACACCGACCTGACCGCGGACGACTGGAAAGAACTGGTCGCCACATTCAAGGGAATCATTGAGGAGGCGACCGGGAACCCGTTCCCGCAGAACCCTCGTGATCAGATGGACATGGCGATTGAGGCCGTGTTCCGCTCCTGGAACACGGAGCGCGCGAAGATCTACCGCCGCCGTGAGCGCATCCCTGAGGACCTCGGCACCGCTGTAAACGTACAGACGATGGTGTTCGGGAACCTTGGCGAAACGTCCGGCACCGGCGTTTGCTTCACGCGTGACCCATCCACTGGCCACTCCGGCGTCTACGGTGACTATCTGATGAACGCGCAGGGCGAGGACGTTGTGGCGGGTATTCGCAATACGGAGCCCCTGGCGGCACTGGAGGACCAGGATCCCGCGGCGTACAGGGAACTGCGTGCGATCATGCGCAAGCTGGAGACGCACTACCAGGACCTCTGCGACATTGAGTTCACCATCCAAGAGGGCAAGCTGTGGATGCTGCAGACCCGCGTTGGTAAGCGTACGGCTGCCGCAGCCTTCCGCATCGCGATCCAGTTGGTTGATGAGAAGCTCATTACCCGCGATGAGGCGCTGGAGCGCGTGACAGGTGAGCAGCTAACACAGCTAATGTTCCCGCAGATCGCAGCAGCCTCCGAGAAGGTGCTGATCACCAAGGGCATGGCGGCCTCGCCGGGTGCAGCCGTTGGCAAGATTGTCCTCAACAATGAGCAGGCGGAAGCCGCAGCGGCAGCAGGGATTAAGTCCGTGCTGGTTCGTCGCGAAACCAACCCTGAAGATCTTCCGGGCATGGTTGCTTCCGAAGGTATTCTGACCGCGCGTGGCGGGAAGACCTCCCACGCTGCTGTTGTTGCGCGTGGCATGGGTAAGACCTGTGTTGTTGGCGCGGACACCCTGGTCATTGATGAGGCTGCCGGAACTGTTTCCGTTGGTGACTTCGTCTTGGATCAGGACTCAATCATCGCAATCGACGGGTCCACCGGTGAGGTGTTCCTGGGTGAGGTTGAGGTTGAGGACTCCGCCGTTACGACCTACCTGCTGGAAGGTCTTGACGCTGGCCTGGAGGCTGCTGGGGATGACGAGGGCGCACGGGAACTCATTGAGTCCGTCGACCGCATCCTGACCCACGCCGATGAGGTACGTCGTCTAGACGTCCGTGCGAATGCCGACAGCCCGAAGGACGCGACAGTCGCCCTAGACTTTGGTGCGCAAGGCATTGGCCTTTGCCGTACTGAGCACATGTTCCTTGGTGAACGTCGTCCGCTGGTTGAGCGCGTCATCCTGTCAGAGGCAGGATCCGTGGATCAGCAGGAGGCGCTGGACGCACTTGAGGTTCTCCAACGGGGTGACTTCCTGGAGATGCTGCGCGTCATGGATGGCAAGCCGATGACGATCCGCCTGATCGATCCGCCTCTACATGAGTTCCTGCCTGACATGACTTCCCTTGAGGTGAAGGCAGCCGTTGCCAAGGCTCTGGGTGAGGAAATCAGCGAGGAAGATGAGAAGCTGCTGGTTGAGGTGCGTCGCCTGCATGAGGCGAACCCGATGCTCGGCCTGCGTGGCGTCCGTTTGGGACTGTACCTTCCCGGCATGTTCAAGCTGCAGGCACGCGCCATCGCGGAGGCCACAGCGGAGCTGCAGGCTGAGGGCCTGAACCCGAAGCCAGAGATCATGGTTCCGCTTGTTGCATCCATTCGTGAGCAGCAGCTGGTCCGCTCCTTCCTGGAGCCGGAGCTGGTGGCTGTCGAAGAGGCAACGGGCCAGAAGTTGGACATCCCGATCGGCTGCATGGTGGAGCTGCCACGTGCTGCAGTCACCGCGCATGACCTGGCGCGTGAGGCTGACTTCTTCTCCTTCGGAACGAACGACCTGACGCAGACCGTGTGGGGCTTCTCCCGCGATGATGTCGAGGGCGCATTCTTCGATGAGTACATTGAGGCAGGCGTGTTCGGTGTCTCCCCGTTTGAGACCATCGATGTCAACGGTGTCGGCCGTGTAGTGGAGATCGGCGTGCAGCGCGGCCGTTCAACGAAGCCTGAGCTGAAGCTGGGTGTCTGTGGTGAGCACGGTGGTGATCCCGCGTCAATCCACTTCTTCAACAAGGTCGGGTTGGACTACGTTTCTTGCTCTCCGTTCCGCGTTCCGGTTGCACGTCTTGAGGCGGGCCGGGCGTCAGTCATGAGTGAGTAGACGCAAAGGCAACCACCGGAGTGAGTTCCGGTGAATGCTTGGGGTGGGTGGCCGGTTGGCCCCCACCCCACTGCGTTTAACGGCGGGGTGTGCATGCCGTAACGCGCCGGATTCGCGTGCGACCAGCCGAGGTTCGCGCACCCGAGCGGCCAGGGCTTGCACGCCGCAGCACACGGGATTTGCGTGCGACCTGGGACCTAATTCCTAAGTTGGATACTCCTTCTCCGCCTTCGTGCTGGGTCCGTTGGTATACGACCTCGACCAAGGGTCGTATTGAACAGGCCGAAACACCTGCTATTGCAACGAAAGGTCGCCCTCGCCCCACCAGAATCACCCCTGGTTATTTAGGAAAGATTTGCCTGTTCAATATTGGACTATATAGGTTAGGCGTACCTAAGCTGGACCCCATGATGCTTGCGAAGTGCCCCTTGCGAACCCGGGCCCGAATCACCGCTGTCGATGTTGAAAAGCAGTTTGATCTCCGGCTGCAGGAGCTGGGCGTCCGCGCTGGTGCGGAGTTCTCGGTGGTGAACCGCGCGGCGTTTGGCGGCCTCGTCATCAACATTGCCGGTGCCCGCATCGCCGTGGATCACAAGAGCGCCAAACGGATCATGGTGGAGGACGCGCTGACGTCCCAGAGTGAGCTGGCTCAATCCACCACGACGGACGCGATTGAGGGGCGAGGACGGGCGGATGTGTCCCGTATTTTCTCCGCCCTCGCACGTAGCACCAAGGGCGACGTAAGGTGAGCTGCTCACATTGCGGCCCGTCCGGAAGCGTCGATATTGACACCACGGACGTGAGTGCTGCCGAACCCACCATCCTTCTGGTCGGCAACCCCAACGTCGGGAAGTCGACGGTTTTCAACTTGATCACGGGGGCTCGACAGGCGGTCGTCAACGCACCGGGGACGACCGTTGAGGTCGCCATCGGGCGCGCCACCCGGCTGAAGGCGCGCGTGGTCGACACTCCCGGCACCTACTCCCTGATTGCGAACTCCGCTGATGAGCAGGTGGTTGTCGACAACCTCGCTGGCGCCCCCGGCTCCCTGACTGACGCCGCCTCCGGACGTAGCGTTGACCTGGTGGTCGCCGTCCTCGACGCAACCGCATTGACGCGTTCGCTCTACCTACTGGCGCAGGTTGCTCGCACTGGTCGCCCCGTTGTCGGTCTGGTTACGCTGCAGGACGTTGCGGCTGCTGAGGGGGAGGCCGTGGATGTTGACGCCCTCGCCAAGACCCTAGGCGTTCCGGTCATGGTGGTGGACCCTCGTGGATCGAAGCGCAGGGAGGACGTGGAAGCGTTTATTGCTGCGGGTTTGACGATGCGTCCTCGCGTACAGGGGATCACGCCGGATCCTTCCGCGCCCGGGTATAACCAGGTGGCGGCCGCTGCGGCTGCAGCGGCTCAGCAGTGCAACACTCCCGTCGACCTGGTGGGGGAGGTGGCGTGCCACTGCGATGAAACCGGTGTTTGCGCGCATGCCCCAATCGACTCCACGGCGGCTGCTGTAGCCGCAGATCCCGCGGCGGACGCGACAGAAATCTTCTCCTGGGTGGACGAGGTCGAGCAGAGCCTAGGACGCATCGAATCCCAAGCATCCCGACTGTCACGGTCGGACCGGATCGACCGCTTCTTGCTGAACCCGTGGTTCGGAATCCCCGTCTTCTTCGCCCTCATGTGGCTGTTGTTCAAGGTTGCCGGGGAGTGGGTTGGGCCAATCCAGGACCTGTTTGACGGATTCTTTGCGTCGGAGGAACCCGGTGCGCTCTCAGTCGCGAACCTCACCAACACGCTTTTGGGCCAGGTGGGCTTAGAGGACACCTGGGTTCAGGGGCTGCTTGTCGGTGGCGTGCTCACGGGTCTGGGCGTGGTCGCGTCCTTCGTTCCGCTCATGTTCGCAATATTCTTCATGATTTCCCTACTTGAAGATTCGGGTTACATGGCGCGCGCGGCGTTCCTTGGTGACCGACTGATGCGCAAAATCGGCCTGGACGGCAGGGTGATCATGCCGCTGATCATGGGCTTTGGATGCAACCTTCCATCGCTTGCCGCCACCCGCACCCTCCCGAATCCGCGCCAACGGATCGTGACGGTACTGATCACCCCCTACACCTCCTGCGCTGCGCGACTCACCATCTACCTGATGATCGTCAGGATCTTCTTCCCGGAGCACACGGGGACCATAATTTTCGGCCTCTACATGATGTCGATCCTGATGGTTGTCCTAGGCGCCCTCGTCCTCCGTCCCTTCTTCACCAAGGGGCAGACGCAAGCCCCGCTCATGCTCATCCTGCCGCCCTACGGAATGCCGAGGATCCTAGCGACAGCCCACAAGACTTGGATGCGCTCTTGGGCTTTCGTAAAGGGAGCCGGCAAGATCATCGTCGTCATGACGTTGGTGGTGTGGCTACTGGGTGCCATTCCGACCTCGTCTGAGTACCGCTTCGCTGACCCGGACATGCCCATGTCGGAGTCCGCGTACGGCCGCACGGCGCAGGCTCTGGAGCCCGTATTCGCCCCCGCTGGTTTCGGTGAGTGGCACATGACCGGCGCACTCATGACTGGTTTCGTCGCCAAGGAAACGGTGATTTCCTCCATAGTCGTGTCCTACAACCTTGACCCGGAGGCCGCCGGGGACGCGGAAGATGGTGGGGATGACTTGGGTAGCCTGCCGGGGTTGGTTCGGGCTTCGTTCGAGGACGCCGCAGGAAGCGCGGCCCCGTTGGGCGCCCTAGCGTTCTTGATCTTCGTGCTGACATACACGCCGTGCCTGGCCACAGTGGCGGAGCAGGTGAGGCAAATCGGCGGGAGGCTGACCACGATCGCAGTGGTCGCCCAACTGGTCATAGCCTGGCTGCTGGCGGTCGGATTCTTCCAGATCGGACGGCTCTTCCTATGATGGCGGCGACCCGCGTGCGTGACGCTGGGAAAGAGACGCGCACCCTGGAAGACCGTGTGAAATCACGTCTTTTCGAGGGCGCAACTATTGTGGGTGTCGCAGCCGCTGAGAACATATCCGTGGGGCTGGCCACCATCATTGTTGAAGACCTTGGAAGGCGTGGGCTGGTTAGTCCGGCTGAGTCTCTCTGTGCTTCGGGGCTCGGAGCCTGCGGCGGCGGCAAGAGTGCTCAAGTCGCCATCCACTGTGCGGGTTGCCCACTTCTTCCTATGCGACCGTCCAAGCCGTGAGAGAATAGCCGCTAGGTCAACACAGTAGGGGTTTGTAGTTATGGCGCTTTTTGAGCTGGAGGACGGACGGCTGGTTCCGGCCCAGTTTGGACGTGAGGTCCCCGATGGGTTTTCGGAGGATGTGCTCCAGGCGGTCCGGATGCAGGTGCTCGAAATCGTCTCCCGTCCCCTGTTCCCAATAGCTTGGTCCCCCGGCTCTGGTGGTGACGAATCTGCGCCGCGCCTCACCGCGCTTGATGCGGCCGGGCAGGTCGTGGCCGTTGAAGTGGTGGCGGAGTTGGACGCCGACGTGCTTATCGAAGCCCTTTCCCGCCTGGCTGACAGCGCCGCGATGTCATGGACTGATCTGGCGCGCCAATACCCCCACGGGATTGAGGGGTTTAAGAGGGGTTGGGCAAAGTTCCGTGAGACCATGCCGACCTCCCCACCGAATGGGCCGCGGATGGTCCTGGTTGCCGCAAACGTGGCCCCGGAGGTGCGTCCAGCACTGGACGTCCTCTCTTCCTCAGGCGTTGAAGTCCATGAGATGTCCCTGCGTCAGACCAATAACGGACGCGCATTCCTAGAGGTGGAGCCCGTTGGGCAGCGCCTGTACAACCACCGGTTCACGCCAGTTCTTGACAGCACCAGCGCGGTGCCGACGCTTGCGGAGGCTGCCAGGAAATCGAAGAAAGCCGAAGCTGCTTCGCTGGAGGGGATGGCCAACCACGACGTGCTGGCCCGCAGGGGTCGAAGTGAGACGCTCTCACACGAACCACCCCCACCGCCCACCCCGCAGGCAGGTGTTCAATCAGAAGTGCAGCCTGAGCCGGAAGCGCAGCGCAAGGATCCTGCAGGTAAGCGGGCTAAGCCCAGCGTGCAGAAGATTCGCGTGCCGGAGGCGGAACCCGCAGCACCCGCCGTGCGCCAGCCCGTTGCCAGTGGTGCGTCTTGGGTCCCGTTGACGCGTGCGGAGGCCCAGTCACGCAGGGCTAAGGCTCCGTCTGTATCGCCGAAGCCAGTGCCCGCACAACCAGAACCGGCGCCGCAGCCGGAAGCGCAGCCGGTGCCCGTCCAACAAGAGGCTGCGCCAAAGCACATCCCGGAACCGGCACCTCAGCCGGCGCCCACACCCCAGGAGCCCGCACAGCCAGAACCTGCGCGACCAGAGCCCGTGCGGCCGGCCGCATCGCAGCAGCCGCCAACGCGGATGGAGCGCCGCCGCCCTCGCCCCGCAAGTGCACCGCAACAAAGGGCGACCAGGGCGGATCACGCTCCCACGTTCCAGCGCGTAACTGGATCATCCGCGCACGCCTCTGCCGCGGCGTTGTCTTCGCGTGCTTCGGGAGCTTCGCGTACTCGATCGGCGCGCCATGAGAGGGCTGGCGCAACGCCCGCGGGCATGGGTCTGACCCGCCAGGAGCGGCGCGCGCGGGAGAGGGCACAGCAGGCCGCCGTGCAGCGCGTGGAAATGGACGCGGCGGGCTTGACGTACTTGGCCAGAATGCTTGGGGATGACGTCTCGTTGTCGCTCAGCCCGGCGTCGCGTGGGCCGCGTAGTGCGATACTTTCGTTGGAGGGGCAGATCATCGTCCCCGCGGGCGCCTTCACCGACCCGTCTCAGGCATTGCGCGCCATGGGAATTTATGGCGAGGACGGCTGGGGCGCGTGGCACCTGGGGGATGAGCGTGGGCCGACGCTACGCGAATCTATTGAGGAGATCAACAGGGGTCGCTGAGCCCCGTGAAGGCCAGCCACTTACGCATCGTCGCGTAGATCGCATCGCGCACCGGCGGGTCTGACAAGAGTAGGTCGTGCTTGCCCGGGAAACGAGCGATCACGACGGAGTCGGAAAGCCCCGCCGCGCGCTCGGTGATCGCCTCCGCATCCAGTACTACGTCGCTACTGAAAACGGCCTCGCCCCAAGAGAAGTCCAGCCCGGAGTCTGTGGACGACAGTGCGAGTACCGGGATGTCCAGATGGACGTCCTTCTCTATGGCGGCGTGCCCCTCCAATATGGCCGCGACCCAAGCGGCCGGCGCCGGGTAGGAGAAGGGCCATTTCCATTCCGGCCTGATCTGCCAGCCGACAAAGGCGGGGTCATCGGTCGCGTCCTCAAAGTAGTCCGGTATCTCCAGCCCGGAGTCCTTCCACCCGTTTGTGAGCGACCTGTAATAGTTATCCGACTTCGACACCCCGATGACCGGCGCGTGCGGGCGTATGCTGCTGACGCGCGATGTGATCTGCTGGATGGCCGGCCGGATGCTTGAATACACCTGAAGCTCAAGCCATGCGGAGTTCAGAATCAAGCCATCGATGCGCCCCGGGTTTCGCCACGCCCACAGAGCCGCGATCAGACCCCCGGTGGAGTGCGCCATCATCACCACGGGAATGCCCGGGCACTCTTCCTGCACGATGTCCAGCGCAAGCCCAATCTCCCTGTCGTACACCGCCAAGTCCGTCGCGTACCCAATAGTTTGGTCCGGGCGTAGCGAACGTCCGTATTTTCTAAGGTCGAGGGCGTAGAACGCGGCCCCCATCGCACTCATTCTCTGGGCAGTCTCAACGTGGAAGAAGTAGTCGTTTCGCCCGTGCACGTAAAGAACCGCGAAAGTGGGGGCTTTTTGAGGCTTTGCGCCCGCAGCGTCAAGGAGGTCTTGCAGACGCTTCCTGACCTCGCGTCTGCGTTCCGCGGTGCGTGCGCGGCTCTCCGCGCGGTTACTTTTGTGGGTGCGCTGGTGGGGACGTTGGTGGCGGGGCTTGTCCTGTTGGTCGCGTCCGTGGTTACGTTTGTCCTTTTGGTCGCGCCCGTGGTTGTGCTCTTGGCTCTGCCCGTGGTTACGTTTGTCCTTTTGGTCGCGCCCGTGGTTGTGCTCTTGGCTCTGCCCGTGGTTGCGCCTGTCCTTTCGGTCGCGTCCGTGGTTGTTCGCCTGGCCGATCGAGGACGTCATGCGGACGATTGTGGCCACGTTCGGACCTTCAGCATCGGGTTCGAGGGCGATTGTGCGCGACTCAAAGTCCTCACCCAACATGTCGCGTTCCCACCGTCCCACCGGAGGCGGCCCTGATGCACCCCATGGGGCCATCACGTCGACTTCGACGTCGGTTTCTTCCTCAGGCTTGCTTCCCGGTTTTTCCGCTGGGAGCGGGTCGGAATCCACCGACGGTCCCTCTTCAATCTCTTCGTCCACATCTTCAGCGTAGGCCACGAAGCGCAAATTTGGGCACCTTGACGGGGTGAAAAACGTGGGGCCAGTGGTGCAGGTGTTGCAATTGTTGCTAGTGTTACGGATGTGGCTAGAGGGTCTAAAGGGGCAGGAGTGCATATGCCCGGTCTTTTTGGGTCCTCATAGTGCGTAGACATTTTGTTCATTGGGTACAAGGGGGTCAGTTTGCGTAGACCTGAAATTGCGCGCAGTCGGCGGATTGCCGCGAAATTTGGAAGCGCGGTTGCCGTCGTTGGGCTCTCCATAGGAATGCTGGCGGGTAGCTCCCTAGCGGTGGCGACCCCGACCCAAGAGGACGTGGATAATGCGAAGGCTGAAGTTGCCTACGCTGAAATGACTGTGGCCCAGCTGGAGATTCAGTTGGCGTCAGCAGAGGCTGCTGCCCAAGATGCAAGGATTGAAGCAGCAATAGCCATGGAAGAAGCGAACCAGGCGCTCATTGACCTAGATGCAGCCATAGAAACCGCTAAAACGGCGGCCGCTGAATCAGTAAGGGCTCAGGAAGCGTATGAGGCGGGCTTGAAGCAGCTGGCAGGTGTCTCACAAGCCGCATACCGCGGTAGTGCGGGTTCGCTGGACGCGTGGGCACCGTATCTAAACTCAGATGGCCTCCAGACAATCGAACAGAAGCGTAACGCAGTAGCGTCCTTCGGTTTGGCTGCTGACAACCGGATGCAAGAAGTTTCCGCGCTCCAGCAGGTGGCTGAGGTCATGGAGGCGGCTGCAGAGCGGGCAAAGGAAGCTGAGACTGAGGCGTATGCGCTGGCAGAAGCCACGGCCGAGGAAGCTCAGGAAGCGGTAGAGAACGCACAGCAGATCGCTGATGCCACAGCCGTGTCACGCGATCAGATGGTTGCGGAGCTGGCGGCCAAACGGCAAACCTCTGTCGATCTGGAAAACCAGCGGATTGCGGCTGCCGAGGAGCAGCGCAGGGCTGAAGAAGAAGCAGCGGCCAGGGCGCGTGCTGAAAGAGAAGCGCAAGCAAGTCAGCAAGCGACCGGGTCTACGGGATCCTCTGGGTCGTCCTCTTCTTCGGGTTCGTCTGGGTCTTCGGGCTCCTCTGGATCATCCGGCACCACAACTACTCCAACTTCTCCAACGCCTGCGCCTACACTGCCGCCCTCGACATCCGCCTCATCAAGAGGTGCGCAGGTCGTGGAACTGGCAAAGTCAAGGCTTGGTGCACCCTACGTCTGGGCTGCTGAGGGACCATGGGCATTCGACTGCTCCGGTTTGGTCACGTGGATCTACCGCCAGATGGGGACCTATGTGCCCCACCAGAGCGGCATGCAGTACTGGGCTGCGACGCGCGTTCCATTCTCACAGGCCCAGCCTGGTGACGCGGTGTTCTGGGGCAGAGGCGGTGGAACAGATGACATCTACCATGTCGCCATCTACATCGGCAATAACCAGGTGATCCACGCTCCCCAGCCTGGGAAGAACGTGATGATTGCAGATCTTTACAACTGGCACAATCTGTTGCCGTACGTGGGGCGCTACTAAGGGTTCCCACGGACATGAAACCGGCGCTGGCGATGAGGCCACGCGCCGGTTTTGTGTTGTTGCACCGCAAGTTCCGTGTTGTCGTCACGCAAGTTCCGTGCTGCCGCCTCACGACGAGTTTTGTGTTGTC